>QMQE01000063.1 GCA_003650445.1 Acidobacteriota bacterium | reverse complement strand
TTTCCCGAACCAGCTTCAATGCGGCTTTTTCCAGTGAGATGCCGTCGGAATCCGCAGTTTTGACAACTTCTTTAACAAAGTGCATGCAGTTTTCAATGGCACCGCCGTGAAATTTGTTGATGGCAAGGATACCGGCGGCAATGCAGGCGTTCAGCGGCGCTCCGGTGGATGCCACGGTACGGGCCGTGAGGGTGGACGGCGGCGTTGCCCCGTGATCCACGCTGGATACCAGCATGATGTCCATGAGCCGTCCGATTGCCGGGGTGGGAAGTTCCCCTTTCAACGCAAGGTAAACAGCAGAGGCAAACGGTACTTTCCCCATGAGTTCGTCAATGGGGTAGCCCCGCAGCTGAATTTTATTGGGCTCAATTTTTGTTACAGATGTTTCCCAGCTCAGATTATTCTGCGTCATTGTTTTTCTCCTTGTCTTTATCAGAGTGGTTCAATTCATATAATTTCATGTACTTAATCGCCGTGTAATCGGTTTCCAGCCAGGACAGAATCAGCCCCGGTGTCCCACCGAGGAAATAACATTGTAAGATATATTTTTTCAGAAAGGTAATTATGATGTGCAGCAAGATGCCGAAAAATCCGACCCGTTTTCCCCGCTTATATTTGTCCTGTGCCTTAAGTTCTCCATAGAGCCGGAGTTTTTCTTTTGCATCTTTTAGATTTTCAAAGGGATAATGATCAATCGAATAGGGAATTTTCCCGGTTTTCCCATTGACAGACACTGTCTCATGAACGCTCCCTCCAACCCATTTGCAATATTTTCGATTGTAAAGTCTTGTTTTCCATTCAGAAGTGAGAAAATTGTTCCGAAAACACTTTCCCATGAAATGGAGATTGCGTTGCAGTGAATACGCATGGATTTCAGATGTATCCGGTTTTTCTTTAAGCTTCAATATTGCCGATGCCAGGCCAGCAGACAATCGTTCGTCGGCATCGAGAACCAGCACCCAGTCGGTTTCAACCACTGTATCAGCGAAACGTCGTTGGCCTTTAAATCCTTCCCATTCATGAAAAACGACACTTGCCCCGGCCTGCTCCGCGAGCTTATGGGTTCCATCATCACTACCGGAATCCACAACAATAACTCTTTCACATACCGAAAGAAGGCTTTCGATAGCTTTGGTGATATATTTAGCCTCATTTTTTGCGATAATTATTCCAGTGATTTCCATATTAATCCTCCCCTTTCGGGCGGGGGTATTGTAACACAGCACTATGCTATAATCAGCCCTGTCAAAAATATCCGGGAGGACATATGAAAAAACTGTTTTTTCTTCTTATTTCGGGACTGGCGCTTCCCCTGTTTGCGGCCGGCCATCCCTTTACGTTTAATGACATGATTTCCATGCAGCGGGTGGGCTCAATCGCGGCTGCCCCTGATGGAAAGCAGATTGCGGTTGTGGCATCAGAATATTCACTTGAAGCCAATCGGGGAAACGCGGATATTTTCCTTATTGACACGGCAACCGGCCACATGCGGCAACTGACCAACAACAACGCTGCAGACTTCAACCCTATTTTCTCGAAAGACGGGAATACTCTTTATTTCCTGTCCTCAAGAACCGGAACGGTACAGATTTTCGCCCTGTCCATGGAAGGGGGAGAAGCCAGGCAGGTGACCCATTTTCCGGTTTCAATCGGGAACCTGAAATTGTCCCCGAAAGGCAACTATTTTTCATTCACAACAGAGGTCTATCCGGAAACCTCCAAGCTCTGTGAAATCGCGAAACGGGACAAAAAGAAAGCCGAGAGCAAATGTTCCGCCAGGGTATACACCGAACTCTTTGTCCGCCACTGGGACAAGTGGGAAAACGGCAAATGGAACCACGTATTCTACATGCCCGTGAAAGGCGGCGTGCCGGTGGATGTCATGGAGGGAATGAACGGAAACTGTCCCTCTGAACCCTTCGGCGGGCCGGACGAATTCAACTGGTCTCCGGATGAAAAAACCATCGCGTTTACCACAAAACTGGGCCGTGATCGTGCGTGGACAACCAACTTTGACGTGTATGCCTACGACCTTGCATCCAAAACCCGCACAAACCTGACAATGGCCAACAGGGCCTGGGATTCTTCCCCCCTTTATTCGCCGGACGGCCGCTATATCTACTACCTCGCGATGCAGATTCCAGGCTATGAGGCAGACCGGTTCCGCCTGATGCGCCGGAATCTCAAAACCGGAAAAACAGTCAATCTGACTGAAAACTTCCAGTATTCCCCATCCGGCATGATTCTCTCGGACAGCGGGAAGGATATGTATTTTATCGCGGACAAGGAAGCGCATTTCCGTATCTTCGATATGAACATGGCAACAAACAAAATTACTGAACTGGTTTCCCAACACACCAACAGCAGCCTTTTATGCAACGGGAATCATCTCTTTTTCACGCAAAACAGCCTGGTGGCTCCCACAGAGGTATACAAATTCGACCTCAAAACCGCGCAAACCACAAAAATCAGCCATTTCAACGACGAACGGGTCAAAGCTGTCGCCTTCAGCGAACCGGAAGAGTTCTGGTTCACCGACCGGGACAATGTACGCGTTCACGGCTGGCTCCTTCGTCCCGTCAATTTCAAGGAGGGGCAGAAATATCCGCTGGCCTTTTACATCCATGGCGGCCCGCAAGGCTCCTGGGAAGATAACTTCCACTACCGCTGGAATCTGCAGATTCTACCGGCACAGGGCTATGTTGTTGTTGCTATAGATTTCAGGGGCAGCACTGGTTACGGTGACAAGTTCCGGGAAGCCATCGAAAAGCATTGGGGGGACCGACCCTTCCATGACCTGATGGACGGCCTGGATTATGTCGTGAACAACTACAAGTTTGTGGACAAAAACCGGATGGGAGCACTGGGCGCGTCTTTCGGCGGGTTCATGATCAACTGGATTGCCGGAAATGCCCCGAACAAATTTGTCTGCCTCATCAATCACGACGGAGACTTTGACCAGTATTCTTCTTATTACAACACCGAAGAACTCTGGTTCCCGGAATATGAATTCGGCGGCACTCCTTTCCAGAACCCGAAACTGTACGAAAAATGGTCCCCCTCACGCTATGTAAAAAACTGGAAAACACCGATGATGGTGATCCACGGCGGCCATGATTATCGGGTAAACCTGTCCGAAGGGCTGTCTACCTTCAACGCGCTGCAGCGCAGAGGCATTCCCTCCAAACTCATCGTGTTCCCGGATGAGAACCACTGGGTGTTGAAACCGGTTAACAGCAAATTCTGGCACAAATCCGTCATTGACTGGATGAACCGCTGGTGTAAACCGCAAAAACAGTAATGTTGATTGTTTACTGAATACGGGCCGCAGATTGCGGCCCTTTTTTTATTGCTGCAGAAAGGGATTTTCTGTCAGGTATTCTTTCAAGGAGTCCAATGCCCGGGTTGACAGGTATTCCCGCCTTGCCCGTCGGCCGCCCCGGATACGCTGTTCCGGTGCCGGAACCATGGCAAAAATCGCGTTGGATGGCTGAAACTGGGCATTTGGCATGGAAACGTGGCGGGAAAGGCCCCCCAGCATCGTTTTCTCAGGGAAAAACGAGGTTTCCATACCCTTTTCACGGAACAGGATGAAAATTGCGGCAATCAGGCCGGAAGCAGCGGATTCAAGGTAGCCCTCCACTCCGGAAAGCTGCCCCGCAACAAAGAGGTTCCGGTACTTTTTCATTGAGAAATCGAAGTTTAACAATTCCGGAGAATTGATAAACGTGTTTCGATGCATGCTTCCGTAGCGCTCAAAATGCGCGGCTTCCAGGCCTGGAATCATGCGGAATACCCGGCGCTGTTCTCCCTGTTTCAGGTGGGTCTGAAAGCCAACGAGGTTGAAATACCGCCCTTCCCTGTCCTCCTTCCTCAGCTGAACCACAGCGTAGAACTCTTCGCCGGTTTCCGGATGGCGCAGTCCCACCGGCTTCAGGGGGCCGAAACGAAGGGCGTCTTCTCCCCGTCGTGCAATCTCCTCAGCCGGTAGGCATCCCTCAAAGAGTTTTCTGTCCTTTTCAAATCCATGGAGCTTGGTTGTTTCCGCTTCAATCAGCTCTTTGTAAAAACTCAGATAAGTTTTTCTATCCATGGGACAGTTGAGATAATCCGCTCCACCCTTGTCGTAACGGGATGCCATAAATGTCTTCGATTCATCTATTGAATCCCTTGAAATAATCGGCGCAATTGCATCATAGAAATTCAGATGTTCTTCACCGGTCAATTTCTGCAGAAAAACGGACAAGCCCTTGCTCACCAATGGGCCCGGCGACAGAACAGTGAAAACCCCCGGTTCATCCGGGTCAAACTCCGTTACTTCCTTTGAAATGAACCGGATATTCGGATGATTCATTACCTTTTCAGTCAGGTGGCCGGAAAATTTAGCCCGGTCCACAGCGAGAGCGGAGCCAGCCGGTATCTTCGTGCTGTCCGCAGCTTCCATCACGGCTGAGCCCAGCAACCGCATTTCAGCCTTTAGAAGCCCCACTGCGTTGGCCAGACTGTCGGAACGGAAGGAATTGGAACAGACCAGTTCCGCAAGGGTATCCGCTCTGTGGGCTTCGGTATATTTCTCCGGTTTCATATCGTAGAGGGTGACGGAAAATTCGTGCTTGGCCAAAAAAAGGGCGGCCTCACAACCGGCAAGGCCGCCCCCGATAATCCGAACCTGTTTCACTGCCACTTCTACCGGCTGCCTTCCAGAAATGCTTTCAGTTTCCGGCTCCTGGATGGATGGCGGAGTTTCCGTAATGCCTTGGACTCAATCTGGCGGATACGCTCGCGGGTTACCGCGAACATCTGCCCGACCTCTTCAAGTGTGTGTTCCCCATTGGTAACCAGCCCGAAACGCATCTTCAATACCTTTGCTTCGCGATCCGGAAGGGATTCCAGTACATCAAACACGGACTCCCTGAGGTTCTGCTCAATGACAGACTGAACCGGAGAAGTATTTTTCTTGTCCTCGAGAAAGTCTCCGAGATGGCTGTCTTCTTCTTCCCCGATGGGCGTTTCCAGTGAAATGGGGTCCTGGGAAATTTTCATAATCTTACGAATCTTGGAAAGTGGGAGGTCCATTTTACGGGCGATTTCTTCCGGCGTCGGTTCCCTCCCAAATTCCTGAACAAGCTGACGGGACACCCGGACCACTTTGTTGATGGTTTCAATCATGTGAACTGGAATCCGGATGGTTCGCGCCTGATCTGCAATGGCACGGGTAATGGCCTGACGAATCCACCATGTCGCATAGGTGGAGAATTTGTAGCCCCGGCGGTATTCAAACTTTTCCACCGCTTTCATCAGGCCGATATTTCCTTCCTGAATCAAATCCAGAAACTGCAGGCCACGGTTGGTATACTTCTTCGCAATGGAAACAACCAGTCGGAGGTTGGACTCAATGAGCTCGTCTTTAGCGCTCTCGGTCTCATGCTCACCCTTTTTCAAAAGCAGGTAATTTCGCTTGAATGTCTCCATGTCTGTACCAAGGGAATGCATCAGCTCGTTGGAGCGTGTTTTCATCTGCTTCAATTGTTTCATGTATTTGGGCCGCAGTTTTGCCAGAGCCGGGTTTTTTATTTTCCCCTCAAGCTTATCCTGGCTACGCTCCAGCGCGACCATTTCCTTGTATCTTCGGGTCACCAGGTTTATCATCGTGTTCATATGATGGAAATTCAACCGCAGTTTTCTGATTTCACGGGAAATTCTGGCTTTCTGTTTCGCGATTTTCCGATTGGATTTAGTAATTTCATCCTTTTCTGTAAGATTCCTTGAAGTGTCGAGCATTTCTCTCAGCTCCGCTTCCCATTGACGAATTGAACGAAAAATCTGCAATCCATGTTCCAATTGTTCCAGTGTTTTTTCAGAGGTTCCATCTGCGTCGCTGAGATCCAGAACTTCTTTCAAATGAAATGGCTTCTCTTCAATCAAATCTCCCAGCTGCAGAAGATACGGAATAACGATGCGCATTCTGGAAAGGGCTTTCAGCATCGTCTTCATTCCCATCTCAATCTGTTTAGCGTAAAAGATTTCCTGTTCCCGGGTCAACAACGGCACATTACCCATTTCCTTCAGATAGAGACGCACCGGATCGTTGGCACGATCCATGTCTCCGGGCTCCAGCTGATTCGTTTCTGCCGCTTCTTCCCGATCTGCCTTTACCTGGCTGCGGGAAGCCAATTCTTTCTCATTTACTTTGTCGGGAGAATCGACAATAAAAATTCCCATGGATCCCAATTCAAGGAAAAGTTCATCAATTTCAGCTCCGGAAGTTGATTCATCATGCAGGCTTTCATTGATTTCATCAATGAGAAGATAGCCTCTTTCTTTTCCCTTATTCTTAATATCCAGATACTTGTCTTTGTTGAGATTACTCAATACCGAACCTCCTGTGGCACAAAACACAAACATTACTTGTAACACAACGCAAAACCATTGCAAAGATAAAATATAGGCAAGAATTTTAAATTTTCAATTTTTTTTTCACTTTTATCGCATTTTCTCTGCTAAAATTTACTACATGAAGGCTTTTTGCCTGAATTTATTTTATGCACGCAGAAACCCCAGGAGGCAAGGCGGTGGTAAATTTGGGATGGTTGCCATTCCGGATACCCGGAATTATTGACATCATTGATATTGTGGTGATTTCTTTTGTCATCTACAAATTGCTGGTCCTGATCCGTGGCACCCGCGCCGTCCAGATGCTTATCGGTATCATTTCATTATTACTTATCAGCTATGTATCCGGCATCATGGGGCTGATTACGGTAAAGACAATGGTCGACTATACCATTGCTTTCCTGCCCGTGGCCATTATTGTGCTGTTCCAGAATGAAATCCGCAAAATTCTCGCCAGGATGGGAACCAATCCCATTCTGCAGTTCAACACCCCCACCCGGGGAGAAGCCGGTATTGAACAAATTGTCAAGGCAGCTGAAATTCTTTCACATGAAAGGAAAGGTGCTTTGATTATTCTTCAGCAGATTCAAGGCCTCGGCCATCACATTGAAACTGGTATTAGAATGGATGCGAGAATCAGCTATGACCTGCTCATCAACATCTTTGAACCCAAGACACCGCTCCACGACGGTGCCGTCATCATCATTGAAGACCGCATTGCCGCAGCTGGCTGCCTGCTCCCTCTTTCCGGTAACCCCAACCTGCCCCCGCATTTTGGAACTCGTCATCGTGCCGGTGTGGGAATCACGGAAGAAACCGACTGTGTGTCCGTCATTGTGTCAGAAGAAACCGGAAAAATTTCCTTTGCCAAGAACGGAATGATCATGCATTACAAAGACACATCCCTGGAAGGTATGACACGCCATCTTGAAGGACTTTTGAAGATGGACCTTAAGAACGCACCCCAATCCAGGCTCCTTGCATTGTGGGGAAAATTGAAGAAACGCTCTGAGGAGAAGGGAAATGAGTAGTAGCAAAACATCAAAAATGTGGTTGCGCATCCTGTCTCTTATTCTCGGCTTTGCACTGTGGGCATATATCAGTGGCTCCAGGGAGATTAAGATGGTCACCAAGGCGTTCACTGTCCCCATTTATTTTGAGAATATTACCGATAATATCATTTTAATGGAAGACGTTTTTTACGAGGTCAATGTACAATTGCGGGGCCCGGAAAAGGCTGTACGAAAATTGGAACCGAAAGACCTTTATGTCTCAATCGACCTCGGGAACAAAGCCTTTGGCGTACACTCAATTCCCCTTACAGAACACATGATTCATCGCCCCAAGGGTATCCAAGTGGTGGGGATTACGCCCAACACCGTTCAATTCAGAATTGAACGGAAGCTAAAAAAGCTACTGCCAGTCAAACCTACAATAGTAGGAAATACCGCCGACGGCTTCGAAATCAAAAAGATACAGGCAAATCCTCCGGCGCTTGAGCTTGAAGGGCCTGCTTCCGAATTCCAGAAACGTGATTATCTGACCACTGAACCAATCGATGTAACCGGCAGATCGACATCTCTCACAACCAAAGGATTTGTTGTACTGAAATCAGATTACCTGAAGCTCACAAAAGACTCCAGTGTCAGCATCACAGTGACCATAGGAGAACAAACCAAAACCCAATCCTTCCGCAGAGTGGAGGTCACGCTGATTCACCAACAGTCAAAAACCTGGGTAAATCCCAGTCGAATCAATGTAATTGCCGTCGGGCCATTTTCACTTATCAAGAAGCTGAAGAGAAAAAACTTTCGCGTAATTGTAGACTGCAGCGGCTTATCATCAAGAAAAGAAGATTACGTAATTTCCCCCCGGATTCAATATGAATCCAAGGATTCGGAAAGGCTCCTCAATAGTATCGAATTGAAAACCTCACCTGAAATGGTCAACGTACGGGTATTTTGAATGTCCACGCGGCTTTTCGGAACAGATGGCATCCGGGGAAAGGCAGGTGAATTTCCCATACTACCTGAATTGGCATTCCGGGCAGGAATGGCATTTGCGTCCCACCATCCGGGGAAACAAATCCTTATCGCAATGGACACCCGGGAATCCTGCCCCGCCCTGGCCGGAGCAATTTATGCGGGGTTAGCAACCGGTGGCGCGAATCCGGTTCACGGGGGAATTCTCCCAACGCCGGTCCTGGCATATTGCGTTTCCAGCATGGATTTTTCAGGTGGTGTAATGATTACGGCTTCGCACAACCCCTACACTGATAATGGATTTAAATTTTTTGACGGGCACGGCCGAAAGATTTCCACTTCCCTGCAGACACAACTTGAATATGAAATTCCGGGACAATCTCCCATCCAGAATCCAATTGAAGACACACTTGCCGACACACAGGGTCACTCGCCGTCTTCAGAAGAGCTTATGGCCCATTACACAACACACCTTTTTTCACTGATACCACCGGAAAACATCCGCGTCCGATTTCCCATTGACTGTGCAAATGGAGCCGGTGCCAACCTCCTTCGATTTGTGAATCAAACCCTGAAAACTCCCATTGAAACTTTCAATGTATGGCCCGACGGGCGGAACATCAATCTGAATTGCGGGGCTGCACAACCAGCCAAAATGGAAGCGAACTCTGCAGCACTGGACGGCGACGGCGATCGAATTCTCTTCAAGGACAGCCGGGGACGTCTGATTACCGGTGACCATATCCTGATGTTTCTGGCAGACTCCCTGAATATACACAACATTGTCGGTACGGTGATGACCAACGAAGCCGTTGCCCGTTTTTCAGAACAGAGGGGATCTGCCTTTCATCGCAGTGACGTCGGAGATCGCTTCGTCCGGGAATTGATGGATCGGCACAATGCGCCACTGGGAGGAGAAACCTCCGGGCACATAATTCTGGACAAATTGAATTTTACCGGAGATGGATTTGCCGTATTTCTTCAGGTTCTGGAACTTCTCTCAACTGAAAACATCAGCCTTTCTGACATATTTGAATCCTATCCCATGATGCCCCAGACTCTTCTGAATTTCCCGGTATCGGAACGAATTCCATTGAAGGCAATCCAGGGCTTCATTCCTCTCATCAGAAAATTGGAAATTGGGATGGACGGCAAAGGAAGAATCTTTCCAAGATATTCAGGGACTGAAAATCTACTCAGAATTTTGATAGAATCACCTTCGGAAGAACAGAATGAAGAAATCGCATCGAAAATTGCCAATTTCTTCAAAAACAGGAGGACTCAATGACAAGACTCGGCGTAAATATAGACCACGTCGCTACCGTACGCGAAGCCAGAAAGATAGATGAGCCGGATCCGGTTCATGCCCTCGTAATTGCCGAATCTGCCGGTGCGGACGGCATTACAGTTCATCTGAGGGGAGACAGACGCCATATGCAGGAGCGGGATATCCGCATTATGGCCCAGATCTGCAAAACCCGCCTGAACATTGAAATGGCCCCCACCCAGGAAATGTTCCGAATTGCCTGCGAAATCAAGCCCTATAGTGTCACGTTCGTCCCGGAACGCCGAGAAGAAGTAACCACCGAGGGTGGCCTGGATGTCCTTCTTCACAGTAAAACACTGAAACCTCTGATTCAGGATTATCACGACCAGGACATCCACATCAGCATCTTTGTGGACCCCTCCAACGAACAGATAAAAGCATGTGCCAGACTGGGTGTGGAAATCATCGAATTGAACACAGGGCGTTACGCGGATGCCAAAGGTGAAGAGCAGCATATTCTGGAGCTGGAAAAGCTGAGAAATGCGGCGCGATATGCCCACAAAACCGGGCTTCGGGTAGCCGCAGGCCATGGGCTCAATCTTCGAAACGTTGGCCCGGTGGCCGCTATCCCGGAGGTTGAAGAGCTCAATATCGGCCATTCCCTCATCGGTCGTGCAATCTTTGTCGGGTTGAAAGAAGCCATCAATGAAATGAAAGAAAAAATGAAATAGGCAGACGCTATCCCTATAAAATCCACATTTACGTATTTCAGAGGAGAATCAGTATGAAAAAATTCCTTATATTCACGTTACTCTTAAGCTGTGTTCATCTTCAAATTGTTTTCTCTCAGGACATTTCCTGTGAGGTTCCGAAAGGCCCTTCATCGCAACACATATTCTCCATTCTTCAGAAACATTTCTCCGCTACGGCTAAACAAGAACTCAAGTTCAGGGAAATCAACAGTAATCCCGCGGCAGCGACAATTTCCACAGAGTTCAAAACCTTTAAACTCAAACGAAAAACGCCAAGAATCGGTGAATTTCCCGCCCTCCACCGGCCAAAATGGAGAAAGGAAAAAATTCAGCTGAAAGCTGCCTTAAAAGGCCGGGTTCTCACCGTAACTCTGAATGCCCACGCATATAACAAAAGGGATAAAAAATGGCATAAGGTTCATTCTACGGGTCGATACGAAGAGGCCATCCTTGAAGGAGTACTGACTGAATCTCTGGAAGGCCTTCACGGAAAAACAATGGGCAATCCCATTGCCTCGGTGGACAATAATACTGAAAAGCTGAAAAATCTCCAGCCCTTCATGATCAGCGCTGCTTATATTTCTATTCGTGAAATGAAAACCCTTGTCGTGGATTTGACAGATAAAAAGGGTGTAACACATAAGGTATCTGTTCCATTCCTCGGAGCTGTAAACAACATCTGCAACGCCATTCACGCCTTCTTTTCCAGGTTCACAACCAGGGATCTGAAGGCTGGAGTTCCCGCTTCCTATGACTTTTACTGGGCATACGCAATTGCTGGAGACCTCATGGACGGGATGCATGAAAACCAGGTTCTGACGGCGCTCGGTGAACCGGATGAAAAACTGAAGGTCAGTAAAAAAAAGGAAACATGGATTTATCGCACAGGGAAACATCAACGGGAACTCATGTTTGTGAATGGCGAACTCCGGATTTCAGAAAATCAGGACTTGTGAACGGCTAAAAACACCTTGTTTTTAAATTAAACAGTTTCGCTATTTTTTGTCCAACTATCAGACTTCGCATTAACAAAAAAGTGCCTTCATTTACCCTGTGTTCCTGTTTACCAAACGGCTTTCAGAGAAAAGCCCGATTTTACGGGGAATTTAGAAGGTTTTTAGAAGGTTTTTTGTTGACAAAAGAATCAAATCTAAATAACATAGTGAAGTTAATTCGAACTTAGAATTACGGGGGTTTACCCTCAAATAAAAAGGAGGAAGTTTTTAATGAACAAAACTGAACTGATTGCGAAAGTCGCTCAAGAGACCGAACTGCCTAAGGGCAAAGTGCAGGCTGTGCTGGATGGCATCATCAATTCTATTGGTGATTCTCTGAAATCAGGAGATAAAGTTTCTTTTGTGGGCTTTGGCACGTTTGAAGTTTCCCATCGTGATGCAAGAACCGGCAGAAACCCCCAGACCGGCGCTGCTATCAAGATTCCCGCCCGCAAGGTTGTTAAATTCAAAGCTGGAAAGCAACTGAAGGACAGCATTAACTAATTAACCTGCCATTTAGAAAAGAGGGGACACCAGTCCCCTCTTTTTTTGTGCCCTGAAATATTACTCCTTAGAGTAGGGGTAAGAACAGTGCGAGTGAAAGTGCGAGTGGGTGAAAGAAGGGAGTTGACCGTTCTCTGTCTTTTGATTTTCCCTGATTGTCATCTAACATCCAACACCTATAATCTAA
>QMQE01000062.1 GCA_003650445.1 Acidobacteriota bacterium | reverse complement strand
TGGGGAGATGTTCTGTGCGGCTTTGCCGACAGAACAAGGCTGAGGTTGAGTAGAAGGCAAGGTTGAGTCAAGACAAGATATAAAAAAGGCAGGGGTATTTTTCTGTCTTTCCCTCGCGCACACTCACTTACACTGTTCTTATGTCAGTCTTGGGACTTTCCTTCATCCTTCGCTTTGCTTACTCCCTTTCTTACTCTTTTACCTTTCTTTGACTTCTTTCACTTCCTGCGTATCACTCGCCTCTCTTGTTGAATCGTCCGAAACGGATGGGACAGGAATCTCAGGTGAAATAGTCGTTTCCCTGACTGGGGCCAGGGCAACATACAGAGAAGCAAATGCGGTATGAATCCAGACCAGTGAGAACAGGATGCCGACGCCACACATCAGAAGACCCAGCAGGGCAATCGGGATAGCGGTCAGTCCCATTAGAAATACCGTTCCTGCCTTTCCCTGGCTCATATCCCAGCTCTCTCTCAAAGCCGGTACAACGTCCATCTTGCGCTCCACAACCAGATACGGGACAAATGCCAGTCTGCAGGCAAAATAGATACCGGGGATAATCAGCGCCATGAAGCCAATGACAATAATCACAGTTGTCACCAGGTTGGCCAGTACAACATTCACATAGTTGTCTGTCACCTTGAAGATATCGTTTACCTCGGGAGTTTCGCCCCTGGCTCCACGCACAAACCCACAGAGCACACCATAGTTAATCGCGGCATACAGGAGCAGCCAGTACGCGAAACCAAAGAGCTTCAGAAACGCCGTTCCGGCTGAGTGAAATCCACTGGGTTCATTGGCAATGCCCATTGGAATAGCCGCGGCGCTGAGAATGATGACCAGAATAAAGAGTTCCAGAAAAAACCGCTTCGATGTATCCCAGCCATGAGCATACGATCCGCTCACCGTTGCCTCGGGAAGTGTCCAGTTTTCTTCGTGCTGCATGTTGTTCATTTTTGCCTCCTGCCTGTCCGAATCGGATTCGGACAGTTTTATCTACCTGACCACATTATGTCTCCCTTTCCCGTTTTGACCATCCCGAGAAAGCATTATTTCTGCAAATTGCAACTTTGGTATGACAGAGAAATTGCATATTTTGTCGTAAAATGAAAACATAAGGTAATACTTGAACGTTTTACTGAACAGGTTTGGTCCGGGAGGATAAATGAATCTTCTGATTCAATTAGCAACAGACATCATTCTCATAGGAGCGGCACTGGGAGCGGTCGGCCTTGCCGTACGACTCCAGCAACGGACTCGGGAACCCCTTGCCGCAATGTACCTGTTCTATCTGGTTTTTTCACTGTTCTATGGTTTTTTTGCACTGATGGCCCCTGAGCTGGCTGAATCCATGCTGCCACTCACACAGGACCAGAACAGCGCCACGACTGCTGTCCACCTGCTGTTTCCTTTCCTGTCCGTACCGCTGTTAATCTCAGTCCTATTCCTGTTCTTCGCGATGGTACTCTCTTTGATCAACCGCAGGCCGTCCCCGGTATTTTCCGTATTATTCGTCCTTCTGGCGGGGTTATTATTTGTGTGTAACGGGCTTTCACTCTACCGGTCTACCCATCCCGCATTTCCAATACCACTTGTTCCCAACCAATGGTTCGTCCTCAGCTACAGTTCTCTAAGGGCCGTTGTGGTTATTTCAGCATTGATAACTGTGCTGGTTCAGTCCCGGCACCTGCGCGAAATCCACAGAAAAACTCTCGCCCGAAAGACTGCCCTCATCCTGCTGGCTCTGGAACTGGTCCGCGTGCCATTGTCCTTTTTTCATACTGCGCCCCTGCTTTTACTCGCATTTCAGACATCATGGTTTGCCGGCGATCTCTGGCCCCTGCTCTATCTGGACCGTACCCTGCCCCGGATTCGTCGCCGGGAACGCTCCACAACCGATGATCTCATTGGAAGAGGTGGCGTCACACCACGAGAATATGAAATTGTACAGTTAATCTGTCAAGGAAAGAGCAACAACGAAATTGCGGATGTTCTTTTTATCTCTGTTCAGACAGTCAAAACACACACCTACCGAATTTACCGTAAACTGGGTGTTCGAAACCGGGTACAACTGGCCAATCTCTTTCTGGGAGACAAATCGGGACAAGTTTGAGTTTGCGTTAAGAGAGAAAAAGAACACACGAGATTCAGAAAGGACAGGAATTGCTCAATTCCCCGATTCTTTTCTTCACACGCACGCGCACGTTCACTTTCACTGTTGTTGCTGCTTTGCAGCATCCACCTGCATCAACAGGCTGTCGCCGTCCACCATATCGCCGACAGAAACGGGGCAACCACTCACAATCCCATCAATGGGAGATCGGATTTCTACCTGAAGTTTCATGGATTCCATTAGGACCAGAACCTGATCTTTTTCCACAATGTCACCGGCTTTTGCCATGAGTTCCAGGATTTTCCCGGGCATGGGGGCGGTTACACTACCGTCCCCTTCGGTTTCACCGGCATTTCCTTCCCTGCCCCGGCTGAAAGTAATTTTTTCAACTTTTCCCTTCCACTGGACAAAGGTGTACTCCCTTTTCGTGGCGGCAAGAACCGGCATGGGCAAGCCATCGGAATTTGCGGCGGAAATTATCCGGCCGGTTTTGTCGGTGACAACGGGAAGGGAAATCGTTTCCCCGTTCACTGTGCCGGAAAGGATGTCGTTTTCCAGTTTCAGGTTTTTCAGCTCAAATTCCTGCTCGTTCCAAAGTATCCGTGTCATGCTTTTTTCCTTTCTTCATGGGATTCGGGTGGTTACCGGCGGATAATAGCCGTTTTCGTCCACGGAAACCGACCCTTGCGCCACTTTCCCTGTGGGGTTTCGCAAACTCGCGGCAAGGAGGAGGATCTCCGGCTCAATGGACGCATCCACGGCATTCTTCAGTTCATCCCGGTAACGGTCAATGAACCCGGTATCCAGCTCACCGGCCTGAAATGCAGGATGAGAGAGAATCTGCATCAGAAATTCCCGGTTTGTGGTAATGCCGAGGATTACAAAGTTTTCCAGCGCGAACCGGGCACGTTCCATGGCATGTTCCCTGGAATGGCCCTTCACAACCACTTTTGCAATCATGGGGTCAAAGTCGGCAAAAATTTCACTGCCCTCTGCCACCGCGCTTTCCACCCGGATTCCCGGCCCCGCCGGTTCCACGTAACGCAAAATTTTCCCCGGTGAGGGCATAAAGCCCTGGGCCGGATCCTCGGCGTAGATTCTGAATTCCATGGCATGGCCGGCACCCTTCAGTTTCTGCTGAGGGATGGCCTCCACAATTCCAAGTGCCTCTTCAATCTGCCACGCCACAAGGTCCACTCCGAATACTTCTTCCGTTACCGGGTGTTCCACCTGAATACGGGTGTTCATTTCAAGGAAGTAGAAGTTCAGTTCTTCATCCACGATGAATTCTACTGTCCCGGCACCGACGTATCCCACAATGTCAGCGATGCGAACCGCAGCTTCCCCCATTTTACGGCGGAGTTTTTCGTCCACCACAGGCGAAGGGCTTTCCTCAATGATTTTCTGGTGTCGTCGCTGGATTGTGCATTCCCGTTCTCCCACGTAAACGGTACGCCCTCCGGGGAAGGAGAAAATCTGAATTTCAATGTGACGGGGCTTCAGGATATATTTTTCCACGAACACTTCGTCACTGCCGAAGTAAGCGCTGCTTTCGGATTTTGACATGCGGATGGCGTCTAACAGTCCTTCCGGGCTCTCCACCCTGCGCATTCCCTTACCACCACCGCCGAGGCTTGCTTTTACCAGCACCGGAAAGCCGATTGACTCTGCCCTTTCCTTGATTTCAAGCTCGTTCAATCCATCAATGGAGAATCCCGGTACAGGCGACACGTCCGCTTTTTTCGCGATTTCCCGTGCCCGCTCTTTATGCCCCATGAGGTCCATGGCCCGCGCCGGCGGCCCGATAAAGATAAGGCCGTTGGTCTCACATGCGCCGGCAAATTCCGCATTTTCGGCGAGAAAGCCATAGCCCGGGTGCACAGCCTGACAGTTTTCCGCCTGTGCGAGGGCTACCAGCGCCTCGCTGTCGAGGTAGATGCTGTCTGGAGCCTTCACCATACGGCAATCTTTGAAAACCGGAACCGCCTGCTGCCATTCCTTTTCCGTTACCGGCAGAACCGGAATAATTTCCTTTTCAATAAGAGCCGTTGCGATCCGGCGGGCAATCTCCCCCCGGTTGGCAATCAGCACCCGATCAATTGTCACCATTGTAGTCCTCCGACCAGGACGGACGCCGTTTTTCAAAAAAGGCCCGAATACCTTCCTGCCCCTCCTCCGAAACCCGGGCCGAGGCAATGAGTTTCACTGTCAGCTCTTCCAGCTCCGGTGTCGGGGGAGCCACGATGTGATCCATGAGGTGCTTGATTTTCCGTTGGGAAGTCACCCCGCCGCTCAAAAGCTCTCTTACCACCTCATCCCTGCCGGCTTCCAATGCGTCCACCGATTCATACACCTTGTGCACCAACCCGATTTCCTTTGCCCGGGCTGCTCCAAATCGCTCCCCTGTCAGCATGTAGTACCGGGACACTGAAACCCCTGTTTTCTCCACGATGTACGGCCCAATCACCGCCGGAATAATCCCAAGGCGTACTTCCCCAAACGAGAAGGATGCATCTTTCACTGCCAGCGCGATGTCCGAAGCCGCCACGATTCCCACCGCGCCGCCGATGGCCGGGCCGTTTACGACTGTCATGGTAACCGGACGGGCGGTTCTGAGTGCCCGGTACAGCCGAGCCAGCCGGGCAGAATCCCTTTCATTTTCTTCCAGGGTGTAGTCTTTCATTTTCCGCATCCAATTGAGGTCCGCACCGGCGCAGAATGCGCTGCCGGAACCGGAAATCACAAGGACACGGACCCCGTCCCGTTCCGCGTCAAGGAGCACCTGGATAATCTCGTCCATCATCACGTCGTCCATGGCGTTCCGCTTTTCCGGACGATTGAGGTTCAGGAACCAGACCGGCCCCTGCTGTTTCAATTTTATCGCCTGAAACATGTCAACTCTCCACCGATG
The DNA here is from genome assembly GCA_003650445.1 of Acidobacteriota bacterium. GTDB lineage: Bacteria > Acidobacteriota > Holophagae > Thermotomaculales > Thermotomaculaceae > UM-FILTER-49-7. The sequence continues at coordinate 7,234 of QMQE01000062.1, read as the reverse complement.
CCAATACGTCCACCGGAATATCAAATTCCTGAGCAATCAGGGCGTGCGCCAGAGTTTTCCCCTGCGCGTCAATCCGCAAACCCAGGGTTCCGCCGCCGCCGAGGGCTTCATGGAGCAGGAAGTTCCATGCCAGCAGGTTGGAAACAGGGTAGCGTTCCACCTTTCCCTTGACAAGGCCTCTGAAAATCTCTTTCACCCGCTCTGCCGTCAGCACAGTACCGATAAAATGGTAAGCCAGTTCCGACCGGGCAATGACTCCGATGTTGGACATGTCCCCTTTGTCACCGCTTCTGCCAAGTGCGATGGCTTTCAGCGGAACCCGTTTTGTTTCGGTGGAAAATGGCACTGTGCCCCCTGACTCCCCGATGGCAGCGGGAACCGGCATTCCCCCGGTTTTGGGCCAGCCGCCGGTCTCATGAAACAGGACATCATCGCCATCAAACACGGTCACTTCCCAGGTGGAAATGTCCTGCGGTACCAGTGCGGGCCAGTAGGAGACAACATTTCGCACCTGAGGTGCCCCCCCGGTCACCGCAACAGCCGGCGGTCCGCTTAAAATCAACGCCGGGAGTTTCCGGCGGAACCGTTCGAACTTTGAACGGTCGTGGTCCCGAACCGCGAATCGAAGCAGCACTTCATTGCTTTCTTTCAATGGGGCAAGATGGCGATGGCAGGCGTTGAGGCCCACGTACTCGGTGAGATGATCTTCAAAATCTGTTCCCACCCTGGACCAGAAAATTTCGGCGAACTTTTCTGCCTTCTCCCTGGCATCGGGCCCGGAAATAATAATAGTCCCCTCTGACTTGAAGCCGTCTTCGTAGGCGACGGACACCTTCAGCAAATCTGTGGGAACGGCACCCTTGATACCGAAAACCCGAACCCGGTTTTCACCCGCGGCTTCCAGTTGAATAGAGCTGAAATCCGCAATAACGTCCGGGGTGATGTAATTTTTCGGCTCTCCCATCTCGTAGAGAAGCTGTTCCCTCACCGTGTCCACCGACACCAGTCCCCCCAGACCTTCATGCTTTGTGATGACCACTCCGCCGTCCTCGGAAATCTCGGCAATAGGGTAGCCCACCACATCAAAGGAGGGGACCTTCCGCCAGTCGGTGAAATTGCCGCCGGTACTCTGGGCGCCGCATTCCAGGATGTGTCCCGCCACAATGCCGGTTGCCAGTTTGTCGTAATCATCTTCCGCCCAATCAAAGGAAGCCATCATGGCTGCCAGGGTAATTCCGGTATCGGTGACCCGCCCTGTAATCACAATATCCGCCCCGGCCTTCAACGCCCTGACCACCGGTCTGGCGCCGAAATAAAGGTTGGCGGACAACACGCGCCCCCGGATTTCGCTATAGGGCGCTCCATTTTCCATGTTGGAAAAATCCACTCCCTCATCGGAGAGATGGTCAATGTCATCGAGAATATTGTCGCCGTCCACCACCGCGATTTTCGGTTTCAAACCCTTCTCAGCTGCCATTTTCCCCAAAGCCCGAGCCAGTGCCAGCGGATTTACGCCACCAGCATTTGTAATGATACGAATTCCCTTCTCCATCACAGTTTCAAAAACCGGTTCCAGATGGCCGAGAAAATCCTTTGCATATCCCGCCTCCGGATTCTTCCTCAGTTGTTTATTCATAATGGACATGGTAATTTCAGCAAGATAGTCAATGGTGATGAAATCCAGGTCACCGCCGGTTACCTGATATTTCAAGGCGTCAGGGTCATCCCCCCAGTAGCCGCCTGCATTACCGATTCGAATCGTTTTCATGGTTCCTCCTAAGGATTCAGCAGGAAATTATTTTCTATATCCCGCCTACATGCGAAAAACGCCGTAGTCGGTTTTATCAAAGGGCGCGTTCAGGGTTGCCGACAGCGCCAGCCCCAGGGCATCCCGGGTACTGGCCGGGTCAAGGACGCCGTCGTCCCATAGCCTCGCCGTGGAGTAGTACGGGCTCCCTTCGTGGTCATATTTCTTCAAAATCGGGTCCACAATGGCGGCTTCCTGCTCCGGGGTCAGGGCCTTGCCTTCCCTTGCCACCTGGTCTTTTTTCACCGTCAGAAGTACCGATGCTGCCTGTTCACCCCCCATGACCGAAATCCGGCTGTTGGGCCACATGAACAGGAAGCGAGGGTCGTAGGCACGTCCGCACATACCGTAGTTCCCGGCACCGAAAGATCCCCCCATCATCAGGGTAATCTTCGGTACATTGGCATTGCTCACCGCCATCACCATCTTGGCACCGTCCTTGGCAATTCCCTGGTGTTCATACTGTTTCCCGACAATAAACCCCGTGATATTCTGTAAAAACAAAAGGGGAATTTTCTCCGTGGTGCAAAGCTCAATAAAATGGGTTGCCTTGAAGGCACTTTCGGAAAACAGTACGCCGTTGTTGGCAATAATTCCCACAGGCATACCAAAAAGATGGGCGAACCCGGTGACAACAGTGGGGGCATAACGCTTCTTGAATTCAAAAAAACGGCTTCCGTCCACCAGACGGGCAATAATCTCGTAGGCATCCATATTCTTTCTGCGATCCACCGGCACAATGCCGTAGAGCTCCTCCACCGGATACAGCGGGTCTTCCGGTGTTTCCAACTTCAGCGCATGCCGTCGGTGATGGCCCAGGTATTTCACCACATCCCGCGCCATCAGGATCGCGTGTTCATCGTTCTCGGCAAAATGATCCGCCACCCCGCTGATCCGGGAATGGACATCCGCGCCACCCAATTCCTCCGCCGTAACATCCTCTCCGGTTGCGGCCTTCACCAGCGGCGGCCCTGCGAGAAAAATCGTACCCGTTCCCTTCACAATAATGCTCTGATCGCTCATTGCGGGAATGTACGCACCACCGGCTGTGCAATATCCCAACACTACAGAAATCTGTGGAATTCCCCTTGCCGACATCTGCGCCTGGTTGTAGAAAATCCGGCCGAAATGCTCCCTGTCCGGAAAAACTTCCGCCTGTCTGGGCAAGAAAGCACCACCGGAATCCACCAGATAAATGCACGGCAGGCGGTTCTCTGCTGCGACTTCCTGAGCACGGAGATGTTTTTTCACGGTAATGGGGTAGTAACATCCACCCTTCACGGTGGGATCGTTTGCCACTACCATCACTTCCCGTCCCGATACCCGGCCCACACCGGTGATAATGCCGCCGGCAGGGACATCATCGTCGTACAAATCGCCCCCCGCAAGGGTACTGAGCTCCAGGAATGGGCTGTCCTCGTCGAGAAGCAGGTCAATTCGCTCCCTTACTTCAAGCTTGTTCAACTGTTTCAGCCTGGCATGGGCCTTTTCCGGCCCCCCCTGCTTCACCTGGTTAATCCTGTCCCGCAGTTCAGCCGCCAATTTGCGGTTAAACGCATCATTCTCCCTGAAATCTGCCGCGTCTGTCTTCAACCGGCTTTTCAATACCGCCATCCACGCCTCCCGTGATGAAATGAGCACAAAGAGATGCTATCATTAAAGCAAAAAAGACCCCGGATTGCAACGTGCCTTTCGGCCTGCCGCTGCAGCGCAGTGACTTGCGACTTGTGACTTGTGACTTGTGACTTGTGATTTGTGATTTGTAAATGCCAGGGAAAAGAAAAGGGCAGGGATAAACATCTTCCTCAAGCTACCGTAGAACGGAAAAGGAGGGTTCGCTATAATGGGCGTCATGTTTGGATTTGTGATTCTCTTTCTGCTTATATCAGCTGTCTTCATGCTCATGATGGCGCATGCCGCCTGGCGGGAGCAGGTTCCCCGGGGTCTACTGCTGTCACTATCAGGGGGAGCCCTGCTCATTGCCGTGAGTGTTCTGCTTGTGCTGTTTCATACCGATCCTGTCACAATACTCGTCACGGACGTTCTGTTCTGGTTATTCCTGACATTCATCGCCGTCTCCCTGCTCCCGTGGTTCCCGGCGCTGCCGGAAAGCAACAACGGAAAAATCGAACAGTTTGACGAGCGAAACCACATGTTTGCCAGGGGGAATCTCAAATTTTATCCCGAACTGGGGAATCGCTACCACCAGTTGCACCCGGAAAAAAAGACAGTGGATGAAGAAATATGGAAACTGCCGGAGCTGGGAGAACCGGGTTCAAAATTTTATGACCGCTACGTCGGTTCAATAGCGGATTCTGCGTTTGACCTTCTGGATCGAAGTTACACTCCCCTGAGTCAACGGCCCCAGGTGCCAATCCCAGTTGAACCGGTTGAACCGGACAAGCTGGTGGAAGCTGTGCGAATTGCTGCCTTTCAGTACGGGGCAGTGGATGTGGGGGTGACAGCCTTGCAACAGCATCATCTTTACAGTGTCGCAGGGCGCCAGGCAGAAAACTGGGGAAAAAAGGTGGAAAACCATCACCGGGCCGCCATTGTTTTCGTAGTGCCGATGTCAAATGGGTTTATTCGCCACGCCCCGACTCTTCCGGCAATCCTGGAGTCATCCCATTGTTACGTGGAAAGCGCCAAGATTGCCCACATTGCCGCAGAAATGTTCCACCGGCAGGGGATTTCCGCCACTGCCCATGTGGATGGCCACTACCAGGTCATCTGTGCGCCTATCGCAGAGGCAGCGGGACTCGGCCACGTGGGCCGAATGGGGATTTTCATGCACAAGGTATACGGGCCTTCTGTCCGACTGTCTGTAGTGACAGTGGATTTTGACCTACCGGAAAGCACCGGTAACCACGATTACATGGAGCATTTCTGCAAAATTTGTAAAAAATGCGCGGACAATTGCCCCAGCCGGGCCATCAGCCACGGGGACAAACCGGTTTCCAGGGGATTTGCCCACTGGTCCGTTAATCAGGAGAACTGCTACACCTTCTGGCGTAAAATCGGCACCGACTGCGCCATCTGTATCCGCTCCTGCCCTTTCAGCAAGCCTGACAGCCCTATCCATCGCATTGTCCGGGCCTACATCCGAAGAAATCCCGTGAATCAGCACCTCGCCCTTATCGGAGATGACCTCTTTTATGGCAGAAAGCTGAAAATTTCCACCCGCAATGTCAAATGGAAAAAGCTGCTGGCATCAATCAAACGCAAACATTGAAAATTGAATTTCACTAATTCGTGGAGAAGATAAAAAAATGGTGGGCGATACTGGGTTTGAACCAGTGACCCCTGCCGTGTGAAGGCAGTGCTCTCCCGCTGAGCTAATCGCCCACATCCAGAAGGGATTATAAGTCAGACAAGAGGGTTTCGCAAGGAGAAAAACTCCATTTCCGGTAGGAGCCGCTGTTTTTTCGGCATCTCACCTTGATTTATAAACTTTTACACTCCATAATAACAATACAAGACTGAGTAAGGAGGCCTTTGTGTCAAGAATTACAGAAAATCTGAAACCAGAGCGGCTTTGGTATCATTTTGAGGAAATTTCCAAAATCCCGAGATGCTCCAAACATGAAGAAAAAGTGATGGAATACATTGAATCATGGGCAAAGGGAAAAGGACTGGAAGTAAAGCGGGATGCGGCAGGAAACCTCGTGGTAATCAAGAAAGCCAACCCCGGCATGGAAAACAAACCAACTATTATCATTCAGGGCCATGTAGACATGGTCTGCGAAAAGAACAAAGAAACCGTCCACGATTTCTCAAAAGACCCACTGAAACTGATGATTGACGGGGACTGGGTCACAGCCGACGGCACCACCCTTGGCGCCGATAACGCCATCGGCGTCACCGCGGGAATGGCCCTATTGGAAGACCCGGACATTAAAACCGGCCGGCTGGAATTGCTCTGCACTTTTGATGAGGAAACCGGGCTCACCGGCGCCTTTACGCTGGATCCGTCCATGCTCACCGGAAAAATCATGCTGAACCTGGATTCCGAAGAAGAAGGTGCCATCTACATCGGTTGTGCCGGCGGACGGGACTCTGACATTGAGCTGCCATTGAGCGAAGAAGACAGCACCTTCGAAATGGAAGCATTGGAAGTCAAACTCACCGGCCTTCGGGGCGGGCACTCCGGCCTCAACATCAATGAAGGCCGTGGAAACGCCGTAAAACTGCTGGGACGGGCGCTCTATACCCTCAGTAAATCCGTTGTGTTCAACATCGCCCACATTGACGGCGGCGACAAGCACAACGCCATTCCCCGTGAAGCCACCGCCACCATCCTGGTGAATCGAAATGCTGTTGAACTGGCAAAAAGCACCCTGGATGCCATGGGCAAAGCCCTCCAGGCAGAATTCAAGATTGTGGAACCGGGGCTGGAACTTGTGGTTTCCGGTGTCGACCGCCCGGAGGTTATGTTTGACCTGATGTCCACCGATGACATCCTCTCCGCCCTTATGATACTCCCTTTCGGTGTACTGAACATGAGCGCTGCGGTGCAAGGACTGGTGGAAAGCTCCACAAACCTTGCCGCAGTTCACAGTGAACACGGAAGCCTGCAGCTGCTCTGCTCCCACCGCAGTTCCATTGCCTCCGCCATTGACTGGCAGGGGGACATGCACCGGGCATTGGCAGATGTACTGGGTGCGGATATTTCTCAGGACGAAGGATATCCCGGCTGGACCCCCAACCCGGATTCTCCCCTTCTCGCCACCGCCAGAAAATCCTTTGAGAAAGCACTGGGCTACGAACCTGAAGTAAAAGCGATTCATGCCGGCCTGGAATGCGGCATCATCGGCGAAAAATGCGGCGGCATAGATACCATCTCCTTTGGCCCTACCATTGAGGGCGCCCATTCCCCGGATGAACGGGTGGGCATCAAGAGCACCGAAGTGTTCTGGAAATGCCTCCTGACACTGGTACAAGATATCTACGCAAAGTAGCACCGACAAGTGGAGCCAAGGTTAAGTAAAAACCAAGGTTAAGGTTAAGTTGCAGAAAGAAAACGGGAGAGGACGACCTCTCCCGTTTTTTCTACATTCGCACTCTGAAAGAGTGATGGGGAAAGAGTGACAAAAAGACAGGGAATGGCCAACTCCCTGATTTTGCGCACTCGCACTTTCACACGCACTCTCCACCGCCCACTCTGGGGGGCCGTGATTCGTAACTTGTAATTTGTGATTAGCAGAAACAAAGCAGGGAATGGCCTGACTCCCTTCTTTCGCTCACTCGCACTTTCACTCGCACTGTTCTTACTCCTACCCCTACTCCTACTCACCCGAAGGGAAAAGGTTGAGGTTAAGCGAAGACAAGGTTAAGTAAAGAAAAGGCAGGGAAAGGTTAATTCTCTGATTTTCTATCATCTAACATCTAACACCTATCATCTAACATCCGGCGCAACGCGCCGCTTTG
>QMQE01000061.1 GCA_003650445.1 Acidobacteriota bacterium | reverse complement strand
CTTTGCTTTTCGCCAGTACCAGGGTGATTGCCGCTGTTAATGTGGTTTTGCCATGGTCTACGTGACCGATGGTTCCAATGTTAACATGCGGTTTCGTTCTTTCGAATTTTGCCTTCGCCATTGTTTTTCTCTCCTTTCTATAAAGAGTTTTCTATAAAAAATGGAGCCCACGACCGGACTTGAACCGGTGACCCCGTCCTTACCAAGGACGTGCTCTACCGACTGAGCCACGTGGGCATATTTCTTGATTCAACAAAAAATATGGAGCGGGAAACGGGACTCGAACCCGCGACCCTCAGCTTGGAAGGCTGATGCTCTAGCCAACTGAGCTACTCCCGCTAAAAACTGGTGGGGAGAGGAGGATTCGAACCTCCGAAGCCATCCGGCGACAGATTTACAGTCTGTTCCCTTTGACCGCTCGGGAACCTCCCCACTTTCACCGGGAAATACTCCCGGCAAAGACAGTATGGTAACAGAAAATCATTGGATTGCAAGGAAAAATGTCATGAAAATCCATCTTTTCGCCAAAGGAGGCAAATTGCAGATAACTTCATCATTTGGTTGTTTATATTCCTTCGCTTTCCTTTATTTTCTCAAGAATTTCCGCACCGCCGTCTGCCAGCATGGCCTGCCCCAGTGTTCTGCCGGCATTGCCAAAGCCCTCAAAGGGCAACACCATCTCATGACGAACGACCTCTGTTCCGTCAACGCTCCCGATAAAGCCCCGAATTTTAAAATCCTTCCCCAATGTGGCATAGCATCCCACCGGAACCTTGCAGCCGCCTTCCACAACTCGAAGAAAGTCCCGTTCCTCCATAACTGCCAACCGTGTACCCCTGTGGTCAATGGACGAAACAATATCATGAACAAAATTATCGCCCTGGCGGACTTCCACAGCAACCACTCCCTGGGCTACCGCCGGAATCAGTACCTCTTCAGGAATCACATCCGCAATTACCGAATCCAGCCCGAGACGTTTTACCCCAGCATAAGCAAGGACAATGGCATCATAATCCCCATTTTTCAATTTTTTCAACCGTGTATCCACATTCCCCCTGAGCTCCCGGGTTTCCACATTGGGAAAACGGTTCTTAAGCTGGCTGACCCGCCGCAGGCTTCCGGTACCCACGACTGCGCCCTTTTCAAGGTCAGAAAGGCGAATTGTGCTTGAAATCAGAACGTCTTGAGCTTTTTCCCGTTCTAAAAAAGCAGAAAGCCGAAACCTGGGATCAATTTCAGAGGGGAGATCCTTACAACTGTGAACTGCGAGATCAATTTCCCCCGCATCCAGTGCCAATTCCAATTGTTTGGTAAACAGGCCCACACCCCCCATCTGGTTCAACGGGGTTTTCTGATCCATATCACCTGTTGTTTTGACAATCCGGACAACAAACTCATGGCTGGGATGGGCTTTCTCCAACAGCATTTTCACATGCTCCGCCTGCCACAAAGCCAGTTGGGAGCCTCTTGTTCCAATTTTTACCTGCATTCTCTTCCCCTTCCTTATCCGTTTAATTTGAATATGGATTTGAAAAATGACACCAGCCCACTTTCCAGGTTTTCTTCCCGGGCCGCTCGTTTCAGTTCGGTAATGGGTTGGTGCAGCATTTTGTTCATAATGGAATAACTGAGCCGGTCCAATTCCTTTTTAACCTCGTCTGAACAACCATGAAGATGCTTCAGGGATTTCTCCATTTCCTCCTTCCGCATTGCCTCAACGCTCCTGCGTAATTCAACAATCATGGGGTTTACATCCTGCATCCGCCGCCATTTCTCATATTCCCGGACCCGCTTCGAAATGAGTACAGCCGCTTTTTCCGCCTCTTTCTTTCGTTTTTCTCTGTTGACTTCAATTACCTTCTGCAAATCATCAATATCGAACAGAAACACTCCGGGAAGATTGGCAATTTCAGGCTCAATATCCCGGGGCACTGCTATATCAATAAAAAGCAGGGACACCGCTTTCCGACTCCGTAGTACAGCCTCCACATCCGATCGCCGGATCACAGGATCCGGTGAGCCGGTGGAACTTACAACAATATCTGCCACCGACAGTGCATCCCGTATATTTCCCAATGAATAAGGGCTTCCGCTGAAACGGCCGGCCAGTTGCTCCGCCCGGGAAAGGGTTCGGTTGGCAACGTCCACCGCGTCCACCCCCCGCTCTTTCAGGTGGGTGGCCGCCAGTTCACACATTTCACCAGCTCCAACGAGAAGTGCCCGTCGGCCTTTTAATTCACCGAACACCTTCCGTGCCAGTTCCACTGCAACATAGGAAACTGACACTGCATTTTTTGCAATCTCCGTCTGAGTCCGTACCTGTTTTACTGTCTGAATCGTGTGACGGTAAATGCTGGAGAGCCGGTTCCCTGCCGTTCCGGCCGAGATTGCAAAGTCGAATGCATCCTTCACCTGCCCGGTAATCTGCGGTTCGCCGAGCACCATGGACTCCAGGCCGGACGCCACCCGGAAAATGTGTTCCACCGCCTTCAGCCCCCAGAATACATACACATGTTCCCTGATTTCAGATACCGGTACTCCGGCACGTTTCGCCAGGAAAGAAGCCAGCAGAGCCTCCCCTGCATCATCGTCTGTGGCCATTGCCACCAGTTCCGTTCGGTTACAGGTGGAGATAATTACCAGTTCCCGTAATACCTCCTCCCGAATCAGTTGGTGGAGTGCCTTATAAAGCTCTTCTTCGTTAAACCCCACTTGTTCCCGAAGCCGGACCGGCGCTGTCTCATGATTTAACCCAACTAGAACCAGTCCCATTTATTTTGCCCCGTATGATTGTTTCAGTGTGTGAATGGACGGCAGAAAACCACTGACGACAAAAGAAAACAGAATCAACGCCACACACCAGATAACCGCCAGCGCAAATCGGCGGCCCCGAATCCTGTCCGAAACTCTGCTGTAAAAAATCCAGGCATAAATCAACCACATTGCAGTGGACCAGATAACTTTGGGGTCAAAATACCAACCGGGTCCCCATATCTTTGCCGCCCAGAAAAAGCCGATGAGCAGTCCCGTTGTAATCAACGGAAAACCGGCGGAAACCCCGAGCCCGGCCATTTCTTCCAGTTTCCCCAGGGATGGAAGCCTTGAATACCACTGATTAAAGCGCTTGGATTTCAAGTTTTTTTCCTGAATCAGGTACATCACCGAAGACGCAAAAGCCAGGATGAAGAGAGCCTCTCCCAGCATCAGAAAACCGGTATGAATCCCGAGGAGAAATGGAGAAGCCATTTTGAGCTGTGCAACCTGAATATTTCTGGAAAATAGGGAAACTATGTTGAAAAAGAATCCCACCGGCACCAGAAAAGTTCCCAAAAGGAGAATTTTGAAGCGAAATTCAAACAAAAAATAGAGGAGATAGATAAGCATAGCCAGAAAATTATAGCTGAGAAATGGTGTCGTTACCGGCTGGGAATGGGTTTGCACCCCCTGGATTGCCAGAAAAAACATCAACATCAACGTACCGACAGCAAGCATGGAAGAAGCCCCAATGAAAACCGGCCGACTTTTCTTATAAGCAAAGACAAAGAACAGAAACAGTGCAACAAAATTGGCTGCCACGGACAATTCATACAGGATTCTCATTCTCCGTCCTCCGTCAGATAATTTTGCACCTTCTCAGCTATCTTAAATGCGGCAAGAGTACAGTCGTTGATCCCAATTCCATAAAAAGCATTTCCAGTCACAAAAAGGCCCGGGACAGACGCGCTTGCCTCTTCAACCTTCTCCACAATTTTATAATGTCCGGTGTAGTATTGCGGGATTGCACGCTGCCACCTGAAAAGCCCGATGTTTTCAAGTTCACGCCGCTCTACTTTCAAAAAGCCCGCCAATTCCTCCGACGCTTTATCCACCAGTTCCGCCAAACCCATCTCCCGAACCTCATAGTGACGGTCTCCACCCAGCATCACCGTCACAAGGTCATGCTCATCTGTGCCACGGTTGGGAAAAATTCCGGATGAATACAAAGCACCCAGAATATCCCGTTTCTCCACAGACGGAATCAAAAAACCAAACCCGCTGGCTATGCCTTTTTTTACCGCGAAAGGCACAACCGCCATCGGCGGATAAGGGATAGACGCCAGATCCTGCTTAAGTCCTTCCAGGCCGGGGATAACCATCTCAGCAAGGCTGTACGCCGGCACCGCCAGCACCACTGCATCGTAGGCCCCGCGAACATGGTCCAGATGGAACCCATCGCCTTCTTTCTGAACTTCCCGAATCTCGATTCCGGGATGAAGCCGAAAAGCATCAGCCGCCACCATCATCTCAATCAATTGTCCCATTCCGTTCTCAAAAGAAGTCAGACGCCCGGAAGGGGAGGCTTTTTTTGATCGCAGCTTCATCATCGCCTTGACCAGGCTCCCATATTCCATTTCCAGCTCATGAATCCGTGGGAAACAGGATGCCAGACTCAATTTATCCACATTCCCTGCAAACACGCCACTGACCATGGGATCCAACATCCAGGTCACCGCCTGTTCCCCCAGTCGGCGTTTACCGAATTCAGCAATGGTTTCATCCTCATCACCGGTTTTCTTCGCAATGAAGGGTTCCTTCATAATCCGGAGTTTCCCGCCAAAGGACAAAATTGACGAAGAAAAAAACTTCAGCGGCTTATCGGGCAGTGTCACCAGCCGCCCATGTTTCACAATCATTCGTTTTTCTGCTTTTGAATCTGCCGGAAGCAACGTGTCCTGTTTTTCCAGCATATCTACAATCTTCAGTGTCGTGGGCTTACCGGACAAAAAGCCGTTGGGGCCGGTCTCCATCAGAAACCCTTCGTTCCTGTAACTCGAAATGGTACCGCCGGGAGTTGTATTTTTTTCAAAGACATCAATCTTAGCACCGGGGATTCTCCGGCCCATGACAAATGCCGTTCCCAATCCGGAAATTCCACCGCCGATTACTGCGATTTTCACAAGGCCTCCCACTTTTTCCGATTCATAACCGGTTTTCATCTGATTCCAACTCCCTGAACTGGTTGTCGGCAAACTCCAGCAGAAAATCCAGAAACGGGACATCGTCATTGAAACAGGAAACCCGGTCCACCTGTTCAATTCCTATTTTACCAGCAAACTCCCGTAAAAACAGGTCCAGTTCAAAGAGAGTTTCAGAATTGTCCACCGTGAAACTCAGCGGCACAATAACAAGACGCCGAATTCCGTTTTCCACCAGTACACGGACCGATTCCTCCAGGAAGGGGCCCACCCACTTCACCGGGCCCAGTGGACTCTGGAACGACAGTCTCACCGGAACATCTGGAAATTGCGCTCCAATCCCCGCCGCCTGAGTTTTCACCTGCCCGATGTACGGGTCCCCCTTTAGAACAGTGGATTTCGGGATAGAATGCGCAGTCAGGAGGATTGCCGCAGGGCCTGGGCCCGGTTCATCCAGAATCTTGCGGATTTTCGCGGACAATAATTTTGAGAAGGTATCATTATTATAGTAAGGCTTTGCCAACCTCACATTTTTCAGGTCGGCAACGGCATCTTCCAGGCTGCCGTAGGAAGAAAAGGAATAATGGGGAAAGGTGGGCAGAACCAACACCCGGCCGTTTTCTGCCGCTTTTTTCACCGTCTCATGAAAAAACGGCGCCGCATAGCGAAATCCCGGCTCAAAATGAAGGAACCCCTGTTTTTCATTGAGTACCCGACACATCTCCGATACAGTCTGATTCACCGGAGAGCCATTGATTTTACCGTAAATTTCCCTGGATTTGCTACTGCGCAAGCGGGAAATCAGGAACGCAAGCGGCAGCCGGAAAATCGTAGGCAGATCAATGATGCGCCGGTCTGAAAAAATTCGTTTGAGAAACGGCTGGACATCGGAAAGTTTTTCAGGGCCGCCATAGTCGGCTAAGACAACGGTTGACTGCACCGGATCACCTCAAGCAGTGTCCGAACACTGTCCACAGGCGTTTCAGGTAGAATTCCGTGACCCAGGTTAAACACATGCCCCTTGATTTTCCTGCCCTCTTCAATGACCCGCTTTGCCTCCCGTTCAATGACATCACTGCCGCCGAAAAGCACCACCGGGTCCATATTCCCCTGAAGGATGAAGCGATTTCCAGAACGCTCCGCCGCATCAGCCAACGACACGGACCAGTCTACGCCGAGACAATCCGCTTTCAGTTCCTGAAGTAACGGAAAAAAGCTGAAACCGTTTTTGGCAAAATAAATCAAAGGCGTTCCGGGAAACTGTCCCTTCAGTGTGTTGAAAATGCGTTTCACATAGGGAAAAACATATCGTTCATAGTCAAAGCAGGACAGTACACCCCCGAAGGTGTCAAAGAGTTGGATCACCTCTGCACCGGCCTGGATCTGCGAAGAAAGATAGCCCTCCAGCACTGTGGACAGTTTTTCCATCAGAAGGTGGAAACTCCGCTCATCGTTGTACATCATCGCTTTCAGGTAGGTGTAATTCCGGGAAGCGCCTCCCTCCACCATGTAGCAGGCAAGGGTAAACGGCGCCCCGGCAAAGCCGATCAGCGTTTTGCTTTCGGGAAGGTATTTTGACAAGCTGCCCAGGGTTTCATAAACAAATCCCACTTCCCCCGCAACCCCTTCTGTCTTCAATGCCTCCACGTCTTCACGTGTCCGAACCGGATTGTGGAACACCGGCCCTCGGCCTTCAATAAACTCCAGATTCATCCCCATCGGTTCACTGAAAATCAGAATATCAGAAAACAGGATTGCCCCGTCCATATCAAACTTTTCCACCGGAAGGAGGGTAACTTCAGTCGCCAATTCCGGTGTTTTGCACATATCCAGAAACGAATTCTCCGCCCGGATAGCCCTGTATTCGGGCAGAAACCGGCCTGCCTGACGCATGATCCATACCGGGGGTACCTCCGGCTGCTTCCCCTGAAGGGCATTCAACAACGGCTTATCCATAACACAACTCCTGTATCAATTCATTGCACGTTTAAGCGCTGTATCAGCTTACCATTATGAACCGGAATGAGCAATCCGGTATTCCGGCACCAGCGCAGGGATTGTGCGTGTGAATGTGCAAGTGGATGTGGGAAAAATCAGAGTGGCTGATTCTCTGCCTTTGCTCAGGCTCAAACTTATCTGCTCCAATCTCTCTTCAATTCACTCGCACTCGCACATTCACTTTTCCTACTCTATTTCTGCTCTGGTGGGATGGCGGGGAGGAGGACTTCAAAGCGGCTGCCCTTACCCGGCTCTGATTCGACTCGGATATGGCCGTCATGACGCTTGACAATCCCATAGGCAATGGACAGACCCAGTCCCTGGGCACCATCTCTGGTTGTGAAATAGGGATCAAATATCCGATCCAGATGTTGCAGGGGAATGCCGCATCCGACATCGGAAAAAAACAGTCTTACGTAATTCCCGGGATCCACCAGGGGATCACCCTTTCCTATCTGAACGTTTTCGATTTTGATCTCCAGTTTGCCGCCACCATCCATGGACTCCACTGCATTTTTCACCAGGTTGTCCACTACATGAACAAACTGTGAATCATCCACCTTCACCGGCCAGAGGGGATCTGCAATATCTGCCGACCATTCAGTGGCAGCATCCCCAACCGCCCTCTTCGCACTGGACCATATCAACGCGGCCAAATCCACCTCTTTCCCCACCGGTGCCCCACCCCTGGAGAAGGTAATGAGCTGAGAAGTCAGTTCCCTTGCCCGTTCAATCGCATCCTCCGCTGTGCCCAGTTTATCCGCAATTTTTGAGCCGGGTTCGGACAGCATCCTTGCCAGAGAGATGTTCCCGAAAACAGCCGTCATGACATTATTGAAATTATGGGCAATCCCTGCAGCAAGAAGCCCCAGGGATTCCAGCCGTTTCGCCCTGGCAAATCGAGCCTGATTCCGTTTCAGCCCGGTGATGTCCCGGAACACCACAACCATTCCCCGGGGCTTCCTGTGGCTGTCAAGGATCGGAGACCGGGTCTCGTCAATGATGTACCGTTTTCCGTCAACGGAAGTCAAAACCAGCTCCTCTCCCTCAATTTCAAGATCTTCCCTCTTGAAAAAGATGCGGGTGGTTTCATCAACACCATACCCATTTCCCACCCTGACAATACGATACACCTGCTCCAGGGGATAACCCGAAACATCCGAAAACGCATAACCGGTCATCTTCTCTGCTGCCGGATTCATCATCACCACTTTGCCTTTTGCATCCATTACCAACACGCCATCTCCAATGGAATGAAGGGTTGCCGCAAGTCGGTCTTTTTCCTCAGCCAAAGCCTCCTCTGCCAATTTCCGCTCCGTAATATCCACAAGAGAAACAATCAGACGGCTGAAGTCTTCTGATTCATCAACGGTGATAGAAATCAGCACGTAAATATCCCGGCCAGTCAATTTGCGGTTCACTTCTTCATACCGAATCAGGCGTTCTCCACGGAAAAGGGCCGCCAGCATTTTTGCAAAGCCCCGGTATGATGGGGCAGAAAAAACAACATCCAATGATGAAAGCAGCTCTTCCTTGCTTTTTGCATCATACATTCTCAGGGTTTCCCGGTTGATATCCAGAATCCGAATCGCCTTGGCAGCCTTCTTTACAAATTCCGGATTCTCCTTAAAATAGATGTCAGGATCATCTACACCTTCATCCTTCAGTTTATCCAGCATAGCCCGGACAGCCGAAAAATCTTCCACCCAGATGGACACCGCGCTGGTTTCAAAGAGCTTTCGGTATTGTTCTGCGGTCTCTTTTTTCTCTGCCAGCAATAAATTAGTACCTTCAGCAAGCTTTCTGAATTCCTGAAGCTGACTGCTTCCCTGCTCTATTGGTGTTTCGTTTGCCAATGCTATTTTCAGCGAACCGGCATAGCCTTTGATTTCACGGCCCATCTTTCGTGCCAGAAGAAATGCGACAGCCAGTGTTGCCAGCAGCATTGCCAGCAAGACAATCAACATGCCGATTGCAAAGTGCCGGATGTGTTTCCTGGATAATTCCATATAGGCATCGGCGGTACGGGTCGTTTCAGCCATATCCAGAGCCGCACCGACCACAACTCGGCTCCCGACATTCGGGGAAAGATAAAAAGACCAGTTTTCGTGGCCGGGTGCCCAGCCGGTAAAAACGTTGTCAATCCAATGGGCTTTTCCGGTCTTCAACGATTGAAGACAGGGACTTTTAAGGAAGGCCTGACCGGAGGGATTTTTCAATTTTGTAATTGGAATCAGGTGCTCCTTTCCATGCCAGCGGCCGGCCAGCCTGCCACTTGCCGGGAAAAACAGAAAGAGGAAGCCCCTCTCACCAAAAGTTTCATTCCAGACCGCCTGTGCAGCTTTCTCCTCGGACATTTCACCCGTCGGCCCAGCGCTTATCGAATTCTCCATACTGGAAACAAAGGCCTTGAGATGACGCTCTGCCTCCCCCTTGCAACGGGAAATATCCTGAATACGGATTGCGGCAGCATCTCTTGCACAGGACTGATATTCGATATAAACCCAGGCTAAACCACTGATTGTCATCAATGCGTGAAACACCACAACAATCAGAATGAAATGCGTTTTGAAAATACTATTTGCTGATCCCATGCACCGACCCATAACAACCAAGTTTTTACTATTTTACTAAAATTCTACCATCAGTCAATATATTTCCAACATAAAAGACGGGAAAACCCTTATACACATTGGTTTTAATCTATTACTTAGTTTGACTAAGAAGGCGATGTTTTAATTCTTTATGTATGTTTTTTGTACGGTTTTTCAGTTTTTTTCAACAGGCACAACAATATCACCGATTTCATGCAGTGAAATCAATAAAATCGCTAAAAAGGGGAAACCAGTCAGTTTCTCTCTTTCAGGTGTCCCGGCTCGTAATCACAGAAAGGTTCCGGTGCAAGGTAGTCGCCTTCCATCGCATAGGCCCGGGCGCGGCATCCGCCGCAAACCCCTTTGTATTCGCAGACACCGCATTTGCCCTTGTATCCTTCAATATCCCGCATTTCCAGAAACAGCTTGGAATTCCAGATTTCCTTCATGGACTGCTTGAAAATATTTCCTCCGGACACCGGGAAATAGGAGCAGGGCAACACTTCTCCGTCCGAACGGATCAAACAGATTGTCTGCCCCGCCACACAGCCCTTGTTAGCGCCGGTGGAGAATGTCAGATTCCGGCGTTTGGCGGAATTCCCTTCCTTCATCGCCTCCTCAATATAAATCCGGTAGTAATGCGGGGCACAGGTGGGACGTACCAGGATGTCATTTTCCTGTTGCTCGATGCGGTAATGCCAGCGAAGAATCTCATCGTAATCTTTCGTGTCAATGAGTTCATTCATCACATCCTCCCCCCTGCCGGTGGGTACAATCATAAACATATACCACGCCGTGGCGCCAAGCTCCTTCGCCAGCCTGTAGGTGTTTTCGATATCTGCCTGATTCCGCTTGGTGAAAGATGAGTTAATGAGAAACGGAATCTTGTGTTTCTTGAGAAACTCAATCCCCCGCATCACACCGGTAAATGCGCCCTTGTGGTTCCGGAAATTATCGTGAATCTCCGCAGTACTGCCGTCTATGCTCAATGACACCATCTTTATGTCGGTTTCGATCATCTTTTCACAGTGAGTGTCATTGATCAGGGTCCCATTGGTTGCCATGCACATCCGAAACCCCTTGTCAGTTCCATACTGTGCCAGCTCGAAAATGTCCTTGCGAAGGAGGGGCTCCCCCCCGGACAGCACCACCACCGGACTGCAGAAATCACCAATCTTGTCCAGTACAGACAAGGCCTGTTTTGTGTCCATCACCTCCGGCATGTGCATGCTCGAGGATGACCGGCAGTGTACACAGGACAGGTTACATCTCGGCGTTGTCTCCCAGGCAATCCACTTCAATTCTCCACGCATCGTATCCTCCGGCTCTATTTTTCTTCCGAGCATTACCTTACACGATTTCATCGTTTCTGCATAGCATGAGGGAGGATAAGTGTTCAAACCGGGGGCTGTCGAACCCGTCAATTCTATCCGAGCTGTTTGACAGCAGACAAGCCGTAGCGTAAAATCACTGTATGAACCACAAGGGGATGAATAAGATACAAAAGAGAACTCCCTATTTTCTTCTTTCACTGGCTCTGTTCTGTGTTCTGTTCCTGGTATTCATGCCGATAGCACAGCATTTGCTGGAAAAATCTGTTCGACGAAGAGCAATGGAAACCGCAGCCGGGTTCGGACTTACCCTTAACCGGTTTCAGATTGTGAATGTCGGATTTAATGGAGCACATTTCCGGGGCGTTGAAATCGGAAAAACCGGGGGGAAAAAGCTCAAGCTCCCGGACATCCACGTCTTTTATACCCTCGGGGGCATCCGCCGGGGGGAAATTAACAGTATCCATATTGTCGGACTGACGGTTCATGCAACAGTCAATAGAAGGGGAGAAATCAAGATCGACGGGGTCCCGTCCCTGTCGGATTTCACGAAAAGGAAAAGGGGGAAAGAAACTGCCAATCCGATACTGCCACCGATTCCAGATATTTTTCTGGATAATGCATTTGTGTTTTTGAAAACTCCCTTCGGATCTCTGCTGATTCCGGGAAGTGTTGAATGCAGGTTCAGTGGCGGCGTGTGTCGTATCGGAGCACAGCTTTTCCCGGAGGGCGGTACCCTCTTCGCCAACGGGCGCATTGTTCTTCCCGTAATGGACGGGGTGGTGAATGTTTCCTGGGATAAGATCGCATCAAAAAAGTGGCTTCGCAATTTCCTCAAGGGAAGCCCTCTGTCGGTTTCCGGGACGCTTTCCGGAAAAGCTGCCATTACACTGGAAAAGGGTCGCCCTGTCAGTGGTTCGCTGGAAATTCGGACAAGGGGTGCTGAAGTCCGGTTCCGGGATATCTTCCTCACATTGAACGCTCATGGACACACGCTTTTCAATGGCAACACACCGGAACAACTGTCACTTTCGATGACCGTTTCCTCCCTGGTTTCAGAAAAATTGAAACTCGCCGCGCCAGCCACCATTCAGCTGACGGGGAAAACCCCGGACTCACTGCAGGTTTCAGTACCGAAAATCCGGCTCCTGAACCCCCTTCCCTTGACCGTTTCACTGTCCGGTAAAATTTCCGGCATTTCAACGACGCCGAAAATGAAGGGCCAATATGCCCTGCACCTCCCCCCAAAGGCAACTGCCGAATTCTTTCCCGGCCTGCCATCCAACGTCCTGCCGGTGAAAATCGGAGGGAACTTCAAGGCTGAACTGAAAAATGGCCGGCCCTTATTCTCCCTGTCCGCCCGGGCTGCCCAGCCCCTGGCCCTCTCGTTGCCGGAAGGAAAAGCAAAAATGGCTACCGT
>QMQE01000060.1 GCA_003650445.1 Acidobacteriota bacterium | reverse complement strand
CGCCGGTTCAAATCCGGCCGTCGCCTCCATTTTTATTTTCAAACTGACAAACACCAAATGCCCATGCTGAAAGAGAAGTTTAAGTCTGAGCCTGAGTAAAGATGAGATTCAGAAAAGGCAGGGGACATTTGCCAACTCCCTGATTTTTCTTACCCCTACTCCTACCCCTACTCCTACTCACCCGAAGGGTGATGATGAGAAAAGATGTGTTCAGTGTTCAGTGTTCTGACCGAAAGGGAAGGGAGGGGACAAAGAATGGCCAGCTCTGGGGGCCGTGATTCGTAACTTGTAATTTGTGATTAGCAGAAACAAAGCAGGGAATGGCCTGGCCCCCTTCTTTCGCTCACTCGCACTCGCACTTGCACCTTCCGCCGCCCACTCCCTGATTGCGGGCATAAAAAAAGCCGGGCAGAAGCCCGGCTTTTCGCTTTCAATTTTGTAAGAAGAATTTACCAGCGGTCGCGCTTGGGGCGTTCTTCTCTGGGCTTGGAAACGTTTACTTTCAGTTCCCTTCCACCAATATCTTTACCATTCAGTGCTGAAATAACAGCCTGTGCTTCATCTTCGGTCGCCATGTCAACGAAACCGAAGCCGCGTGAGAGACCGGTGTTACGGTCACTGATAATACGAACAGATTCAACTGAACCATGCTCTGCGCACATTGCGCGCAATTCATCTTCTGTGGTGGAATACGGGAAATTACCGACATACAAACTCTGAGACATTCGAAACTCCTTGAAAAAAACATACGGAATATCAATCTGACAACGTGACAGGCCGAACAAACCGCTGAAGAGATTATTGCACAGGGAAGACAGAATAGGAAGCTATTTCGATAGATTTTCTTTGTTTATCCCACTGCACGGGAAATTGGAATGCTATAAAGTTAAAAAAACAAATGAGATACGGTATTATTAAGTTTGAGGGTATTTTTCAAAAAAAAGTTTTTCTCTTGTTTTTCCTGTTCTTGCTTTCAGATAGGGATTTATTGCATAATAGATAAAGGAAGAGATGTACAGGAGGCCGATATGCTGAAGTACTTACCTGGATTTGTTAAAGGGGTGTTGGTTATAGTTATTCTGGTAATTCAAACACTTATGTGGGTGCCGTTTATAATTATAGCCGCCTTTTTTAAGTACTTATTTCCTTTTCCAGTTATACGAAAGTTAGGTGACAGTATTCTAAACAAAATCGTCATTTGCTGGATGGGGATCAACAACCTTATTTTCAGGGCGTTTCACCGGACAGAGTGGGAGATCAGGGGTGTTGGCAACCTGAATGTAAACGGGTGGTACCTTTTGTTGCCGAATCACCAGTCGGGTGCGGATATTTTTGTCTTGCAGATGGCTTTTTGCAAAAAGATACCCCCGTTGAAGTTTTTTTTGAAGAGAGAGCTGATATGGGTACCGATATTTGGATTCATCTGGAAGGTTCTGGATTTTCCCTTTATGAAGCGCTATTCCAGAGAAACGTTATTGAAAAAGCCGCATTTGAAAGGGAAGGACCTTGAAAAAACCAGAAAGGCCTGCGAAAAATTCCGGGATATTCCAGTTGCAATTATCAATTTTGTGGAAGGGACTCGATTCAGTCCGGAAAAGCAAAGGAAGCAGCAATCCCCGTACCGTCATTTACTGAAACCGAAGGCCGGAGGGATAGCTTTTGTTCTGGGCTCAATGGGGGAACAATTGAATCGAATCCTTGATATTACACTTGTTTATCCGGATGGGGTGGTGTCGCTCTGGCAGTTTTTCTGCGGAAAGGCGAGGAAGATTGTGGTACAAGTGCGTGACTTGCCGGTAGCATCCGAGTTAATCGGGGATTATTTCAATGATATGAAATTCAAAGAGGGGTTTCAGCGGTGGTTAAATGAGCTGTGGGCTTTAAAAGACAAGGAAATTGAAGAGATTCTTCTTGCTGAGTCTGCCTGTAGTCCCGGGCCAATGTAATTTTATGATAAACTGGATGCGTCAGTTTTGAGAAAAGAGGAGAGCCAATGGCGGTTTTGATGGATGGTAAAGCGCTGGCCCGGAAGATTACAGATGAATTAAGAAATGAACTTGTATCTTCAGGACTTCGGCCGGGGCTGGCTGTAATTCTGGTGGGAGAGAATCCGGCTTCTGCAGTGTATGTGCGAATGAAGGAGAAGGCCTGTGAAAAGCTTGGCTTTTTCTCAAGCGGGTTTCGGTTACCGCATGATGTGTCTGAGGATGAACTGGCAAAATTGATTCTCCGGTTAAACAACGATCCGGATATCCACGGAATTCTGCTCCAGCTACCGATGCCGGGCCATCTCGATGAGAAGAGGATGTTGTCCCTGATTTTGCCGGAAAAGGATGTTGACGGCTTTCATCCTGTGAATGTTGGCCGGATGATGGTGGGGGATGAGTGTTTTGTTCCCTGCACGCCGAGGGGCATCATGAAACTGTTGGACGAGTATGATGTCCAATTGAAGGGAAAACGCGCTGTGGTACTCGGACGGAGCAATATTGTTGGGAAGCCGACGGCCATGCTGTTGTTACAGCGTCATGCCACAGTTACCATCTGCCATTCACGCACAAAGAATCTGGCGGATGTTTGCCGGGAGGCGGATGTGGTAATTGCAGCGGTTGGAAGGCCATATTTTGTGGATAAGAGCTTTGTTAAACCCGGTGCGGTTGTTGTGGATGTCGGTGTAAACCGCGTGGACGATGTAGAAAAAGCGATTGAACTCTTCGGTGAAAGCAGTTTGAAGGCAACTAAGGTGGCGGAGAAAGGCTACGCGCTCTGTGGCGATGTAAATTTTGAAGCGGTGGAGAAAGTGGCGTCGCTGCTGACACCGGTTCCAGGGGGCGTGGGGCCGCTGACGATTGCTATGTTGATGCAAAACACCTTTGATTCGGCAAAACGTTTCGCAAGGGAGTCTTGAATCGTCATGCGGAGTCTGAAAACCGCATCTGACCTGAACATGGATGCATGAAAATATAAACTGAATAAAGGAGTGATCAATGGCACTGAGCATTTATCTCAATGGGAAGTTCGTGAACAAGAAAGAAGACGCCGTGGTGTCCATTTTTGAACATGGCCTGTTGTATGGAGACGGTGTATTTGAGGGAATCCGGGCATATAATGGCCTGGTTTTTCGCCTGGAAGACCATATGGACAGACTTTACAATTCAGCAAAGGGCATCGGCCTGAGTATTCCTGTTTCTCAGAAGGAGATGGGGGAACTTGTGCTGGAAACGACCCGCCGCACCGGGCTGGATGATTGCTATATCCGCCTGCTGGTAACCCGGGGGGTGGGCGATCTGGGCATTGATCCGAGAAAATGTGAAAAGGCGGCGATTTACATCATTGCCACAAGCATTGCCCTCTATCCGGAAGACCGCTATGAACAGGGGCTGAAAGTGGTGACGGTTTCTACAAGGCGTACCCGCCCCGACATGCTCAACCCGATGTTCAAGTCCTTGAACTACTTGAACAATATCATGGGAAAGATGGAAGCCAACCGCATGGGCGCGGACGAGGGCATTATGCTGAATGCGGAGGGCTATGTTACCGAATGTACCGCAGACAACATCTTTGCGGCAAAAAACCGGGAACTCTTTACCCCGCCCCCCTATCACGGCATTCTCCAGGGTATTACCCGGAAGGTGATTATTGAAATTGCAAAAGAACACAATGTCCCGGTTCATGAACGGGGAATGGTGCTCCAGGATTTCATCGCGGCGGACGAGGTGTTCCTCACCGGCTCCGGCGCGGAATTGATTCCGGTGGTGGAGATTGACGGCCGTCCCGTTGGCGATGGAAAGGTCGGGGACGGTTTCCGGGAGCTCAGGAAACTGTTCCAGGAACGGACTAAGTACGATGGCATCCCATTCAAGTAAGATTGCAACTGTCGAAATTACGGCCTCATCCTTCGGTGGGGCTTTTTTGATTGTATACGCCCTGGGGCTCTACGCAGGGGAGAATTTTCTGACACCCTGGGCATGGAAAGCATTTGGTATTCTGGGGGCTGTTGCTGCGGTTGGCACCATTTTGGCGAAGGCGGACCGGCGGGCCATTGTACTGTCACTGGTGATAACGGCGGCGGCATTTTCCGGCAGTATCACCATTCGAAAGCATGCCTTTTTGCCGGTTGCGTTTATGGTGGCGGCATCGGTGGTTTTTCTGGGTTATCTGGCCTGGTTCTACCGGGAGAGTATTGGCGGCTACATCGGGCTTTCCGGCGCTGTTGCCGGTGCCGTGCTGCTGTGGTTGCTGACCGCACATTTTCTGCGGGCGACCAATAGCATTGTATTGGTGGGTGCCGGGATCGCGTACATCATGGGCCGGAAGAAAATCCGGGAGGGGGAAGACCCGGTGAAGACCTATCGGGCGCTGTTCCTGAATACCATGCTGCCCTGCCTGGTGATTCTGGCTATCGGCAGCCTGGGGCACGGAAAATGGCTTTATCCGGTGGCTGCCCTGTCGTTCATGCTGGGAGTGGGACTTGCCCATGTGGAAATGGATTAAATTTCTTCTGGACCCCTTTCACCGGGAAATCCGTCGGCGGATATCAACTTTTGCGAAAGCAGTTCCGGGGGATTCACTGCTGCTGGACGCGGGAGCGGGGGAAGGTCAGTACCATGAATTTTTTCGGCATTGCCGCCTCATCGGACTGGATGCCACAATTGGCGATGAAAACTGGGACTATTCTGCACTGGATATCGTGGGGGACCTCCACAGGATTCCGCTGAGAGACGCGTCCATGGATGGAATTCTATCCGTGGTGACAATAGAACACCTTCATTCTCCCTGGCTGGCCATGTCGGAGATGGCCCGGGTGACCCGTCCCGGCGGCCGTTGTTTCTTTGTTTTCCCATTTCTCTGGGAGGCGCACCAGCAGCCCAACGATTTCTTTCGGTTCACGGAATTCGGGTTCAGAAAACTGGCACAAGACGCCGGCTTTCAGGTGGAATCACTTGAGGCGATGGGCGGACTCTTTCGGGTTCTTCATTACCGGACAGCCAGCCTGTTGAAATCTGCTGTTCAAAGGCCTTTGCTGTTTTTTCTGCTGCTTCCGGTTTTGCCTTTGTTGATTTCATTTCTGCTGCTATCTCCATTGGTTGACAGAATCTGGAAATTGTGTGAACATACCCTTGGATATACAGCAATTCTAATACGAGAGAGGTGAGTCATGAGAAAAGCACTGCTTCTGGCGATTTTCTTTCTGGCCATTGCGTCCTTCGGGGATGTGCTGGTGACATTTAACGACGGTTCCGTCCTGAAATGCGACCGGGTGGTAAAGAAGGGTTCTCAACTTCTGGTTGTGGAAAAAGCAGGCAAGAAAATGTCAATTAAGAGAAAATTAGTCAAGGCTGTAAAAAAGACGGAAAAGGTGATTGTTCCCGGGGCCCGGTCCGTTGCGGATGGGCAGGTTGCTGGGCAGGGGAAAACCGAGAAGGCGAAACCGGGTTCCCTTGTACTGACAGACGATAATGTAGAACGAACGGTTCCCTACAAACCTTATGCCCTGATTGAACAGGAAAAAAAGATTCCCGAGGCGGTTCCAGCTGTTTCAATTAACATGGTCACTCAGAAAACCACCCGTACCGGAGATACAGTAACCTTTGAAGGGGCGGTGAAGAATGACATGACTGAAACCGTTCATAATTTGAAAATGGTGGTTCAGGCATTGGACGGAAAGGGTAAGGTCTTTGCTGAAACAGCGAGTCAGATTGCAACGAAGATAGCGGTGGGCCAGACGGCAATTTTCAGTTTTCAATTCAAAGACCCCTCGGCCAGGATCAGCCGCTTTTCCTTCAGATTTGAAGGAGAAAGCGGAGGTAGCGCACCCAAATGAGGCAGTTTACCCGTCTTTGTTTGGTTCTTGTCTGTGTGGTTTTGTCTGTATCTGTTCTTTCCCAGACTTGCGATAATAAGAAAAATGACCAAAAAGGGGCTTTTGCACCGGGAAATGAGATTTTTTCAAGGATTTTGACATTGCCAGCCGATTTTACAACAGGGCTGACGGGATTCAGGGGCGGTTTTGCCCTGACAGACCGTCATGAAGATATTGTTCTGTTCATGGACAGAAAGGGAAATCGCACCGGTGCCATTGAGTTTCCTGGCTACGAACCTTCAGCTCTTTCCTTTGATGGAACGCACCTCGTGGCGGCGGATGGAGAAAACAACCGGATTTACTTTCTCAATCCGAAAACAGGGGAGTGCGTTCGTACCATTGACTCCCCGCTTGCCCATGTCACCGGGCTTGCCTGTGACCGGGGCGGCAACGTCTGGGTGTCTGCGAAGGGCGCTAAAGAGATTCAGCAGGTAGACCCCATGGACGGCACAACACTGGCATTTATCAAGTCTCCATCCCCTTCCGTTTCAGCGTTGGCCTATGATGATAACGGCTATCTCTGGGCTGCGGACAGCAAGAAAGACCGGGTTTACATGGTGGACATCCGTACCGGTTACACAATCTTTTATATTTCAGCACCGGGCCCGGTGGTAACTGGTGTCTGGCTGGACGGCGGAAAACTCTACGCTTCGGACTATGAAACAGACAAACTATACGTGGCACATGTCTATGGCCTCAATGGTAAATGTATTCGGTCTGAAGCGAGGAAAGGCCATGCGACCCTGTTCAACGAAGTGCAGGACCTTGGCCCCGGCCGCGTAACCGGCGGTACCATTGTTGTGGCACTGCCGGAGGATGGACCGAACCAGAAACTGGATAAACTGACTTACACGAAGGGTGGACGAATGGAAACCGACCAGTGGGGCCAGAAAGTGGAAATCTACGACCTGGGACAGCTGAAGCCGGGAGAAAAGAAATCAGTCCGAATGGACGCAGTGGGCACCTTTTACCGGATTTCCACCAAGATTTTCCCCCATGAAGTGGGACGCCTCTCGGAAATTCCTGCGGAAATTGCAAAAAAATACCTGCAGGATGGCGACAAATACAGAGTCAAAAGTGCCTTCATTCAAAACAAAGTCAAAGAAATTGTGGGGAACGAGAAAAATCCCTATTTTATTGCCAGAAAGCTCTATGATTTTCTCATCGGGCGAATCAACTATCAAATGGTAGGGGGCTGGGACATTGCACCGACCGTGATTGAAAGGGGAACCGGCTCCTGTTCTGAATACACATTCTCTTATGTTTCGCTGTGCCGGGCTGCCGGAATTCCAGCACGCTACGTGGGTTCTATGGTGGTTCGGGGTGAGGCATCTTCTGTGGATACCGCTTTCCACCGCTGGGCGGAGATTTACCTGCCGAAAATTGGATGGTTCCCCGTTGATGTCAACGGAGGGGATCGGGAATGGCAGGGGGACCGCTGTTTCTGGTTCGGCGGCATCGAAAACCGTTTTCTCATTACCACACGGGGCGGTGGAGCATCCACCTGGCTCAAGTGGGGTTACAACAGTGAAACCCAATACCGCACAGCAGGAAAAGCAAATATCCGGAATGAAAATTTCGCGGAGTGGGACGTTCTGAAATGATCGGATTTCTGGAGGGAAAACTTCTTCGCCGGGAGACAGGCAGAATCATTCTATTGACAGGAGGAGTCGGGTACGAGCTTGCTATCTCTTTTCAGACCTTCTGTTCCCTGCCACAGGCCGGGGAAACTGTTTCACTGGAAATCTATCATCACGTGAAAGAAGACCGGAACGAACTGTACGGTTTTCTTGGCCTCCGGGAGAAAGAACTGTTTGAAAAATTGATTTCCGTCAGTGGAATCGGGCCGAAAACCGCACTGGGGGTGTTGTCTCCTCATCCGGCAGGTGAGGTTGCTGCGGCAATAGACAACGAAGACCTTTCCTTTCTTACAAAAATCCCTGGCATCGGGAAGAAAACTGCCCAGCGGGTCATTCTGGAATTGAAGGGGAAGCTGGCCCATGATGAGGTTGAGGCAGCCGGTGAAACCTCCGGTAGCTCCGCCTTTCGGGATGACGCGCTGAATGTCCTTGTCAACCTTGGTTACAAGAAAAGCCAGGCGGAAAAAGTGGTTGACGGCGTGTTGGCGGTTTCGGAACCGGAAGACTTTGAAGACATGATGAAAAAAGTCTTTGATCAGATTGGCAGCGGATGAGAAGGAATGGCCCACGCCCGCGGCGCACTGCACCGAATGTTGAGTGATAGGTGTTGAGTGTTAAATGAAAGAAAAATCAGGGAAAATCAAAAGACAGGGAATGGGCAATTCTTTGATTGTTTCTGTCATCTAACATCCGGCGCAACGCGCCGCTACCCCTACTCACCCGAAGGGAAGAGGTTGAGGTTAAGCAGAAGGCAAGGTTGAGCCCGGAGGGGAGAAGACAGGGAATAGTCAACTCCCTGATTTTTCTTACCCCTACTCCTACCCCTACTCCTACTCAAGAAAAGCCGTGGATGTCCACGGCTTTTCTTGAGCGATTAAGAAGTTTTGTTATTTCTTTGCGGCCTTTGGCACCATCTTCTTTTCTTCAAACTGTTTCAGGATTTTCGGGTCAACGGCACTCTTGTGAATCATAAAATCCAGGATTTTCAGTTTGACATAATCCTCCCGGTAGAAAAGATAGCCCTCAAATTTCCCCCTTCTTGCACTACGTGAAGAATCCTTGATAAGGTACCAGTCATGGCCATCAAAATGAGTCCATCCCACCATGTGAATCCCGTGATCATCGGTGGAGGTGTGGTTATAAAATCGCATTTCCCTTGAATCCTGATTGATCAGCTTTTCCGGAATATCAAAATCAGGTACTACAGCTGCATCATACTTTCCACGGTAGCCCGGTTCAGACACATCCCCGCCGATGGCGATAGTGTACCCATTCTTCATTGCCTTATTGAGAATGCCATACCAGACAGGGAGCGGCACATTATAGCAGTCTTTGGCTTTACGCCAGTTGTCCGGTACGGTGTATTCGCCCTTCTGCCAGAACGGCATATATTCAAAGGATGTGAATTCCAGGTAATCATCCATGTTCAGGCCACAGACGTCCTTGAGAAAGGCCTGGGGTGTGTATGCCTTGCCCTCATAGTTGAACGAGGTCGGGGGAACACCCATATACTTGTTCAAAATGGTACGGGTATGAGCGAGCACTTCATTCTCATCCCACATATCCAGTTTTTTCACATATTCCAGATACCCCTTTAATTCTTTCATTAAAAGGATGTGGTTGAATTCTTTCTTTCCGTTGAGGTAACCGGGATAGGCGGCTTCCGGCACAATGCCGTACTGGCGCCAGATGGCAGGGATGGCATCTGCTTCAGAGCCCTCATCCACAAGGGAGTGCCCGTATTTCTTAACAAAGCGGCGTACTTTTTCAATGTATTCCCAGTACACCGTGTACATCTCGGAGAGTTTTATTTTCTTTTGATGGAGCCGGTAAATCTCGGATTCCATGTAAGAAGTTGTGCTGAAGCACCAGCAGGTACCGGTGTAGTACTGGGCAACCGGGGGAAAGTGAAACGCGGATTTGAACACTTTCGGAGAAGCCGGCACCTTGACAGTTGAAAAATCCATCCGGAACCGTTTTTTCTCTTTCTTTTTCCGGTCTTTTTCTTCTTTCAGTTTCTTCTCATAGGCTTCCCGCTTTTCTTGAACAGTTTTAAGGAGATTATCACTTTCATCTTTCAGCTTTTTCAACACCTTGTCCGGTTTCCGCACCTCATAGACACCGTGGTCTTTACCCGGTGTCCCCGCAAGAACCGAAAGGGCACCAAACATCACAGCCATTGCCAGTACAATTAGTTTTTTCATACTTCCTCCAATTCGTGGAATCTTCAATTCTAACGAGAATATTCTAACACAGGGAAAGGGTAAGGTCAGGCAAGGTTGAGGTTAAGCTTCAGAGGGGAGTGCGAGTGAAAGTGCGAGTGTGAGTGCGAGTGAAAGAAGGGAAAGAATAGGGATTTCTCTGATTCTTCTTTTCCCTGGTTTTTCTCCTTTCACTCGCACTCGCACTTTCACTCATTTCCCTTCTCTTCGTGTTAGAATAAGCTTCATTGAAATTGAGGAGTATGTGGATGCTGAATGCGGATGACAAAAGGTGGCTGATGGCAAAAGCGGCGGTTTCAGGAGAACAGGTTGAGGCAGTAACGATGCTTCTCGCAGAGGGAAGCACGGTGCCGTTCATTGCCCGCTACCGGAAAGAAAAAACCAATGGGCTGGATGAGGTTGCCATATTGGCAGTAGAAGAAGGGCTGGCATACCTGAAAGAACTGAATGAACGAAAGGATACCGTACTGAAAACCATTGAGGAGCAGGGGAAACTGACTCCGGATTTGAAGGCAAAAATCGAATCCATCCATGCAAAACAGGAACTGGAAGACCTATATCTGCCGTTTAAGCCGAAACGGAGGACAAAGGGGAGTATCGCCCGGGAACGGGGGCTGGCTCCCCTTGCAGACGCCATTCTGTCAGCTTCCGCCGGTGGACTGCAAGGACTTGCTTTAAAGTTTGTTGAACCGAAAAAAGGGGTGGAAAGCAGCGAAGAGGCCCTTGCCGGTGCCGGGTACATTGTGGCGGAGCTTTTCTCCGAGAATGCGGATTTCCGTCGGCGGGTACGGGATTTTGTGGCACAGAAGGGTGTGCTGGAGAGTACGGTGACTAAGGAATGGGAAGGAAAGCGCTCCAAATTTGAGCAGTATTACGATTACAGGGAGTTGATATCGGTGATTCCCTCCCACCGGATGCTGGCGATCCGCCGGGGGGAGCGGGAGAAAATCCTTAGAACAAAGCTTACTCTGGATAGAGAGATTCTGGCGCGGTTGGAGGGGGAACGGATGATTCCGGCTACCCATTTGTATCGGGACTGGCTGGCCAGGGTGCTGGAAGACGCGTTGATTCGCCTGGTTCTGCCCTCCATTGAGCTGGACATCCGGGGAGAGGCAAAAAAAAGGGCGGACGAGGAAGCGGTTTCTGTTTTTGCCGAGAACCTGGAAAAACTGCTTCTGGCCGCACCGGCGGGGAATATCCCTGTCCTTGGGGTGGATCCGGGGTATCGAACCGGCTGCAAAATTGTGGCGTTGGATAAAACGGGAAAACTCCTTTCCCATGATGTCATTTTCCCGACAAAACCGCGAAATGACGAAGTGGGCGCGGCGAAAAAGGCACTTGAAATGATGAAAAATAATGGCCTGAAAGCGGTTGCGATTGGAAACGGAACCGCATCTCGGGAGACGGAGTCCTTCTTTCGTTCCATTGTCCCGGAGGGCACCATTGTGGCGGTGGTTAGTGAGGCCGGGGCATCGGTTTATTCCGCTTCCGAGGCGGCGCGGGATGAATTTCCGGACCATGACGTGACAGTCCGGGGCGCGGTTTCCATCGGGCGGCGATTTCAGGACCCGCTGTCTGAGCTGGTAAAAATTGACCCCAAATCCATTGGCGTTGGCCAGTACCAGCATGATGTCAATCAGTCACTTCTAAAGCGAAAGCTGGATAGTACAGTGGTTTCTGTTGTCAACCGGGTGGGGGTGGATGTGAACATTGCCTCTTTCCATCTGTTGCGCTACGTGTCCGGCATCGGGGAGACTGTTGCACGGAACATTGTTGCGCAGCGGGATGGAACCGGGCCCTTCAAGAGTCGGAAAGAACTTAAAAAAGTACGTCTCTTCGGGCCGAAAGCCTATGAGCAAAGCGCCGGTTTCTTAAGGATTCGTGGTGGGGAAAACCCATTGGACAACACCGGCATTCACCCGGAGAGCTACAAGCTGGTTAAAGACATGGCAAAACTGGCCGGTGTAAACGTGGATGGCCTGATTCAAAGCGAGGAAGTTCTGGATAAGCTGCCACTGAAAAAACTGGTGACGGAAGAATTCGGCCTGCCCACCCTGCGGGACATTGTGAAGGAATTGAAGGCGCCGGGGCGAGACCCCCGGGAACAGTACGAGCCTTTTGAATTTGCAGCGGGGATTGAAACACTGAAAGACATTACTGAAGGAATGATGCTCAATGGGATTGTCACAAACGTTACAAACTTCGGGGCATTTGTGGACATCGGTGTCCATCAGGACGGGCTGGTCCATATCTCCCAGTTGAGCGACAAATTCGTCAAAGAGCCGAAGGAAGTGGTTTCAGTTGGAGATCGGGTAAAGGTGAGAGTGCTGACAGTGGATCTGGAACTGAATCGGGTTTCTCTGAGCATGAAGAGTGATGGGTGAGAAAAGATGTGTTCAGTGTTCTGTGTTCTGACCGAAAGGGAAGGGCGGGGACAGGGAATGGCCAAATCTGTGGGCCGTGATTCGTAACTTGTAATTTGTGATTAGCAGAAACAAAGCAGGGAATGGCCTGGCCCCCTTCTTTCGCTCACTCGCACTTTCACTCGCACTATTCTCACCCCCACTTCTACCCGAAGAGATAAGGTTGAGGTTAAGCAAAGACAAGGTTAAGT
>QMQE01000059.1 GCA_003650445.1 Acidobacteriota bacterium | reverse complement strand
ATCTTTTCTGAACTTTGTGTCCTTTGTGCCCTTGTGCCTTTGTGTTGAATTCCCCTCTCCTCCTCCCTGCGGTCGAGTGCAAGTGAAAATGCGAGTGCGCGAAAGAAGGGGATTGGCCATTCCCCGATTCTGAACCTTCGTTCTATCTTTTCTGAACTTTGTGTCCTTTGTGCCCTTGTGCCTTTGTGTTGGATTCCCTTCTTTTCTCCTCTCCTCCGCTCCTCCCCCTCTGCGTGCTCTGCGGCCTCTGCGGTGAGTCCCCTCTGTTCCCATCTTAATTCCTTGATTTCAAATACGCTCTGAAATTGTCAGAGATGAATTCTCAGAATTGCCAAGTAAGCAGCTAACAGATAATAAAGGCGTTATTATCTATTTTAAGAATCATCCTTGATTATTTCGTTCACATTTTTTACAATGATACTGTGAAGAAAATAGTCCTGAGCCGTATGCGCAACATAAAGACCCTTTCAAAAACAGATTTTGAGCTCTATTCAGAGCGGGTACCAATCATATTGGACTCAATAATCAGTCATTTCGAACAATCCATGGCAGAGAAAAAAGAATTTGAAAGCTATCGGGAACAACTCTTCCAATACACCAGAAATTTCATCGAAACCGGGGACCTTCCTGCGGCATTAAAGTTGCTGACTCAGGTACATGATACTTTTGAATCAAAATTGGATAACCAGACCCGGTTACTGCTCACAGCCATCATTGGCCATCTGTTCGCTGCGCTGGGAATGGATGATGAAGCCGAACATTTTTACGAAGAATCTCTCAAATCATCCGGAGTGGAAATCGCCCCGTGTTTCATTTTCAATATGACAACCCAGGCCATGATCTCCCTTCATCGCAAAGACTTCAATCTGGCAGTTTCCACCAGCAAACGAGCATTGGATTACATGGGAAAAGCCAAATCAGAAAGTCCTTACATCAGTATGCTCCCCATGTACGGGCCGGAGCTTCGCCAGCGCCTGACTCACATTCACACAATCGCTTCCATAGAGCTGGCCTCATCAGAAAAAGCAGGCTCCGGGAAAAGGAAAACAATATTTGAAAACGCACTCGCTTATTCCCAAAGCCTGAACATAGGCGGGAGAAAGCGAAACCGTTTTTTCTATCTCTGCCAACAGGCTTTGATATACGCAAGCATGGGATATCCCACTAAATCAGAAAATGCACTGGAAAAGGCTTTCCGTGTACTCAATGCAAACCAGGATTTTCTAACCGCCCATGGGTACTACTTCTTTGCTGCCCGAGCCTTTCACCATTCCCGCCGGGCTGACTTTTCCGATGCGTACAGCGACGCTAAACTCGCCTTCCGCGCATCTTTTAACACCCCCGATGTTTTCATGGAACTTTATGTAATGGAGGTATTTCTGGACATTGCCCAGAAATTCTCCGTCTCATTCCCGGAGAACAGAAAAAATGTCAGTGAATTCTACATGAAGGGAAATTCTCTTTTAAAACAGTTTGTTGAATTTCTGGAAGAAAAAGACTGGTACACAGGGAAAGAACACTCCAGCCGGGTCGCATCCCTGTCCTATATGATTGGCAAAAAACTTCTCACCCTTTTCCCCTATGTTCAAAACCAACTGGACCTTCAAACACTCTATCTGGCCGCCTA
Source organism: Acidobacteriota bacterium (assembly GCA_003650445.1). Taxonomy (GTDB): domain Bacteria; phylum Acidobacteriota; class Holophagae; order Thermotomaculales; family Thermotomaculaceae; genus UM-FILTER-49-7. The sequence continues at coordinate 10,851 of QMQE01000059.1, read as the reverse complement.
CGTCCATGATGTAGGAAAACTGAAACTGCCCTGGATACTGATCAACAAGATTGGGAAACTCACAGAATATGAACTGAGTTATATCTTCCGTCACGTAACCTTCAGTCGGGACATTCTGGAGAACTTGAACTTCAAGGACATTGCCAGAATTGTCTACCAGCACCATGAAAACATGGACGGCAGCGGCTATCCCAATGGAATTCGTGATATTTCCATTGCTGCCAACATCATCTCTCTCGCCGATTCTTTTGAAGCCATGACCAGCCCCTTCAGAAAATACAAAGAACAAAAAACACTCGTAGAGACGAGAGACGAACTGTCTGCCATGGAGGGCCAATTCTACCTGCCGGAGGTCATTAAGGCCTTTCGGATGATCGACCTGGAGAAAGTGGACACCATCCCGGAAGATTGAAAAAAACACCCCCTACGGCCTGCGGCCGAGTATTAGATGCCAAATGACAAAGACGAGAAAAATCAGGGAACCGGCAATTGCCAATTCTCTGATTTTTCTCTTTTCCGGTCAGAACACTGAACACAGGCGCCGAAGGTGAACAGAATACATCTTTTGTGTATCAACCACCCTTGTGTTCGTCGTCCCAGACCATGTTTTCATACTTGTCCAAAAGGTTTTCCAAGTCAGCCGCCATCACAATAATGTCATGCCGGTTCAGTTTATTGTCTATGGCAAAACCAGGCAGCACAGCCACCTCTTTAAGCCCCAATGCACCAAGAATATGCCGTGCAGCCTCCTGCGGCCGAACAAATTCCGCCACTATCTTGGACAACCCCAGTTCCTGAGCTTTGAAAAAGATCAGCTGAGACAGATAACGGGACAGCCCAAGATTACGATAATCCTTGTCCACTACGATTCTCAGCTTCCCGATATGGGCTTTCCAACCAAACCGGGTCCAGTAAACGGTGGCTTCTCCGACCAGCAATCCGTCTTTGTTCCGGGCCCCAATGGAAATTCGGGTTCCCTGATCAATGGCCGCCATGCGGTTTTTCACAAACTCCAGATTACTTACGTCATATTTAAGGTAGTCCCTGTCAACATCAGCCAACCGCCCCAGAAACCCGTGAACATCTTTGTACTCCGAACTTTTCAATAGATCCAATGTGATAGTTTCCCCGTTCTTGAGGGGATAATTGTGTGGAAATTTGAACATCATTGCCTGCCTCCCTGTTTGTTGGATTCGTACAAATTTGATATTGAGTAAATTATAGCGGAAAAAACACTATGCGTCAAATAATTGATTCGGCATCCCCCATTATTTCAGGCCACATCCAGAAAAAGAGGATAGCTAATCAAGCAAGGGACTCCGAATCCCTTTCAGAAATTGGTAATACAAAAACCGAGACCGGTCTTTTATCTTCACCTTTCCCCATGACGGCAAAATCAGGCAGCACCACATTCAATTGTTCTTTCTCAGAGATACGAGCCGGTACTATCCAAGTGAGCAAAGAAATCCCTGCTCATGTCTGAATACGGAAGAACTTGCGAACTGGTGCTTCCTCATTTCCATAGCCCTGCTTTTCAAAGCAATAATCTTCCTCAACGGGCCAGCGCCTGAAGTAGCCTGTAACCCTTTCCAAAATAATTTGAGATAGACGGATCTTCTTTGAGGTAAAAAGAGAGAATAAATGGTATCGTAGTGAAAACGCTCAGAATGTGGGAATATCGGAAATGCTATCCCAGGTTTTTACATGCTGGCGTTAAAATGAGAAGAATAAAGGTGTTATTTAGATGCAAAATCCTGGCTTTAGAAAACCGCATATCCTTCCATTTATGTTCCTTCTTCTCTTGTTTAGCTCAAGCGTGTATGTATCCGGGTTGAACCCCCGAAAGAAGGTCACACAATACACCCTGACCACGTGGCAGGCAAAAGATGGCCTTCCACAGGAAACCATCACAGCTGTCACACAGACAAGCGACGGAGCAATGTGGATCGGGGCACCTTCCGGATTGATTCGGTTTGACGGAACGCGGTTCCGGAAAATTCCTTTCCCGAAAAACACAACGCCGGGAGATCACTATGTCACTGGGTTACTTGCAGATACTGACAATGGCCTCTGGGCAACAACACGTAATGCCCTGTTTCACATACAAGACAACGTTTTTCATAGATGGGGAACTGAAGCCGGCCTTCCGGCTGGCGGCGCATTGGGACTGGCAGCACTCGGTGATCATTCACTGGCATTGGCAACAGAGCAAGGCGTTATCCGTTTTGACCCTGCTACCGGGAAAATCCAACCCCTGGATATCATTGGAGCAAACGCTTCATCTGCTCTTACCGTTGCCCGAGGCCGTGGTGCGCGCGTATGGGCCGGTACCATGCGGGGATTGCTTCAACTTCAGGTTGCCGGGAAAAAAGAACCAACAATCCAATATTTCCACCGGGGTGAAATTGTAAATGCCATCCTGGAAGATTCAGAAAACAGACTCTGGATCGGCACATCCCATGGGCTCCGAGTTGTCCGGAAAGGACAACCGTACAGACTGCCAGGTTTGAATCAACTGAAGGACCTGTGGACTCGCTGCATGATTGAGGATCATGACCACAATATCTGGATTGGTACGCGGGGTAACGGGGCATTTCGTTTTCATAATGGTATCCTGAATCGATTCTCCACAGCAGAAGGGCTCCCCGATGACCTTGTTCGCCAGATATTTGAAGACCGCAATGGTTCTCTCTGGTTTGTTACAGCGGGAGGACTTGCCCGACTTCGAGATGGAGCAGTCACTTCATGGACTGTCCGTGAAGGACTTCCTGTTCCATTCATCTGGTCAGTGTACGAGGACCCGAAAGGCCAACTATGGGTGGGTACCAGTGGTGGTGGAGTAATTCGGCTCGATAACGGAACACCCCATTTACCTTCATTCAGTGATCCTGGATTAATTGGTGTAGAAATCCGGGCCTTCCTGACAGATCGGTCTGGAAATCTGTGGATCGGCACCAGTGGAAACGGATTGGCGCGGGCCAATAATCAAGAAGTAGCCTGGTACCGCTGGGATAAACCCATCGGACGGAACGTTGTTTATTGCCTGCTTCAGGACCGCAGGGACAGATTGTGGATCGGCACAGGAAACGGTCTCGCCTGCTCGGATCAAGGCAAAGTAAGAACGTGGTATCTACGGGCAGACAGTAGCCAGCCTGTCGTTATCCGAAGCTTGACCGAAGATTCGGACGGCAGGATCTGGGTGGGAACCACTACGGGGCTGTATTGGATCATTGACAAAAAATTAATGCCCGTTCCGGGTACTGAGAAACTGGCAAAATCTCGTGTACACTGCATTTTTCAGGATACCGACGGCATTTTCTGGCTCGCCACGGATGCCGGGCTGGGACGTTACGAAAAAGGACAGCTCAATATCATTAACAGTACACAAGGCTTGCCCAACCAGATGCTTTACTGGATTCTACCGGATGAAAAAGGTCATTTGTGGATAAGCAGCGACCTCGGAATTCTGCGGATCAGCCGAAAAGAGCTGGAACAACTGCACAGGGGAAAAATCTCCGGAATCGAAGTCTTAGTCATTGGCCGGATTGACGGTATGCCTTCCACCGAGTGCAATAGCGGCCATCCGGCAGGCACAAAGCTCAGCAATGGTTCTTTCTGCTTCCCCACCACCAATGGTGTCGCCATGGTAGACCCTGTCCGCGTTCAGGCAATCGAGCGACCGCCCCCTGTGAACATTGATGAAATTCTTATTGACGGTAAGGTTGCAGCGTCAATACCTGGCAGAACTCCCCCCACCTTCAAAATTCCAAGCAAGGCCCGTCGGATTGAAATCCGTTACGGTGCAGTTTCACTGGTGGGCGCAGAAAAACTCTCTTTCCGCTATCGCTTAGAAGGATTCGACCCCGATTGGGTAAATGTGGGTAAAGCCCGGGAAGCTTTCTTCACCACCTTGCCTCCGGGACTCCTTCATTTCACCGTTACCGCTCGTCACGGTACAGGCACATGGACTGCACCCGCTGCTGAAATTGTATTGAAGGTATTACCCGCCTTTCATCAGACTCCTCTCTTCTATTTTCTGATCCTATCCGGACTCATTTTTTTCGGGTGGGGGATTTTCAGAGCCAGAACCGCACGCCTCCGCTCAAAGGAACGTCAATTACGCAAAATTGTGGCACAACGCACAGAAAAACTCAACGCGACCAATGCAGAACTTGCATCTGCAAACACACTGCTGGAACAACTTGCAATCCAGGATGCCCTGACTGAACTTGCTAATCGACGCAAATTCAATGAGCTGCTTGCAAGCGAATGCCGACGTTGTTTCCGGGGCCAACGCATGCTGGCACTTTTATTTATTGATATTGACCACTTCAAGAAATTCAATGACTGCTACGGGCATCTGGCCGGTGACAGATGCCTTCACGCCGTGGCACAGGTTATCGCTTCTCACGCCCGTCGGCCCGCCGATCTTGCGGCACGGTATGGCGGAGAAGAATTCGTACTCCTCCTTCCTGAAACGGATGCTTCTTCCGCAGCCGAAATCGCGAAATCTGTCCGAAGTTCCGTGGAAGCCCTTGGAATCCCGCATGCAGAGTCTCCCACAACCCCCACGGTAACGGTCAGTATCGGCTGGACCTGTCTTACCCCGAAAGAAAATACCGATCCAGAAACCGTAATTTCAGCTGCTGACAGGCTTCTCTACGAAGCGAAAAAGACCCGTAACACCGTCATTGGACAATAAAAAAGCGCCAAACCCCAAACTCGACTCAGAATGGGCGTGGGTGGCAATAAGGAAAATGAGAGAATTGGCTATATTCGCTATAGCCCCAAAACTATTTTCATCATAAATTCGTTAATTTCTCCTATCATCCCTTTAGCAAACCTTGCGCCTTTTAGAGATTATGTTCTTTTTTATCTTATATTTGTGAGATTGTGCCAGATTCCCTTCCCTCCTGCCCCGGAGATCTGCAAACTTTCATCCGCTGTCAGTTGAACAGAGGTGGCTTTTGCATTTTCTCTTGCCTGGCCGGGGGTTCTGGCACCGGCAATGACGCCGGAGATGCCGGGCTGGCTCAAAGTCCATGCAAGTATCAGTGCCGGAATCGTAATACCGTGGCTTGAAGCTATTTTTTCTAATTTTGCCAATTTCCGGTTTATGTCCGACACCCGTTCCGATTTCCAGTAACGCCTGTCGTCTTCCGAATCAAATCTCCGGGCTGTTGAAGCCTTTCCGGTGAGTAGGCCCCTGCCCAGGGGAGAATAGGCAAGAAAACGAATTTTATGCTTCTCACAGTATGAAATCAGGCTTTTTTCAGGCTTTCGGTTTAACAGGCTGTAAGAAAATTGGAGAGAAGCCGGTTTCAGCCCGCCATTTACCAGGTTGTGCAATTCACCTGTATTGAGATTGCAGACGCCCCACTCCCGGATTTTGCCACTTTCTTTCAACCTCTCCATCACACCGGCCACATCTACAAGGGGAATTTTGCCATCGCTCCAATGCAGCTGATAGAGATCGATAATTTCCACGCCAAGGCGGTTCAGAGAAGCCTCGCACTCTGTTTGAATGCTGTCGGCGGAAAGGTTTCGCACAACTGCCCGTTTTTGTCCATTGAAAGTCGTTTCAAAGAAAGGCGTTCCTTTCGTGTCCCACCGAAGGCCGAACTTGGTCATGATGTAAACCTGTGAATCAATGTTTTTCAGTGCCCGACCCAACCGTTCTTCTCCCAGACCGAAACCGTACACCGGGGCAGTATCAAACCACTGAATACCCGCATCGGCAGCGCTTTCAGCCGCTGCCATCGCAGTTTTTTCATCTACGCTGCTCCAGTGCCAGCCACCCATGGGCCAGCCGCCGAAGATTATTCCCTCCGGCAGCATTATTCTTCCTTCGGTTGACGGCGCCAGAGCAGCAGGGCAAAAAACAACAGGCCGCCAATCCAGGGCAAGAAACGGTGAATCCGCTGAAACAGGGTAATTTCTTTGATAAAAGGGACAGTCAATGTCAGATAGCCAGATTTCCCTTCCGGCAGATCTTTCACCACCTGCCCGAATTCATTTACCACAACGCTGTAGCCGGTGTTGGTGGCACGGATCAGGTACCGGCGATTTTCAATGGCCTTCAGGCGGACCTGGGCAAAGTGAAGATGGGTAGCACGGGTGGCACCGAACCACTCGTCGTCGGTTGGATTGACAATGAGCCCTGCGGACTTAGCCAGCGTGGCCACATAGCCGGGATAAATGGCCTCCAGGCAGATGGGAGTCGCAATGGCAAAGGAACTGTCGTTCAGCGGCGCCTTTTCAGGGCCGGCACTGAAATTGGCAAACTGCGCAGCGTAGATAGGAAGGCGTTTAAACAGCGAATAAAAGGGGAACTGCTCCCCGAACCACATGAGATGCTGTTTATCGTAGCGGGAAATCGTTTCGTCTTTTCTAAGAAGAAATTCAGAATTGGTCAGCTTGCCGTTTTTGAAAACCACTGCGTTGAAGAGTACACCGTCCGCCTTCAGAGAGCGGCGGATTTCCCGCATCACTTCCATGAAATCCGGCCGCGCCACAATGCTGTCCGGCAATGCCGACTCGGGAATGATGACCAACTTTCCCGTTGAAACCCTGTGAATTGATCGTATTGCCGCAAAAAACTTCCTTTTCTTTACCTGTGCACTGTCCCCGTCACGGACGCAGGGCTGAATCACTGCAACCGAAAGGGAGGGGGCGTTCTGTATTTTCACATTTTCGAAGCGAAACAAAAATATGGCCATGCCTTGCACAAACATCAGCACAATCGCACCCATAGCGAAGCCAATATGCCTTCGACTCCGGTCTTGCCAACCAATAAGCAACAGGAGATTCACCAGCACAATCAACCCGTCCAGCCCCCATTCTCCCCACCATGATGCCGTCTGAGCCAGCACGGGCATGAGAGAAAGAGTGGATGAAATGGAGTAGGGAAAAACCAACGGGAAAAAGCCTGTGAGGAAGGGAAACAGAAGCACCGGCAGAAATATATTTTTCCTGAAAAGATATGGGAAAAAAACAAACCAAAGGGTAAAGGGCAGCATCTGGTACACCATCAACGGAAAGAACAGGAGAACGGAAACCGGGTAACTCATCCGGCCATAGTAATGAATCGGTACAACTGTCCAGTAAAAATTGAAGAGAAAAATCAATGCTCCCCAGAATACACCCATCAGAAAACGACGTTTCCAACTTTCCTCCCTCAATGCAACCCATGCGGCCGGCACGAGAAAGAAAAATATGGGCAGGGAAGCGGTCCACGGCAGAAAAGCCAATGTAATGAGCAGTGCGGAAACCGTCAGGAGCAAGATTTTTTTCATTTAATCTCCATCACATGGAGTAAATTGGTTGTACCGGTCTGCCCGAACGGCAGTCCCATGGTCACTGCGACCTGCTCACCGGCTTTTGCGACACCGATTTCCTTTAACCGGCTACCCACCAGTTGAAACAGTTGGTCCGTATTGTCCACCCTTTGAATCAATACCGGGATTACGCCACGATACATGGTCAGCCGCCTGGCACAATCGGGATGGGAAGTCAGGCCGAATACAGGAACCATCGGTTTCTGCTTGGAAATCATCAATGCGGTATGGCCGGATTCGGTAAACGCGGCAATTCCCACCACGTCAGACAGCTCTGAGATTACAGTGGCGGAAATGGCAATGGCCTGATCCGCCCGGCCATCCCTTGTGGCATTTTTCAATTCATCCATTACCACCGGTTCCACCATCTTCTCCGCTGCCTTCGCCACCTTTGCCATTGTTTCCACCGCTTTTACCGGATAGCGTCCGACAGCGGTTTCACCGGAGAGCATGATGGCATCGGAACCGTCCAGAATTGCTGTTGAAATATCGGTTACCTCCGCCCGGGTCGGGGCCGGAGAATGAATCATGGATTCCAACATCTGGGTGGCGGTAATGACAAAGCGGCCCCGGTCGTTTGCCAGGGTTATCATCCGTTTCTGCTGATATGGAACATCTTCCAGGGGAATTTCAATGCCGAGGTCCCCCCTTGCTACCATTATCCCGTCCGCCGTTTTCACAATCTCTTCAATGTGATCCAGCGCCTCCGGCCGTTCAATCTTGGCAATCAGCGGCACTTTCTTTTCCCCCATCGCCTCCCGTGCCATCCGTACATCCTCGGGGTGACGCACAAAGGAAATCGCGATAAAATCCACCCCTTCGGCCAGCGCGAATGCCATGTCTCCCCTATCCTTCTCTGTCAGCGACGGCGTAGATAACGCCACGCTGGGAAGATTGATTCCCTTGTGGGGCTTCAACTCCCCGTCGTTCAACGCCACGCAATCTACAGTATCATCCTCTTTTGTAATCACTTTAAACCGCAGCTTCCCATCGTCAATCAGCACAATGTCACCACGTGAAACATCCTGAACAAAAGCGGAATAGCTGGTCGAAACTGTTTTGCCATCCCCCACCAGTTTCCGCGTAGTAATCCGAAGCGATTGCCCGGCCACAACCGGATAGACAGCATCTTTCAGCTCACCAATCCGGATCTTCGGCCCCTGCAGGTCGGCCAGAATGGCCACCGGCCGCCCTTGACTTTCCGCAGCCTTTCGAACCGCCTCAATCCTTGCGCGGTGCTCCCTGTGAGTACCGTGGGAAAAATTCATTCTCGCCACACTCATCCCTGCGCCAATCATCGAAGTGAGAGTTTCCACATTGTCGCAGCCGGGGCCGATTGTGCAGACAATTTTCGTCCGGGGAAGTGACAACATCCTGGCCTCCTGAAATTTAATCTTTCCCTCTCAGAATACCTGACAATCATAGCAGAAACAAGTAAAGAGAAAGGTTGACTGTCAAGACAAGGTTGAGAGATTGATTTAAGAAAAGCACAGAACTTTGAACCGTTCAGTTCCACAGACAATTCTTCTTAGTTCGTCTCCGTCAGTAAGATGATTGGGGTTGGAATCAGGCAGAATTCATGAGCAATCGGGACAATTCCCGTTGGCATCCAGTTTCAAAAGATAAACACCCCGGCTGTCATCCTGTGCAGTAGCCGTTCCCTCAAAACCCCGGTAATAGCCTACCACCAGGATTCCCCCATCATTGGAAATACTAATAGCGGTCGGCTCAATTGCGTCAAATAAATCGGTAAACTTCCGCTGCCATAGCATGTTCCCCTGCGCGTCCAATTTAGCAACATTGAGATCAATATAGAAATCCCACGCAGTTCCCTCCAATTGCCCTGTGCGCCAGGTCGGCCACGCAATCACAGAAGACCCGTCCGACAACATCACTGCATTGCAACGGTTGGAGGACGCACTGGTTGAGAAGTTCCAGATGGGATCACCTTCCGCATCAACCATTAAAAAAACCGCAGCATGGGAATCGGTCGTAAGGTCATCCATTCCGTACACAATCAACATAGTTCCATCCGGTTTCAACAGCAACCGCTTTGCCTGCCATACCAAGTTTTCTTCCGCGGGATAAAATGCACGTGCCCACACCACAGAACCGGCCGGTTCAATTCTCAACAACGCAATGCCACGAATCAATTTGATGCTATTTGACTTTACCACACTGGCGAGGGCAACATAGGAAGCATCCGAATCATCGACCACGTCAACAGCAGATCGGATTGCCAATGTCTCTCCCTCAGCAAGAACCGGATCCCATTCATTTTGATAGGTTCTTTGCCATTGAATAGACAGATCCATTCCGGTAAATATGAACCGGGCAGTTCCCTCGTCGTCGCCGAACAAAAGCAAATTATCCGAACCTGAAGAAGCAGCACTGATTGCCGGGAGTGAATCAATGTAGGTCTCAGACTGAACCGTTCCGTTTTCAGAAATCAGCGCAGTGTAACCTTCGGGTCCAGAAGCACCCGGCCGCTCTCCGGTCACCAGATATCCATTGGACAACCGCTCCAGGTGGAAGGCAAAAAAATCCGGAAAATCCGTCCGGGTGGTCGCCACCGTACTACTCATCTGGACGCGAACCAGACTGGCTGATCCTGTACAGGGATTATCCGATGGCAGTTGTGAACATTGCTCCGCCCCCGTCAGAAACACATAAGCATCGCCTGTGTCAAAGATTCGATCCGGCAGGGGTGATACAATATCAGAACCACTTGGAACGAACGCACGGATTAAACCAGTTGCAATGCCCGTTGGGCCATCATTATTACCAGAAGAACTGGAAGAATTGGAAGAACTACAGGCAATGAATAGCAGAACCATTATAATGGCCACGATGATAGCTGTCATCTTCTTCATATTTCCTCCACAACCCAAGACAATAACTTTACTGTATTATATGCAGTCAATTCAAATAGGTCAACCCTAAACCCTAAATCTGCACCCACTCTCCGAGACCCCTCAGGGCCCGTCGGAGCGGGGGAATTGCACTGAAAATAGTGCATTGAATGGATCGGGCCGCAAAGCGGAGGACAGGCACCGCGGCGTTGCCAGTCCCCGTTTTGCTCTCTCATTTCCAGGGCTGCGAAGCAGCCAGGGCTGAAAACTTTAGTTAAAGGTATACAATTCCTTATTTCGATCCCGGGCGGGAGCGAAACTTCAGTTGAGCGCACCAACCTGGGGATCAAGATGCGACGGATTGGACCAGATGCATACCACCTTCGGTGGGATGTTAGATTTTAGATGAAAGATGTTAGATGACTGAGAAAGAGAACTTCTTGATGACATATTATGCACATTCTATTACTGTTCCCTGCTTGTCTTGTCATCTACCATCTTACACCTATCATCCAACATCCGGCGCAGCTAAGCTGCGCCGCAGATGGCCCGGGACTTGAGCGTCAAGCCATAAGGGAGGGGGAAGTTACATGTACTTGTAAGTTACCCACAGAACCCGCATTTCAAAAACTTGTTTTTGAAATAGGAACTTTCACAGAAGT
>QMQE01000058.1 GCA_003650445.1 Acidobacteriota bacterium | reverse complement strand
CACTTTTTTTCGGGTTATTTCAGACTGTTCTTTTGCCAGTTTCAGAGATTCCTGAGCAACTTTAAGGTTTTGAAAACTGTAGAGCAGATCAAGATATCCGGATTCTGTGTCGGTTAACAACCTTATGACAGTGTCTTTTAACTGCTCTAAGGAGCGTTCGCTGTATTTTTTGTTTAAATTGATCTGGTACTCAACGTTCTTTTTACCAAAACCGTTAAAGATCGGTTGCTCAATCCTGAATCGGGTATTTGCACCGTAAACCGGGTTCAGGGTAGAGAACTGGTAGTCAGCAGAGGTCTCGTATTTATAATTGGTAAAATTCAAGGACATGATGGCGCCGGTACTGATGAGCTGCTGGGCGGAAAATGTCAGCAAATCCTGCTTTTCAGAGGGCGCGTCCAATTCCGTCCTCGGTGCGCGGCTGGTATCACTATGCTCCGCTTTCATGGTGAAGTTCAGATCAAATATACCTTTTGCCCCGGTTATATCGGACTGACTTTGCTCATAGGAGACCTTGGAAATCTGGATATCCAGATTGTTTTTCAAAGCCTGTTTAATCGCCCCATCCAGCGTAAGTTTCTGCTGGTTCTGCCCGAGGATCGGCATTGCGATCAGCAGAATCCCCAATACAATCAATTTTTTCATGTTCCCTCCAGAAAGAAATTGTCAATTACAACGCATTCTACGTTTCAAAATGCTATTTTGTTCACTTGGATTTGTAACAATTTGTATCAGGACAGGGTTCGGACTTCGGATAGAATGGATTGAAACATCTATGGAATCAAAACGTATCAGCTAGTAAATGGTGGTGCTGTGACGAATTGGTTTAAGGGGAATATGTTGCTTCTCAAAAACAGCAAATTTGGCGGATATAGCCAATGTTCCTTTTCCGAATCAAATCACTGGCACAAATCTGTGGAATTAGCTATTTTGAGTTTATTGTTCAACTAAGAGCTGATCCATGGGAAATAAGCGATGATGGAGGGAAGAATGAAACGAGGAAATTTGGTTGCGATGGTCCTAATGGCCTTAATGCTGGCGATTCCCGTTCAGGTTCACGGCCAGAAAATACCGGAACTGTATAACAGGCGTGAGAGAAGTTCGATGAATCAGTTGAAGAAAGGCGAAAAGGCTTTGGATGCCAGGAAATTAAAGAGAGCCAGATCATACTTTTTAAAGGCAATCAAATTTATGGAAAAGAACTACCAGGCCTATGCCTACCTGGGTATTGTGGAATCAATGAGGGGAAATCTGAAGGAGGCTGAAAAGAGATTCAAGGAAAGTATGGCGATGTTTGAACCGTACAAAATACTCATTCTGGAAAGAAGGACGGAATATATCAGGAAATTTGAAAATATTCAAGGTGCTTCGCGACTGGATTTTGACAAAACCCTGAATCCAAAGGACGTCAATGGTAGTAGCAGTACTGCGGAAATAGAATACAACGACAAGCAAAAAATGATTAAAGAGTACAATGATGATTATGCAAAGTTCAAGAGGATGAAATACCCGGCTTTTTTCCACTTCAAATACGGGAACATGCTAATGGCAGCGGGACGGGAGCCGGAGGCAAAGTTGCAGTATATTTCTGCTGTCGAGTCAGATCCCTCATTCAAAGACACCTATGCGAACTTGGCCGTTTGCTGGTTTATTGAGGGGAATTGTGAAGAGGCTTTAAAGGCTTTTAAAAAGGCCAGGGAACTGAAAGCGCCAATCAATCCAAGATTTGAGATAGATTTGAAGAAAAAGTGTGGAGGAGAATGAAAGAGTGATTGGTGATGAGTGACAAGGAGTGTTCAGTGTTCTGTGTTCGGTGTTCTGACCGGAAAGAGAGGAGAACCGACAGGTACCAACTCTCTGATGTTTCTTACTTGCACTCGTACGTTCACTTGCACTTTGTGCCTTCTACAATCCCAATCGGTATTTGAACATTTCGCCGATGTTTCTAAGCACAAGAGAGATGGTGAATTCATTGGTGGTTACGGTGCTGTAGGAGTTGTTCCGATAGGTGATGTTCATTCCAATGCAGTCACGGTAGTATCGAATCTGAATCATTTTATAGCGAAAATCGTTCATGCTGAAGTCATAATCTGCACGAAAACTGGCTGTCCAGTTTTTGCTGAGGTTTCCCTGGACGGCGGTAATAAGCGAGTCCCGGGTTTCGTTTTCTCCGAAGGTGAAGGCCCGAAGATAAGATGCGGAGATGTGTTCGCCGAAATTCGCGGTGAACATCATCCTGTCCACTGTGTTCAGGGCCGGGTCGTAACGGGCGTCCAGACTGAAACGAATGCTATTTGAAAATGGTATTCTCAGATAACCGACAAGGGGGCTGGTTTCAGACACCTGAGCGGGGTCATTGGGATTGTGGTAGTTGTTTCCGGAGAGATTCCGTGTGACGTAAAGACCACCAATGGCAGTTGTATCTCCTGAAATAAATGTAGATTCCACTCCCAGGCTGCCATACATGCCGTCCGGCATAATGTAGTCCTCTTCATCGTTTATGAATTCCGGGAAGGCTTCACTTGCATTGTGATATCCCAATGCCGCAAAGAGCTGGACACGATGGATTGTTTTTCCGTAGTCATGTTCCAGAGCCGGGGAAAACAGTTTCACCTCGCCGAGCCAGGACGAAAAGTTATTGAGTACGGGATTGTCACCATAGTTATGAAACGCTGCCTTGAACCGATCCACGACGGTAAAATTTCCCAGCGTGAAATTTCGTGTCGCCTCTGCGCTGGCAAAACTGCTGAGAAAATTGGAATCGTCAATGTTGGGATTCTGGATGTCTCCCACGCCGGCGTCCAATCGTATTTGATATCCGGAAAGGGCCAGGGCGCGACTGGAAAAACGAATTTCAGGCAGATTGTAAAAAGTAGTCTCCCCATCGGTAAATAGTATGTTTCGACGGCTTGCGCTAACCGTCAACTGAAAATGAGAACGATTGATTTCATATGAAAAGTCAGTGAAATAGTTTCTCATAGCGAGATCGTATTTTCTAAAAGTAAAGTCGCGAATCAGGTCGAAATCATCTCCTTCGAAGCTCTCAAGGCGAATCTTATCTCCCGAAGGCAGAAAATAGTGATAGTTACCGTCAAAAATGCTGCGCCTTTCCCCTTTTAGTCTGTCATTGATGGTGTACACATAAAAACGGCCGAATTCTCCGGGTTTTCGTGCCAGTCTATATTCAAATCCGTTGCCGGTCCCTGCCTTGGAATAGTAGTCCAGGGTGTAAGTGGCATCCATAGTTTCGCCGATGGGGATAAAGAGGCTCTGCCGGTACTTAAACCCCTGTGTGGATGAGTTCCCGATTTCGGGGATGAGGAGCCCGAAGGTGCGCTTCATTTTTGCAGGATAAATGAACTTGGGCAGGTAGATGTAGTGATGGGCTCCGGCACGGAAAGTCAGGTTGTCAAAAACGGCATAGCCCTCTTTTTTCACTTTGATCTGGCTGGCATCAAATGACCATCTGGCACAGCAGTTCGGGCAGGTGGTCATGGAGCCATCTATAAGGCGGTATCGGTCTTTTCCAAGGTAGTGAATTTCCTTTGCACGAAACACGAAATCCTGGTTCAGTACGATACTGCCATTCAAAATGTCTGCTGTTCCCTCGTCTGTGTGATACACCAGGGTTTCGCCGGTGAATTTTCCATTTGTCAGTTTCCCGTGAACGTTTCCCTCTGCAACAATTCTTTTTTCTTTCTTGTAGATGGTGATCAGGTCCGCATGGATGGTAATCTTAGGCGACTCCACAGTGGCAGAACCCACCAGCCTGTATACTTCTTTCTTTGTATCGGAATGAACCTCATTTGCTGTCATATTCAGGGTATCGGAAAAGCCATTCAAAACAGGAAAAACAAGGAAGAGAATCAGTATCAGCAGTCGTTTCATTATCGAATCTCCGTTCTTTTCAACTTATAGGCAAAGCGGAAGGCGAGGGGTTTCCCCCCGACAGACATAGCGTCCAGTTTAATGATGCATTCATTTCCTTTTTCTTTGAAATTACGGAAAATCAGGATGGCATCCTTCTCGTCTCCATTTCGTATGGGAGAGCAGAAATCCAGCAGCTCCTTTTCAAGAATTGCCTTGAATTCGGATTCCTGATAGATTTTCCCCAGCATCCGGTAGAGTTGATCATAGTTCAGGGGTTTGCGAAATTCTCTTCGGTCATCAAGGGCGGAGAAAAAAATCGGGTTCACCTCCAGGGGCTGGCCCGAGCGGTTGCGGATGGTAATTTTGAAATAGAAAAAATAAATGTCCGGTTCCGCCTGGAAAATTTCAAATTTACCGGCAAAGTCCGGTTTGTGGACCTGCTCCAGTGAAACTGTTACACCCTTTGAGGAAATAATGACCCGCTTGCCCAGTACGAAGGACAGGGGCGTTGCCACCGGTTCAAATTGATAGGTGTACCGGTGTTCCCGGGCCATTCCGTTTGCTGTAAAAAGGAAAAAGAGGCTCAACAGGGTTAGAACAGGCTTTTTCATCAGGTGGAGCTCCTTTCCACGAGGGCGTTGATGTGTTCGTCCATGCCAACCACAGTCATGATGTGGTGGGGTTCAATCACTGTGTCAATGTAGGGCAGAATTGTAATTTCATCGGGGTTATCCCGGTTTTTCAGTGCAATTACGTAAATGTGATGCTTTTTTCTGAGGTCCAATTCGATAAGGTTTTTGCCGATGAACTCCGGTAAGGGCTCAATGTCCTTGATACTGTAATCTGCCGACAGAGAGAGAATGTCCGCCATGTTCTTGTTGATGAGATTCCGACCGGTGCGTTCCGCCATATCCCGCTCGGGGAATACGATTTCATGGGCGCCGATGGCACGGAGAATCTCTGCATGGTCATCGTTTACTGCCTTCACAATAATCTTTCGAATTCCAATTTGAGACAGGTGCAGGACACAGAGAATGCTGGGCTCAATACTCTCTCCGATGCTCACCACTGCGGCATCCACATTTTTTGGGATAATTGTTTCCAGAACCTCCCGGTCCCGGACATCGCCGACAAAGGCCTGGGTGACCTTGTCACTGATGGCATTTACCCGGTCCTGATGCAGATCCACTGCCACTACCTGAACCCCGTTCCTGGAGAGGTATTCCGCAAGATGTGACCCGAATTGTCCCAGTCCGATAATGCAAATTGATTTCATAACAGCTCCTATCCTATCATAATCTTTTCTTCCGGATACCCGATTTTAACCCGGCTGGTTCCCGCATTGAGCAGTGCAGTTACTACAGCCAGTGGCCCGACACGCCCTATGAACATATCCAGAATGATGATCACCCGGCCGATACCGGACAAGTGGGGCGTAACCCCGGTGGATAAGCCCACTGTTCCCATGGCGGAAACGACCTCAAAAAGAAGATCCTGGAACGCGGCGGGATCAGTGGCAAAAATGAGAGATTCCGTGTACAAAAGTGCAGTGAATGAAAGCAGGATCCAGATACTGGCCAGTCCGATTACCGCCTTGATTTTTCGAATTGTGTCACTTGACAATCTTCGCTTGAAAAAACGCTTCCGCGAGCCGCCGAACAACCAGTCTTTCCACACTACAATCATTCCTGAAAATGTTGTTGTTTTTATTCCCCCTGCGCAGGACCCGGGTGAGCCTCCGATGAACATCAATAGAATCATCACCAGCATAATGGCATGGGGCAGATGGCCGAAAGACACGGAGTTAAACCCTGCCGTTCGGGTGCTGACAGATTGAAACAACGCGTCCATAATTGAAAATTGCGGTGCCCCCAGTTTGATAAAAAATGCCCCGCCGAAAATCAGGACAGCAGTGGAAAGGAGTACCGTCTTTGTGTGAAGGGACCAGTGCCCGGCGTGTCCCGGTGCCTTCAGGTGGCTTCGAACCTCCAGCATTACCGGATATCCGATGCCGCCGGCAATAATCAGCAGCATAATCGTTCCCATCACCGGAATAGATGTATGGAAGGGAACAACGCTGTTCGAATTCAGGGAAAATCCTGCATTGCAGAAGGCCGAGATTGAATGAAATATGGCGTTAAACAGGCGGCCCCCCGGTGCCGGGTCTTTCATAGAAAAATACAGCATCGTTGCTCCGGCTCCTTCAATGACTGCGGTTGTGGATAGAATAAACAAAAGCAGGCGCCTCAGGGAAACCGCTTCCGTTTTGGCAAGGAAGGTATCTCGAAGTGTCAGCTGGCTTTGGATGGAAACTCTTCTACGGCTGATCCATGCGAAGAGTGCTGTGAACGTCATAATCCCCAGTCCTCCTGCTTGTATCAAGAGCATGATTATCACCTGGCCGAACCGGGAAAAATGTGTCCCCGTATCCACCACGATCAAGCCGGTCACGCAGACGGCGGAGGTGGATGTGAACAAGGCTGTGAGAAAGCCAGTTGTGCGGCCTACCGCATTTGAAAGGGGAAGCATCAACAACAACGCTCCCCCAATAATAACAAGCGCAAAACTGGAAATTAACGCCGTTTCCGGCCGTTCCCTCCACAGCCGGAACCGGAAAAAAAACTTTTCTACTCTCATAACGGCCCCATTTTAACACAAAGTTGCATTTGCAACATTGTGCTAAATGGGAGTAGGAGTTGGGGGCAGAATAGTGCAAGTGAGCGAAAGAAGGGGACTCACCGCAGAGGCCGCAGAGGGCGCTGAGGGGGAGGAGGAAGAAAAGAAGAGAATTCAACACAAAGGCACAAAGACACAAAATTAGAAAAGATAGGACTAAGGTTCAGAAGCGGGGAATGGCCAATCCCCTTCTTTCGCGCACTCGCACTTTCACTTGCACTCGACCGCAGGGAGGAGCGGAAGGGAATTCAACACAAAGGCGCAAGGGCACAAAGGACACAAAGTTCAGAGGATGTTTGGCTTGTTGACGGGCTGGGACCCGCACTGCCGACTGACGCCGGCAGCACGGAACTTTCCCCGAAGCGCCCCTTATGAGCAAGCTCAACGGTTCACTTCGGGGAAAATTCCTATTTCAAAAACTTGTTTTTGAAATGCGGGTTCCTCTTGGCAAATTGACAGTCCCATTTTTCTTTCTTTGCTCAAGTTCTTTTCAGAGCGGCAGAAAAAGAAGTAGGGGTAGTGGTAAGAAAAATCAGGGAGTTGGCTATTCCCCGTCCCCTCTCTTCCCTTCCGCTCCGCCCCCTCAGCGGTCTCCGCGAACCCTGCGGTAAGTCTGGTTTCTGCTGCTTCCGAATCTTATCCGAACCTTAATCTTATCTTACCTTTGTGCCTTAGTGCCCTTGTGTTAAATTCTTCTCCCTCTCGTCTCTTCCCTTCCGCTCTGCCCCCTCTGCGGTGAATCTGGTGTCTTTTTTTCCTTCTTTTTTCTGCCGTTCTCGTTTTCAAAATTCAAATATTTTTGGATAGATGTTGGATGAAAGAGAATGCCAAAGCTGAAACTCTGCCATTTCCGGCTTATTTCGAATCGGATCCGGCCTCAACCTTGCCTTCTACTCAAACTTGATTCCTCCTGGGGCTTTGAGCTGTCCGGTCTTAAACTGAGCCTTTATCTTTGGGATTGTGTTAAAATACGTAGGTTATGAAATGGGTCGTCGGTGTAACAGGGGCAAGCGGTTTACAGCTTGCCCATACGTTTTTACAAATATTGGGGAAAAATCCCGGCGGAAGTTTTGGGCGCCTGTTCCTCGTGGTTTCCAAGAATGCGGGAAAGGTAGCGGCTGCGGAGGGTTCGGATTTTAATCCGGCTGACTACGCCGGCCGCTTTGAGCTGATTTCGCCGGATGATTTTGCCGCGCCCATTGCCAGCGGTTCCTTCGGGTTTGATGGGATGGTGGTGATTCCTGCATCCATGAGTACAGTAGGCGCGCTGGCATCGGGGTTCGGGACGAACCTGATTCACCGGTGCGGGGATGTGTGCATGAAGGAGGGACGGCGCCTGATTCTGGTTCCCAGGGAGACGCCTTTTTCGCTGATTCACCTGGAAAACATGACAAAGTTGAAGCAGGCAGGGGTGGATATTATGCCCTTTGTCCCTTCTTTTTACAATAAACCGGCATCCATTGATGATGTGACGCGATTTTTCGCGCTACGGCTCTTAGACGTGATGGGGGTTCATCAGCCGGACAAAAACCGCTGGGGAGATGAATAGTTGAAACGATTGGCCGAAGTCCTTCGAATGATAAAGTTTGAGCATACCCTGTTTGCACTTCCGTTCGCGTTCATGGGGATGTTGTTTGCGGCAAATGGCTGGCCCGGCTGGCGGCTGGTGCTGCTGGTGACGCTGGCGATGGTGTTTGCGAGGAGTGCGGCGATGGCATTTAACCGGCTGGTGGATGCGGACGTGGATGGAGAGAACCCCAGGACAAAGGAGCGCTCGTTGCCGGCAGGGCGGTTGAGCCGTGGTTTTGTAATGGTTTACGTGTTGGTAAACAGCATTGCTTTTCTCGCAGTGTGCGGGTTTATCAACCGGCTGACGCTGCTTTTGTCCCCCGTGGCACTGGCGGTGGTATTGTTTTATTCCTACACGAAGCGGTTTACGTCGTTTTCACATCTTGTGCTGGGGCTGGGGCTGGCGATTGCACCCACCGGGGGGTGGATTGCGGTAACCGGACACTTCGATCTATCGCCTCTGTTCTTGTCCGCTGCGGTACTGTTCTGGGTGGCGGGGTTTGATGTACTCTATTCCCTGCAAGATGTCGAGTTTGACCGAACGAAGGGGCTGTATTCCATTCCTGCGAAGGTGGGGACGGGGCGTTCGTTGCTTCTGGCAAGGGCTTTCCATTTTCTGGCCTTCCTGCTGCTGGCGGGTTTTTCCATTGTTATCGGTGCGGGGCACTGGTTCAATATTGGTGTCGCGGTTTCGGCACTGCTCCTGGTGTATGAACATCGTTTGGTTTCGGCGGACGATCTGAGCCGATTGAATGCGGCTTTTTTCACTGTGAACAGCTTTGTTTCCATCCTGTTGCTTGTGTGTACAATTCTAAAATTTACAGTTTGAGGGGAAGATGAAGTTTAAAGATGAATTTTTAGAAAAAATAGAGAGAAAAGTGGAAAATGGAGAAAGGATTTCGGAAAGGGAAGGGGTGAGGTTGTTTGAAACAGACGACCTGACCGGGCTCGGGCGGGTGGCGAACCACGCCAATGTCATGAAGAACGGCGATCGAGTATTTTTTAACATCAACCGTCACGTGAACCCCAGCAACATCTGCATCAACCGTTGCCAATTCTGCGCGTTTTACCGGAAGTCGGCAGATGAGCCGGGGGCATATGAATTGAGCATTCCGCAGATTCTGGAAAAGTTGAAGGGAGATGTAGCTGCCGGTGCAACCGAAGTCCATATTGTCGGGGGCCTTCATCCGGACTGGACATTTGATAACTACGTGGAAATTGTCCGTTCCATTCATACTCATTTCCCATCTCTTCACATCAAAGCATTCACTTGTGTGGAAATGGACCATTTTTCAAGAATTTCGGCTAAACCGCTGGAAGAAGTCTTTGAAATTCTGAAAGAGGCGGGCCTCGGTTCCATGCCGGGTGGCGGGGCGGAGGTTTTCAGTCCCAGGGTGCGGAAAAAGCTCTGTGCAAAGAAGATTTCCGGTGAACGCTGGCTGGAGGTGGCAGAAACTGCCCACCGTTCGGGGCTGAAGTCCAATGCTACTTTGTTGTACGGCCATATTGAGACGGTGGAAGAACGGATTGACCATTTGTCAAAACTGCGGCAATTGCAGGATAAAACCGGGGGGTTTCAGGCGTTTATCCCGTTGAGCTGGCACAAAGAGGGAACGGAGTTAGAGCAGCTCCTTTCCATTCCCGGTGCCACCGGGATAGAAGATTTGAAGATGATTGCGGTGTCCCGGATTTTTCTGGATAACTTTGACCATATCAAGGCCTACTGGGTAATGCTTGGGAAGAAACTGGCTCAGACGGCGCTGTGGTTCGGGGCCAACGACCTGGATGGGACTGTTGTGGATGAGCGAGTCACCTTCATGGCAGGTGGAAAAACGGACCGCTTTGCCACCATCGAAGAAATTGTACACCTGATTCGCTCTGCCGGGCGGGTCCCGGTTGAGCGAAACACCTTGTATGAGCCGTTAAAAATTTGCTGAGAATCAGTCAATGGCTAAATTATATAACACCCTGTCCATACTGATATTTCCATTTCTGAAAACGAAGCTTAAAAAACGGTTCGGCGAGGAGTATATTCGGGATCGGATGTGGCGAACACCGCAGGCAGAGGGCCGGTTTGACTACCTGATTCACGCAGCGTCGGTCGGGGAGCAGAATGTCGTGGCCCCGGTGGTGGCTGCACTTTCAAAGGAGAGAGCCCGGATTCTTTTAACCGCAGCTACTGACACCGGGCTGACGCTGGCAAAACAACACCACGGAAACAGGGGAAACGTCACAATTGCTTATCTTCCCTTTGATTTGAAAGGCCCGGTGAGGCGGTTCTTCAACTGGGTTCAGACGGACAAACTGGTGTTGGTGGAGACAGAATTATGGCCCCGGCTCATTTTGTCGGCAAAAAAAGCCGGTGCAAAGGTTTTTCTAATCAACGGGCGGATTTCGGACGCCGCCTTTCGCAATTACACGCGCTTTTCCCGTTTTCTAAGGGAAGTGCTTGGGGCGATTGACACTTGTCTGGTCCGGTACAAGGTGGACGGGGAACGTTTTCAGGCGCTGGGCGTGGCGCCTGAAAAGATTCGGGTGTGTGGGAACCTGAAACTCTCTTCGTGGCCGGAGGTTTCTCCGGCTGCCATTGAGACGGATAGTCCAATGATGGTATTCGGGTCCACCAGAGAGGGTGAAGAGGAATTGATCCTTGACAAACTTGTGGATAGCCTGAAGAAAGGACATCCTATTCCGATTTTTGCCCCCCGACACGTGGAACGGGCAAATGAGGTGGAGAAGTTACTGACGGCTGCCGGATTTGAAGTGATTCGTTCCAAAGGGCTTGATAAATTTACATTGAATCCCGGGCAGGCACTCCTGGTGGACGAAACCGGCCGCCTGTTGTCCTTCTTTGCCGCATCGGATCTCTGTTTTGTGGGCGGCTCCCTCGTGCCCAAAGGCGGGCAGAATTTTGTGGAGCCATTTTTCTTCGGAAAGCCGGTGATAACCGGGAACCATCTCTCCAACTTCCTTGATATTCTCCCGGTTTTTGAGCCCTTTATGACCATTGTAGATTGCCCAGGGGAACTGGCGTTTGCCGTGGAAACCTTTCTATCGGCCAGGGAGGGTTTCCAGCTGAAGGCGAGGGAAGGTCAGCTCATTCTGGAGGGAGAAAAGAAGGCCCTTTCCTGTGTGCTGGAGGCTCTGTCATGATAAAAAGCCGTTTATTGAAGATTCTCGTATTCCCGTTATACATGCTGTACCGGCTGGTGGTCAGTGCCCGAAACCGGATGTATGACCGGGGCTGGCTGAAAATCCAAAAACTGCCGGTACCGGTTGTGTCCGTGGGGAACCTGACGGTGGGGGGAACCGGCAAAACCCCGACTGTCATCGCCTTGGGAGAAGCCCTTTCGGAAAAGGGCCTGAAAAGCTGTATTCTGAGCCGGGGCTATCACCGGAAGAATGAGAAAAAAATCCTGCAGGTGACGCCGGACTCGAATCCGGAAATCTGTGGGGACGAACCGCTGCTGATTGCCCGGCGCCTCGAAAATCGTGCCGGTGTGTGGGTGGGGAAAAACCGTTTTGAAACGGGAATGTTCGCGTTGAATCGGGAGGGGGGGGATATTGTTCTTCTCGATGACGGTTTTCAGCACCGGAAACTGCATCGGGACCTGGACATTGTGCTGGTGGATTGTACCTATCCTGCTCTGAAAAGCAGCCTGATTCCCTACGGAACCCTCCGGGAGCCGTTCCGGGGTATATCCCGGGCTGACATCATTGTATTGACCCGGAGCCGGTTCCTGAAAAATTTGGATCCGTTAAAAAATGAAATTGTGAAGATAAATCCCAATGCGGTCCTGACAACTGCGGATTTGAAGATTTCAGAATTCCTGGACGTTTCAACAGGCGACACGATTTCTCCCAAGCAACTGAAAGGAAATCGGATGGTGGCGTTTTCCGGCATCGGGAATCCCCTTTCATTCAAAGCGGAACTGATTACTGCCGGGATTGAAATCCCCCGTGCCTTCGGGTTTCCGGACCACGCGGTTCCATCACCGGCAAGGCTGGCAAAGGTCAACGCGGTTGCCATGGAGGAAAAAGTGGCGTATATTGTTACGACCGAAAAGGATTGGGTCAAACTGGCGCGGGAATCCATTGATGCTCTCCAGGTGCCGTTGCTTATCTGTCGGGTTGAAATGATAATCGAGAAAATGGACAACATTCTTGCCATGATTGAGGAGAAACACAATGCCAAAAGAACTCATCAAGAAAATTGACCGTGAACTGAAAGAAATGGAATATGAATTGACGCAGGAATTGCCCAAGGAAATCCAGCGGGCAGCCGCCATGGGTGATTTATCTGAAAATGCGGAATACGAGGCTGCACTGGCCAAGCAGCAATTGCTTCAGTCAAAGCTGCTGAAACTGAAAAAACGCCGGGTTGAGCTTTCCCAGATTGATTTTTCCCGTCTGCCCAAAGATCGGGTGGGCTATGGCAGCAAAGTCGTGCTCTTAGACCTGGATGAGGACAAAGAGATTTCCTATACCCTGGTAATGGGCGAGGAAACAGATTGCGACAATTGCATCTCCATCAGCTCCCCCATCGGAAAGTCTCTGCTGGGGAAGAGGGAAGGGGATGAAGTAGCCATCCGAATCCCTTCCGGTACCAAAAACTTCGAAATTCTCGAACTTCATACGTTTTTTGAAGGGGAAAACTAGCAGATAAACCAGATAAGTTTAAGTCTGAGTTTAAGTTTAAGTCCAGAGCAGATTCGGAAAAGGAATGAAGGGATGATTCCCTGATTATTCTCTTCCTTTTACTCTACCTGAAGCT
>QMQE01000057.1 GCA_003650445.1 Acidobacteriota bacterium | reverse complement strand
GAACTGCCATGAGAATGAGCCCCATGACAGTGCAATATTGAATAAGCATGCCAAAACGGTTTATTGCACTGTCTGCCATATTCCGGACTTTGCCAGGGTGGATGCAACCGATATGGCCAGAGACTGGCGTAAGTTAGAACAAAACCCCAAGAACGAGAAGTATGACGAGCATGTGGAATTGAAAAAGCATGTTCGCCCGGTGTATACCTGGTGGAATGGCAAAACCATTTTCCAGGATGCCAACAAGCCGATTGAAGCGGTGAAGGGCATTGTTCATATGGCGTATCCGGACGGGTCAATCAATGACCCCAATGCCCGGATCTATGCGTTCAAGCGCCATACCTCCATGATGCCGGTACTGAAGAAATCCAATCTGTTGTTGCCGGTGGCCCCTGATGTCGCTTTCAAAACCGGGGACATCAACAAATCGGTTATCGCCGGAGCCCTTTCCTATCGCAACATAAAAATCACCAAAGCGGATTACAAATGGGTGAAAGTGGATCGCTACATGGGCCTGTTCCATGAGGTGCTGCCGGCGGACAAGGCACTGAAGTGCAGCGCGTGCCACGGCAAGAAAGCAAACCGTTTTGACTGGAAAGCACTTGGTTACAAGGGCGATCCCAGGAAATTCGGCGGCCGTTTCACCGCAAAGAAGAAATAATAACCATTATAACTATTTTGAGGGGGAGCTTCGGCTCCCCTTTTTTTTGTTCAGCCTCAGAAGTTACAACAGATTTCAGTTATAATGGCGTGGTCAGAAATTGTTGAGGGTACAGTGGAGGAAGGTTGAAAGAGATTATAATAAAGGGAGCCAAAGCCCATAACCTGAAAAATATTGATTTAAAAATTCCCCGAAACAAACTGGTGGTGATTACCGGTTTATCCGGATCAGGGAAATCTTCCCTCGCATTTGACACAATTTATGCCGAGGGACAACGCCGCTATGTGGAATCTTTATCGTCCTATGCGAGGCAGTTTCTGGACCAGATGGAAAAGCCGGATGTGGATTTGATTGAAGGGTTGTCCCCTGCCATTGCCATTGAGCAGAAAACGACTCACAGAAACCCACGATCCACAGTGGCCACTGTGACTGAGATTTACGACTATCTTCGGATTCTGTTTGCCCGTGCCGGTGAGCCTCACTGCCCTGGGTGCGGCAAAGCGGTTTCTTCTCAGTCTCCATCGGAGATTGCGGAAAAACTGTCCGCTTTACCTGTGGGTACAAAAATTTCCATCTGCGCCCCGGTTATTCGGGATAAGAAGGGAGAGTTCAGGAAATTTTTCGAGGCCTACCTTGCCAAGGGCTTTGTCCGGGCGTTGGTAGACGGAAAAGTTTCAGCCCTGGATGAACCGCCGGTACTGGAGAAAAATATCCGCCACCGAATTTCCCTGATTATTGATCGGGTGAAAGTAAATTCTGATAGCCGTTCCCGGGTTGCGGAATCGGTGGAGCTGGCGTTGAAACTGGCGGAAGGGCTTGTGGAGGTTGTGTTTCACGATTCAGGGGAAACTGAATTGTACAGTGAGCATTTTGCCTGTCCGGATTGCGGGATCAATATTCCGGACCTACAGCCCCGGAACTTTTCTTTCAATTCCCCCCATGGGGCCTGTCCCGATTGCCATGGTCTTGGGGTGCTGATGGAGTTTGATGAGGACCTCATTGTCAACCCGGGGCTAAGCATCCGGGAGGGTGCCCTGTTGCCCCTTAGAAATCCCGGGATGGGCTACCGTAGTGCTTTGCTGAAAACAGTGGCAGCCAGTTATGGATTTGATTTCAGCACGCCTTTTGGTCAGCTGACGGATCGTGCAAAACACGCTGTTCTCCATGGTACAGACGATAAACTGAATTTTGTGTACGAGAGCAGAAAAGGATCCCGCTATGAATGGCGTTCTCACTATGAAGGCGTAATTCCCATGCTGAAACGCCGTTACGGTGAAACGACATCTTCGGAGACCCGGGAAGAGCTGGAGCGATTCATGTCCGCGAAAGTGTGTCCGTCCTGTAAAGGCAGACGTCTGCGCCCGGAGATTCTTGCGGTGACTATCAATGGGCGGAATATCATGGATTTCACTGAACTGTCCGTAGAACATTCCATTAAGATGTTTCAAACCCTTAACTTGTCTGAAACACAGCGTAGAATAGCTGACAAAATTCTAAATGAAATTGTCCAGCGACTGCAGTTCCTGAATGATGTGGGTCTTTCTTACCTGACGCTGAACCGTTCCGCAGGAACCTTGAGCGGTGGAGAATCCCAGCGCATCCGGCTGGCAACACAGATCGGTTCAAAATTGATGGGGGTGGTGTACGTACTGGATGAACCCTCCATCGGTCTGCATCAACGGGACAACCGCCGCCTGATTCATACATTGGAAAAAATGCGGGATCTGGGGAATACTGTAATTGTTGTGGAACATGATGAAGAAACCATTGATTCTGCTGATTTTGTTGTCGATCTGGGCCCCGGTGCCGGGGAACATGGCGGGGAAGTTGTCTGTACGGGGAAGCCGGCGGAAATCCGGGCCTGTTCCAGTTCTCTTACCGGAATGTACCTCTCAGGTAAAAGGTCCATCCCGGTTCCTGAAAAGCGAAGAAAGCCTGCCGGATGGCTGACAGTCAGCGGTGCCACGTTGCACAATCTGAAGGGGCTGAGCGTGAAATTTCCTGTGGGTGTGTTTACCTGTGTTACCGGTGTTTCCGGAAGCGGGAAGAGTACGCTGGTCAATGAGATTCTGCGGAAGGCCCTTCGCCGGAAACTGGGGGGAAGAACCCTGAAAGGGCTTGGCCTTTCCCGGCTTAGCGGGAGCGATCAGATTGACAAGGTCATTGCCATTGATCAGTCTCCCATTGGCAGGACCCCGAGGTCAAATGCGGCAACCTATACTGGTTTGTTCACGCCGATCCGGGAGCTCTTTGCTCAAACGCCGGAGTCCCGGGCCAGGGGCTACAAGCCGGGGCGCTTCAGTTTTAATGTCAAAGGCGGAAGATGTGAAAAATGCCGGGGCGACGGATTGCTCAAAATTGAAATGCATTTTCTGCCGGATGTTTATGTGACGTGTGAACAATGTGCCGGGCGCCGCTACAATCGGGAAACTCTGGAGGTTCGCTACAAGGGTAAAAACATTGCCGATGTGCTGGATATGACTGTGGAAGAGGCGTTGGAGTTTTTTGTGGCGATCCCGAATGTTCAAAACAAATTGCAGACACTGTTTGACGTTGGGCTGTCGTATGTGCGCCTTGGCCAGCCGGCCACGACCTTAAGCGGCGGGGAGGCCCAACGAATTAAACTGTCCCGTGAACTGTCCAGGAGAGCCACCGGTAATACTGTGTACATGCTGGATGAACCCACAACCGGTTTACACTTCGACGATGTGGCTAAACTGCTGTCTGTGCTGAATCGTCTGGTGGATGCCGGAAACACTGTGATTGTGATTGAACACAATCTGGATGTGATCAAAAGTTCGGATTTCGTCATTGATCTGGGGCCGGAAGGTGGTGAAGCAGGTGGACAGCTCGTCGCAAGCGGGAAACCTGAAAAAATTGCGGCATGCAAAGACTCTTTTACCGGGAAATTCCTGACAAAAGCATTGAAGAAAAGATAAAGTGAGAGGTCAGTTTTTGAGTTTGAGGACGTATTTACCGTAAATGCGGGACTTATCGACCGCGCCCCATTCCCGGGAATCGGCAGACACCAATCGATTGTCTCCCAGAACAAAAACAGAATCATAAGGGACAGGGAAGGCTGGGATAGTTTCAAAACTCTCAGAATGATGGTTGGTGTAGGGTTCACGCAAGAGTTTTCCGTTGAGAAATACGCTGCCGTTTCGGATTGCGATGACATCGCCGGGTAATCCGATAATTCGTTTCACCAGTAAGCGATTTTCGGCGATGGGAGAGAAGAACACAATGACGTCTCCTCTGTTCAGTGTCGAGATATCTCCATTGAATTTGTCCACCAGAATGTGATCATTGTTGTGGAACGTCGGATACATACTGGAGCCGGAGATTACCATGGGCTTGAAAAAATAGAAAAGCAGAATGATCGGGAGTAACAGCCCCGCGTAAAGCAGAAGAAGGCTTGTTTTGTGTTTGCTGAGCAGCTTAAATAACTTCAAGGCCAAATCCCTCCCGGTCTCCTTCAAGGTAGACCTTCTGGATAATATGAGGCGTTTTGATTGATTCGTCAAGTTGCTGATGAATAAAATAGAGCAGGGATTTCATGGAGAACGGTTCACCTGTGAGCTGGTTCAAAGGTTCGGATTCCAAGCGGTTCCGCAAGTTTTCCAAAACCTGCTGAACCGGGTCGAAATCAACAACAAAACCATCTTTGTCCAATTCTTCTGATGACAGGGTGACCACAAGGGAGAACCGATTACCTTTCAGTTGCTTTTCTTCCCGATATACCACTTTGCAGGGGATACTGGCTGTCACGAAAAAACTATTCTTCAACCGTGGCTTCCTCGAGAAGCAGATGGGGAATACCATTTTCATCAATCGGATAAATACGTTTGCAGCTATCACATTTTAAGCCAGTTTTATCCTCTGTTAGTTTCAAATCAGTCTTGCATTCGGGACAAACAATGATTTCAAGCAGTTTTTCATTAAATTTCATGTTTCCCTCCAGTAGCTTTATTGTACCAGACTCCGGGGAAGGAGAAAAGTGGGGAAGCCAGCTCATCGATGTCTTGACAGGGAATGGGGAGAACGGGATAATCATGTCAAGGAGTATGGATGAAAATTATACTGGAATTTCCGGGTTTCTTACAAATAACGACTGTGGAGAATGGTGGAGGCTTTTGACAAAGCGGAGGCGGAGGCGAAGGCGATGCTGGTGCGAAGTTTCGCCAGTTCCCTGTTTCATTCGAAATTTCTGGTTACGGCATCCGGCCTGGCTGGGATCGGGTCCCCCAATGAAATTCAAACCCGGAGA
This sequence comes from Acidobacteriota bacterium, assembly GCA_003650445.1. Taxonomy (GTDB): domain Bacteria; phylum Acidobacteriota; class Holophagae; order Thermotomaculales; family Thermotomaculaceae; genus UM-FILTER-49-7. The sequence continues at coordinate 8,053 of QMQE01000057.1, read as the reverse complement.
TTGACCCATAATGTTATCCTCTGTGGAGACCTGGTATCCGCAGCGAAACCGGGTGAAGGATTGATGGCGCCCCGTGTGATGGTGGCTGCCGGCCATCAGGCAACGGTTATGTTGAGAATTCTGGCAGGAAGGGAGTAAAAGTGGAGTTTACAAGAATATCAGAGATTGATATGCCGGTTTCCCGAGTGGGGTTGGGAACATGGGCCATAGGGGGCACCTTCTGGGGTGGCTCCAATGAGAAAGATTCTATTAAGACCATCCTGAAGGCACTGGATTCCGGGATAAATTTGATTGACACGGCCCCCGTTTATGGATATGGATTTTCGGAAGAAGTGGTCGGGAAAGCACTGCGGATGTACGGGGCGAGAAGCAAGGTGGTTGTGGCAACAAAAGCAGGCCTTCAATGGCAGGATGGGAAAATTCGCCGGAATGCGTCGCCAGCCAGACTGCGCCACGAACTGGAAGATAGCCTGAAACGATTGAAAGTAAAAAGAATTGATCTGTATCAGCTCCATTGGCCCGACCCCTCAACGCCTCTGGAAGAAACAGCGGAAACACTGCTCCGGTTTAAGGAAGAGGGGAAAATCCGAGCCATCGGATTAAGCAATTTTTCAACGGCTGGAATGACGAAGTTCAGTGAAGTGGCTCCATTTCAGACAGTGCAGCCGCCCTATAATCTGTTTGAGAGGGAAATGGAGAAGGATATTCTGCCCTGGTCCCGTGATGCCGGTATCACTATCCTGGGGTACAGTGCCCTTTGCCGGGGATTGTTAAGTGGGAGAGTGGGCCTGGGGACCGAATTCCCTGATGGAGACATCCGGCGGGTGGATCCGAAATTTCAGTCACCCCGGATGGATCGGTATCTGGCAGCAGTGAATGAGCTGGATGCCTTTGCGAGGGAAAAGTTCGGAAAAAGAGTTGTGCATCTGGCACTTCGTTTTATATTGGACAAACTGCAGGATGGAATTGCCCTGTGGGGTGCCCGAAAGCCAGAGCAGCTGGCGCCGCTGGAAGACTGTTTCGGGTGGGGACTGGATCAAGCTGCCCTGATTGAGATTAACGGGATTTTGAGCAGAAACATTCCGGAACCCATTGGGGTGCAATTTCTTGCACCACCCCAATAACAATCTGATTTTTCAGAACTTTTTTCTGTAATTAATCGTCGGAGGATAATGCGGAAATACCTTTTCTGGAGGATTTATGAAACACGTTTTAATAGTAATATTAACTTTAATGGTGTCTGCTATTGCGTTTGCGGGGGCCAATATCCGGTTTGATCAATTAAACCTGAATGCCGGCACTCTCCGTCCCAACAGCCGGGCAAAAATTATATTCAAATTCAAAAATACAGGTGATTCAGCACTGGAAATTAACAAGGTGAATGCGGCCTGTGGTTGTACCGTTCCAAAGGTGAGTAAGCGGGTGTTTTCACCGGGTGAATCGGGGGAGCTGATTCTCTGGTTTTACACAGCGGGCTATTACGGTACAGTTCGCAAGACCGCTACCATTTTGACAAACAGTGAGTTAAATCCAGCAGTGACGGTGTCTTTTAATGCGGTTGTTAAGGCTGAATTATTACCCGATGAAACGAAAATAGAGTTTCGGGACGTGGTTCCGGGGAAGAAACTTGAACAAATTGTGACAATCAGGAACCAGATGAATCATCCGGCAAAACTCGGGAAGGGAAGTGTCCTGTTTGGCAGGGAACACGTATCGGAAACCGGATTCGGATGGAAACTCAAGACAAAGGAGGACGGTAGTCTGGCATTAACATTTTCTGTGAACTTGAAAAAGGCATTGACCATCCGCCGACCGATACGACTAAAAGTGGGTTTCCCTACCAACTCGAAACTGGACCCGAAACTTATATTCTATGTGACCATCCGGCCGATGCCGCCTATGGTGGTTACACCGACGTCATTCTTCTTACCAAACCTGTCACCCGGGGCGAAACGTGTGGCATCAATTCATGTTGACAGCAATGGTGGTCAGAGACTGGCAGTGGAGCGTGTGAAAATTTCCAGCGTGCCATTCACTTATGAAATTGAAACACAATCAGAGACCTCCGTCGTGATATGGCTGAACGTCAATGAAACTGCACAATCCGGAAGGGTGCAGGGGTCATTGCAGCTTTTCACGACAGTTGGAGGCCTGGCACAGATGCGCATCATCCCGGTTAAAGGTCAGATACAGTAAGAAGAAAAGTGAAGGGTGGGGCGGCTTTGCCGCAGTGATTTGTGACTTACAAGGCAAGAGACGGGGATGGGTCAAGTCCCTGACTTGTCATTCATCGCTTCTTCGGGCGAGTAGGAGTAGGAGTAGGTGGCAGAATAGTGCAAGTGAAAGTGCGAGTGCGCGAAAGAAAGGAGTTGGCAAATATCGCTTCCCTTCTCTTTCGGTCAGAACACTGAACACAGAACACATCTTTTTCACCCATCACTCTTCCCTTCTTGCATAGGACTGGGTGTTTCTGATAAAGTGGGTATAGCAAAAAAATGATAAGGGGGGGGGAGATGAATTGTCCCAATTGTGATTGCTATACACCTGATGATAGTCCGGTTTGTGTTCATTGTGGTGCTCAGTTGCCCGAGATTTCAGCTGATCCTGCGCGCCAGTCTGCAGGGATTTCACGTTTATCGGGGAAACGGGTTCATGCGGGAAGTGGTGGCGGTTTCAACGGGTGGAACATCCTGATGGTCGTGGCCGTTGTTCTGGTGGGTGTACTTCTCTTTTTTCTATTACGCAGCACGCCGGCTCATGCCTACATCACGGAATTTCCTGACAGCCCCATTGACCTTACTTCCATGATTGTTTCGGGAAAGACAAATATAGTGGACATGTACAGTGAATTTTGTCCCCCATGCCGGGCAATTGCCCCTTATCTCGAAAAGTTGGCGAAGGCACGGCCCGATATCCACGTGGTTCGTATTGATATAAACCGAAAAGGGCATCGAGGCATTGATTGGGCATCCCCCATTGCAAAACAATTCAACCTTCGATCCATTCCCCACTTCATCCTCGTAGATGGAAATGGGAAGGTCCTGGAAGAGGGAAAGCCTGCCTACAAAAAAGTTGTCGACATGATCAAAGAGGCGCTGAATCAGTAGTGATTGGGAGTGCCACACGCAGCATCGTAATTCGTAACGAATCAGCGAGTTGATCAATTACCTGTCTTTTCCTGCGTTTTCGGGTCAGAACACTGATCACAGGCGGCAAAGCCGCACAGAACACTTCTCGATATTTATTCTCCCATGATTCGTAGTGTTTCGTTGATCATCACCAGTGCTTTTTCCATATCGGCTACGTAGATATGTTCGGAGGTGGCGTGCTCTTCCCTGGCGCCAATGCCGACGACAGCCATCTCGATGCCATGATTGTTGTAGATGGAGGCATCGGTAAAGCCGGTGATGAAGGTTGTGGTGGCGTCTACACCTGCTGTTTTCAATGCTCTTTTGGCGACTTCAACGGTTTCGGAGTTCTCCGGAATATCCACTGCTTTGCAGAGATTGTCCACCTTGATCTCCACTTCAGCGCCGAAATCTGTCACTTCTTTTTGAATTGTGGCAACTATTTCATCGGCCAGTTTCTGAGCTTTGTCATGGGCCAGGGAACGGCACTCCGCCAGAAAGGTGCAAACGTCCGGGACACCATTTCGAATCATCCCACCATTGATGACACCGACGTTGGCAGTGGTTTCATGATCCAGGCGGCCTAATTTCAGCGCGGCGATGGCTTTGGATGCAGCGTGGATGGCGTTGATTCCGTTTTCCGGTTCCATTCCGGCATGGGCGGCTTTTCCGCTGACGGTTACGTCAATGGCAAAATAACTGGGACCGCCGATGACGATAGTGTCCAGGGTGTCATTATCCAGCAGAAAACCCTTCTTTGCGGAAATTAACGAGTAGTCCATGTTTTTAACACCAAAGAGCCCTACCTCTTCCTGGCGGCTGATGGCGACTTCCACAGGTGGGCGTACTTTTGCTGTCCGCAATGCCTCCAGCATTTCCGCAATGCCCGCCTTATCATCGGCTCCAAGTATGGTTTCGCCTCTGGAGCGGATGACGCCGTCTTTCAGTACCGGTTCAATACCGATACCGGGTTTCACAGTGTCTGCATGGCAGGAAAGGAGAATCGGTTCTGTTACCTTGCTGTTTTTCGCGGGGAATTTCGCCACGAGATTGCCGTAACTGTCAATGGTGGCAGTTCCTCCCAGTTTTTCAAACTCCCCCTTCAAGTATTTGATAAACCTGGCTTCGTTTCCCGATTCACTATCAATCTGTACCATTTCCATAAATTGCTTGATCATCCGTTCAGACATAAATCCTCCATTTTGTATTTCAGTTGCGATTACGGTTAAACACGACCATTCTCAAGGTGGTCATGTCTTCAATTGCAAATTTTGCGCCTTCCCGGCCCAGGCCGCTGCCCTTATTCCCGCCGTAGGGCATGTGGTCCACCCGGAACGCCGGGATATCGTTGATCATTACGCCGCCGACGTTCACCCTGCTGACGGCATTCAGCGCCTTATCCACGTTGTCGGTGAAGATACCAGCCTGTAGGCCGTAACTGGAGTCATCCAGCAGGCGAATCCCTTCTTCAAAAGAGGAAACCGGGTGGATGACCACCGCCGGGGCAAACAACTCTTCTTTCATAATTCGCATGTCGGGACGGGCATTCACAATGACTGCCGGTGTCAGCACATTCCCGTCCCGATTTCCCCCGATGAGGATCTCAGCCCCCTGCTTCCTTGCTTCCGTCAGCCAATTTTCAATCCGGGCGAGTTCCGGTTCTGAAATAATGGGCCCCACGTCGGTTGCTTCATCCAGGGGATTCCCGACAACGAGATTCTCGGTGGCGGCCACAAATTTTTCCGTAAATTCTGCTATGTTTTTCTCGTGGACAAAAATCCGTTGAACGGAAATGCAGACCTGCCCCTGATTGTAGAATGCGCCCAATACACAGCGCTTCACCGCGTAATCCATCCTGGAACAGTCCTTATCCACAACGACCCCGCTGTTGGAGCCAAGTTCCATTGTTACTTTTTTCAACCCTGCAACTTGCGTAATATGGGTGCCCACCATGCGGCTACCGGTAAAAGTTATCTTGGCGATCCTGGGATCTGTAACCAGTTTTTCTCCCACTACAGAACCTGGTCCCGGAACCACGCTGACCGCACCCTCCGGCGCACCGGCCTCTACAAAGGCCCGGATCAGTTCAATCCCGGATATCGGAGTCAACCCTGCCGGCTTCAGGATAACCGGGCAGCCAGCCGCAATGGCCGGCGCAACTTTGTGGGCGGCAAGGTTCAGCGGGAAATTGAATGGGGAAATCGCTGCCACCACACCAATGGGAAAGCGTTCATAGAATCCTGTGCGGTTTTCCCCGGCGGTACTGGCATCAAGGGGCAGGGTTTCCCCGTGGATGCGTTTAGCCTCTTCGGCGGCGAATGTCAGGTTTTCCAGGCAGCGGGCAACCTCTCCCCCAGCATATTTCAACGGTTTTCCCGCTTCCCGGGCGATAATTTTTGCCAGTTTGTCTTTCTTTGCCGCAAGATTATCCCTCGCGTCCAGAATGAGTCGGCTTCGCTCATGGGCGGGGAGGGCAGCCAGTGCCCCTTGAGCTTTTTCAGCAGCTGTCAATGCCTGCTCCAGTTCTTCATCCCCCGCAAGGGAAACTTCGGCGAATTTTTCACCGGAAAATTTGTCCGTTACGCGCTGTTTTTTCGGGGTTTCCATCATGTGTCCCCCCAGAATAAGCGGATAAGTTTTCATTTTCAACTCCGTAGCCGGGTTTATTTCCCTTTCATTCTACCACGGCGAGGCAAGAAGGGCGGTGCTGAATATCTTTGAAATCACAGAAGGCACCCATGCCTTCTGTGGTACAATTTATCATTAGAATCTGCCAGCGTGTGAACGTATGCGTTTGTCATGAAAGGATGAATGCTACGCGTTATATCGGAAAGTGCTACGTTTGTGTGGAGGTGTTAATGACAGCTGATGTCAATCTTGTTGAGAAAGCATTATCTCAGTGGTCCATTCTGGTTCAGGGTGGGGTTGTATTTATCCTTCTGATATTTTTCGCAGTAGCATGGTTCACAACAAAACGAAAGGTGCTCTTAAGCTGGACACTGGCATGGGCCATGGACGCTCTGGCGATGTTGTTTGTGTATCACGGGGTAGGCACCGACACAACTTCATTTCAGGTGATTTCAGTTTACGAGGGGTACGGAATTTCGAAGCTCTTATTTGCATTTTTTCTCTCGCTGGGCTTATACCAGTATCGACGGGTATCTTTTGCAATGGAAACCATTGTGCCACGGTGGCTGTATTGGCTTGTGGGCGGATGGGCATTGCTTTTGTTTATGATGAACGGAAACGCGATTCGGGAACAAATTGTTGTATATTCTGCATTGGGCTTGCTTCTGGTGAGTGTCGGCCTTGATACCATCATTCGTGATAAATCCCGGGGGGCGAGATTGCTTGCCTTTATCCTGATACTGGATGCGATCTGGTTCCTTCATCACGCGGTGGTACTGTTCCCCGCTCTATGGGGGGATAAAGTTCCGAGCTATATGAGTCATATTTCTTTTGCCGATGCCATATCAGAGTTTACTGTAGGCCTTGCCTGTTTGCTGGCAGCCGGGCTCAGGGCCATGGACGAGATGTGGGAAGCCAATAAGAAGTTGGAGGCCAGCCAGCAGGCCTTGCGGAATCTTGTGGACGCAGATCCCTTGACCGGCTTGTACAACCAGCGGAAATTCAGGGGATTCATGGGAGATGTTTCAGGAAAATCCGGTGTCCTGATTTTCATGGATGTGGACAAATTTAAATCTGTGAATGACAATTGGGGGCATGCTGCGGGGGACCTTTCACTTCGAAGGGTGGCAGACATGATGCGTCAGGTTTTTCGGGCAGAAGACGGACTGTTTCGCATGGGGGGGGATGAATTTCTCGCTGTCGGCTTCGGGCTTTCACATAAAGACGCAAAAGAGAGGATAGACCGGCTGCGGGAATTGCTGGCACTACCCGATGAGAATGGAATACCGATTTTCATATCTGCTGGAATCAGCGAATTTGGAGGAAATACGCCAATAGATGAAGCCCTTGCCATGGCCGATTCCTCTATGTATGAAGACAAGTCTCTTCGTCGCAGAGACTCTTCCACCTCCATCCGAATCGGGGGAGGAAGAACCGGAAAAGGATAGTATTGAGTCGGGAGGGAATACATATGGAATACACATACAGCATTAACAAATGTGAACTGATATTGAAACGGGGAGATATCACGCAGGAACCGGTTACCGCCATTGTCAATGCGGCCAATTCCGCACTGTCCCACGGTGGAGGCGTATGTGGGGCGATTCACCATGCTGCTGGCCCGGAACTGGCGACGGAATGCGCGGCCCTTGGCGGTTGTGAAACCGGAATGGCAAAAATGACCGGAGGATATCAGCTACCGGCCAGGTATGTGATTCACACGGTGGGGCCGGTTTACCATGCCCATGAACCGGAGGAAGCTGCACAGCTACTTTCATCGTGCTATCGGGAATCGTTGGCTCTGGCCTTGAGCAATGGGCTTGAAAGTATTGCGTTTCCTTCTATCAGTACGGGTATTTATGGCTACCCGGTGGTGGCTGCCGCAAAGATTGCCCTTGCGACTATCGTGAATTTTTTAAGAATTCATGGAAAGCCAGCGAAAGTCGCGATGGTCCTCTTCAGCGACAGTGATCTTGAAACTTACAACTCCGTATATCTTTCCCTGGGCAAAAGTGATGGGTAACAAAAGATGTGTCCTGTGTTCTGACCGAAAGAGAAGGGAAGCGATATTTGCCAACTCCTTTCTTTCGCGCACTCGCACTTTCACTTGCACTATTCTTACCCCTACTCCTATTCCTACTCCTACATCTCTTTCTGCCGCTTACGCATAACGCGCACTCAGTTGGCTGGGCCGCAAAGCGGGGGACAGGCGCCGCGGCGTTGCCAGCCCCCAAAACCCAAACACCCTCTGAACTTTGTGTCCTTTGTGCCCTTGTGCCTTTGTGTTGAATTCCCCT
>QMQE01000056.1 GCA_003650445.1 Acidobacteriota bacterium | reverse complement strand
CTCCTTGCCAGAAGAACCGTAATTCTTGGCAGTCGCTACCGGAAAGCCTGGCTTCTGGATGATCTATTCAGCGGTATTGACACCGATAGAATAAGCGCCGTTACAGCCAGTTCCCATGAAGCCATCAATGGATTGTACATAGCAGGAAAGGATGACGGGACAATGGAAGCTGCTGTTGGAAGAAAATAGCAGATAATTCGCCATAGATTGATTGACACAATGCAGGGGCTTCTCTATAATCTTTTTCACCGGGCGGGCATAGCTCAGTTGGCAGAGCGCAAGCTTCCCAAGCTTGAGGTCGCGGGTTCGACCCCCGTTGCCCGCTCCATTTTACCGAATCAAAGATTTTTCCCTGTTCTTTTCCCGATAGAAGCATTGAATGCCATGTTATAATGACGGGGAAATTGAATCCGGCCGGGGGCCTGAAATGATTGCGGAATTTTCCATCGTTCCATTTACCGGGAAAGAGTCTTTATCTGCTGAAGTGGCTCAAATTCAACGGATTGTCCGTGAAAGCGGGCTTTCTCACCGCCTGACTCCCATGGGAACGATAATCGAGGGGCAAGCCCGTGCGGTGTTTGACCTGATTTATGACTGTCATATGGAAATGAAAGGCCGGGTAAACAGGGTTCTCACCCACATCAATATTGATGACAGAGGGGGTGATCTGAACCGGATGGATAAGAAAACAACCGCAGTAATGGAAAAACTCAATGACTGAACCAGAAGAGCAGATGGTTACGGATTCTGAAGAAGAAAGCAAGGTCCTGAAGAAACCGGATCCAGGTGAAATTAAAGAACTGAGACAGCTGAGACAGCGCCGTTTGCGGCGCAAATGGCTCAAATACGTATGGCTTCCCCTTCTGATTCTGGCAGTGATGCTGATCGGTGGCCATCTGACCGGCCAATATATCCTCAAAACCGGGCAGGACCATACCCTGATGGAAAAACTCAGAAAGTTCAAGCCTCGTTTGATTACAAAAGTTTATGACATCCACGGCCGGATAATTGGCACCTTTTCCAGGGAAAAACGGGAATTGATCACCTACGATGAAATCCCAGAGAGTTTTACCCATGCACTTGTAGCCACAGAAGATGCCAGTTTTTTCCACCATATCGGCGTGGATCCCTACGGCGTGTTGCGGGCGGCAATACGAAATGTGCTGGCCGGACGTGTTGTCCAGGGGGCGTCAACCCTGACTATGCAGCTGGTTCGCCTCATTACGGAACAACGGAAAACATCCATGAAACGAAAAATCACCGAAGCAATTCTGGCTATCCAGATTGAGCGGATGTTTACGAAGCAGGAAATATTGGAACGGTACGCGAACCTGGTGTATCTCGGCCATGGGCTTTATGGCATTCAGGCTGCAGCCAATACCTATTTCGGAAAGGATGCGGCGGAGCTGACCCTTTCTGAAAGTGCCATGCTGGCCGGCCTGGTGCAGAACCCTTACCGCTATTCCCCCATCCGAAACATTGAACTGGCCCGAAAACGCCGCAATCATGTATTGAAGCGAATGCTCTCTGAGGGATACATTACTGAAGAGGCATATAAGAAAACCATTGAGGAACCGATTCAGACTGTTCAAACTGCAGATGGTGAGAAAAAACAGGTAGGTGCATACTTTCTGGAAGAAGTCCGTAAATACCTGTACAAGCGTTATGGCATGAAGCATGTCCTTGACTCTGGCCTCAATGTGTACACAACTCTTGATCTTGATCTGCAGAAAGCGGCTGAAGATGCCGTCCGGACCGGATTGAAACACCTGGACAAGCGCCAGGGATTTCGTATCGAAGATAAACGCTTCATTAAACCGGAACAAATCAACGATTACTGGTCCCCCAGCTGGAACCATAACATTCAGGAGGGCATAACGGTTGATGGCCTCATTGTGGGCGTAACACCGAAAAGAGCTACCGTTCGTATCGGGAAAACAGATATTACCATCGGCAACTATGAAATTGTCTGGACCAAGGCCGTGCATATGTCCGACATCCTGAAAAAAGGGGATGTTGTGGAATTTAAAATTCACAAATGGGATCCGGAAAAAAACCAGTACAACATTTCCCTTGACCAGGAACCCAAAGTGCAGGGTGCGCTCCTGGCAATCAATCACCACACCGGGGAAGTGGAAGCCATGGTCGGAGGATACAGTTTCGCTGATTCGGAATTCAACCGGGCATGGAACAGCCAGGCAATCCGCCAGACCGGCTCTGTGTTTAAACCCCTGCTCTACGCCGCGGCACTGGACAGCGGATTTACACTGGCGGACACCTTTTTTGACGAGCCAACCATTTTTCTGGACCCCGGTCTGTTTTATGTGGATGAGCACCACAAAATCCGGCAATTCGAATTGACTCCGGAGCTCAGGCAGAAAATCAAGGACAAAGAGCTGGACGAACCAGCACCCTACGAACCGGACAATTATCACCACTCTTATGACGGATTGATTACACTGCGAACAGCGCTGGAAAAGTCCAAGAATATTGTTTCGGTCAAATTATTCAACCGGGTGGGACAGCGGAAAGTGAGAAGATTCGCAAGGGCCTGCGGCGTTACAACAAACATTTCACCCTTTCTTTCCTCTGCGCTGGGCGCAACCAGCATCACCGTGAAAGAAGCGTGTAAGGCCTATGGCACATTCGCAAACGGAGGAGTACGGACGGAACCGTATTTTGTGCGGAAAGTAACCGATCATTATGGTAAGACCCTGGAAGAAAGCAAGCCACTTACAGTTCAGGCGATTCCCCCTTCAACAGCGTATCTGATTGTGTCGGGAATGAAGGGGGTTATAAAGGAGGGAACAGGCATCCGTGCAAGGGCACTGAACTGGACCCTCTGCGGGAAAACGGGCACCACAGATGATTATACTGACGCATGGTTTGTGGGGTCCGATCCGGATCTCACTGTCGGTGTATGGACAGGATTTGACCAGACAAAGACACTGGGTGATGGGGAAACCGGAGCAAAGGCGGCATTGCCTATCTGGATTGACTTTATGAAAGCCTATATCAAGGGGAGACCCAAACGGGACTGGCCCATGCCCCTCGATATCACCCGAGTGCCCATTGATAAAAAAAGCGGACTTCTTGCCAATCCCCCGGCAGGATGTCTTCCAGGTGACATTATTCTGGAGACCTTTCGAAAAGGAACAGAACCAATGGAAAAATGTACCACAAAAATCCACGAACTGCTTAAATTACCGTATTATCAACAACATGGTAAAGTTATATTTGATGAAATCACCGGGCTACCCCTGCCAAAGATCGAGTTTCTGATACCTCATCCCAGGAAGTCCCGCTGATAACAGACCACAGCCCGGTTCCAAGGCCGTGCTGCAACTGGAGGCCCCATGTATAATTTCGAAAAACTGAACAAGAACCTGGTTTCATTTGATGGTAATTCTTCTCATCCAAGGGGAGATATCCCGGAGCAACAAAAGTGGAATCTTTCGGATATTTATCCTTGTGAGACGGATTTTCTTGCGGCCAGGGACGCTTTTTCCGGAAGAATTGACCATCTTTCAAACTTTCGGGGAAAGCTGGGGGACAACGCAAACACATTTCTAACGGCACTGGAAACCTATTTTGACATGATGAAAACATATTCCCGTCTTTCCAGTTATGCTTCCCTTACTGCGGATCAGAACATGAAAGATGCCCACGGAGAACGTCTCAGGAAGGAAACCCGTCAGCTCGGTGTCCGCTTTTCTGAAGCCGCATCCTACATCACCCCTGAACTCATTTCCCTCGGTGAATCCATAATCCAGGATTTCATGTCGGAGAATCCAGGCCTGGAACCCTACCGCATGTATCTCGAAGACATTATTCGTACCGCCCGGCACACCCTTTCGGAAAAAGAAGAACGAATCCTTTCGAGAACAGGTATGCTGGCCGGAGTGGCCTCCAATGCCTACGGTATTTTCACCAATTCTGACATGATTTTCCCCACCGTAACCCTGTCCGATGGAACGAAACTGGAATTGAATCAGGCCAATTACGGAAAATACCGGGGCAGCGATAACCGCCTGGACAGGGAGCTCATTTTCAGGGAATTCTGGGAAAACTTCGGACACTATGAGAACACCTTTGGTGCCTTGCTCTTTGCTTCGGCACAACAGGACTGGTTCTACGCGGTCACGAGAAACTACAACTCATCGGTGGAAGCGGCACTGGATACTGACAATGTGCCGGTCTCGGTTTACACTGGACTTCTGGATAACATCCACAACTACCTCCCCGCCCTTCACCGCTATCTGGCATTGAGAAAAAAAATGATGGGTCTGGATATCCTGAAATACTCTGATCTTTACTCATCTCTTGTCAAGGGGGTGGATGTGGAATATCCCTTCGATATGGCCCGGGAGCATGTTCTGGCGGCTGTCAGCCCTCTCGGTGACCGGTACACCATTCCATTGAAACAGGGACTGGAATCCCGTTGGGCTGACGTTTTTCCATCAGATGGGAAGCGAAGTGGCGCTTACAGCAATGGTGCCTGCTATGATGTCCATCCCTATGTACTCCTGAACCACACCGACGACTATGAATCTCTCTCCACCCTTGCCCATGAATTCGGCCACGCCATGCACAGCTGGTTTTCCAACAAAAACCAACCCTACCCAACTTCCGACTACTCTATTTTTGTGGCGGAAGTGGCCTCCACCTTCAATGAAAATCTCCTGAATCAACACCTTATCGCCACGACCGAAGACCGGGACATGAAACTCTTTCTCCTGGGCCATGCCCTGGAACGGATCCGTACCACCATCTTTCGCCAGGCCATGTTTGCTGAATTCGAACTGGAAATTCATCGGGTTGTGGAGGGAGGGAATGCTCTTACCGGGGAAATCCTCACTGAAAATTACCTGAGCCTGGCCCGGAAATACTACGGCCATAAGGAAGGCATCTGCCAGGTGGATGAACTCTATGGGGTGGAATGGGCTTTTATCCCGCATTTCTACTACAACTTCTATGTGTATCAATACGCCACCGGCATGGTTGCGGCAACCGCACTCTCAGAAAAAGTTCTCAGCAAAGAACAGGGGGCTGCTGACCGCTATCTTGCGTTTTTGAAAAGTGGCTGCTCTGATTACCCCATCCCCATTCTGCGGAAAGCCGGGGCAGACCTGGAAACATCGGAGCCATTTGAACTGACGATGCGCGTATTTCACCGGACCATGGACCAGATTGAGGCCCTGCTGCAATAGAAGGCAGGGAAAGAACTTCCCGATAAATTAAGGAGGGAATTAAGTGTTTGAGTTGGACAAAGGACTTGAAATTGTCGAACTTGCCCTGAAAGAGGACATGCCCGCAGGAGATCTTACCACCGATGCCATTTTCTGTGGTGAAACAGAAATTGTCAGCGCAAAGGTGGAAACAAGAGAAGGATGTGTTGTCGCAGGCTTTCCAGCAATTGAAAAAGCCGTTCGCTATTTTCCGGACATCGAACTGTCGGTTTTTCACGTGGACGGTGATGTGGTAAGCGCTGGGGACATCATCTACACCATCACCGGGCATCCGGCCTCCATTCTCAAGGTGGAAAGAACCCTGCTCAATTTCCTCCAGCGGCTTTCCGCAATTGCCACCCGGACAAGGGCGACTGTGGATCTGCTGGCTGAAACCAGCATCCGTCTTCTGGACACCCGGAAAACGTCCCCAGGAATGCGCCACCTGGAAAAATATGCGGTACAGGTGGGCGGCGGACACAACCACCGCTTTTGCCTGTCCGACGGCATTTTAATCAAGGAAAATCACATCCGGGCCGCCGGTTCCATCGAGACCGCCATCCATCATTGCCGGGAATATGCCCCCCACCTGTCAAAAGTGGAAATTGAGGTGGAAACCCTGGTGCAGCTGGATGAAGCCCTGGCTGCCGGTGCCGATGGCATTCTCCTCGACAACATGAGCACAGAAGAGATTGCCGATGCCTGCACCCGAAAAGAAAACTACAGCTTCTTTATCGAAGTATCCGGCGGCATCACCGAATCCCGGATTGCCCAACTGGCCGACCTTGATATTGACTACATCTCCATGGGCGCCCTGACCCATTCCGCCGGCATTATCGACATGACACTTCTCTTTTAATCCGCCGTCCCGGCGGATTAAAAGGAGTTGGAGTAGGAGTTGGAATAGGAGCCAGATAAATCAGGGAATTGCTCATGTACAATGAACAGTAGTTTCTTAACCTTAAACAAAAAAGGGGAAGGGAAACAAGCAGTAAACTATCGCTTTCTCCCTTCCCTTTCTAAACCCCTACTCCTACTCCTACTCCTACTCCTACTCCTACTGAGGTGCCTGCGGCACCTACCGGATGGGATAAGCCGGGTGCTGAACCGGAATTTCCGGTTTTCCTTCTTTATTTATTTCATCTAGTACCACCTGGATGGCTTTATCCAGCTGCGGGTCCTTCCCCGCCATAACGGACGCCGGATCGTTGTCCACCGTGATATCCGGATCGGCACCGTGGTTTTCCACCCACCATTTGCCTGCTTGTCCGTAAAAACTGTTGTTGGGCTGGTAAACGGTGCCGTTATCCACCGTAAGCTGGCCGTTGATAATTCCTACAAGGCCACCCCATGACGGGACACCCACCACCTTACCGAGTTTTGATGCTTTGAAATGCTCGATAAATGCCTCTCCGTCGGAGCCGTTATATTCGTTGGAAATTGCCACATATTTTGCTGTGGAAGCCGCGCCAGGGTAGCGCATGGGGTTCATGCCCGTAAGCACGTTGTACGCCACCATCTTCCGTTCCAGTTTGTCGATGAGAAAGTACTCTGTCCAGCCGCCGGAATTCCGGCGTACATCAATAATGATGCCCTTTTTGTACCGGAAGGCCCGCCAGAATTTATCAAATTCGCCGATTCCGGCATCGGACATGTCGTTAATGTGCATGTAGCCCACCTGGCCGTCTGTTTTTTTCAATACATAGTCAATGTTGTGTGCCAGCCAGTGGGCATAGCGAAGCCGTCGCTCTGAAAACGTCGGGGTAATCCGGTAGGTCCGTGCCTCTTTCCCGTCTGCATAACTGCTCACGGTAAGGGAGACCGTTTCCCCTGAAACCACCTGCAGGTAGCGATACCAGTTGTCCGTGTCGCTGATGTTGTGATTGTTGATGGCAATGAGATAATCCCCTTTTGCCACCTTCACGTCCGGACGGGCCAACGGGCCGGTGACATCCAAATTGTATTTCGTGGGGCCAAAAATAGTGGCGAAACGGTAGCGCTTTGCCTTGGCATCCGGTACCAGGTCAGCACCCAGCAGGGCAGGATAGACCCGGGAACGGTTTTCCGGAAGGCGAATGCTGTTCATATCCCCGCCGAAAATATAGGCATGGCCTACGGAAACTTCCCCCACCATCTGGGAAATCAGCCAGTTGAGCCCGTTTCTGTTGGTGACATAGGGAATGTAGGAACGATACTGTTCCCTCAGTTTCTTCCAGTCGTGGCCGTGGAGGTTTTTGTCGTAGAAAAAGTCCCGCCACCAGCGCCAGGCGTCGCTGAAAATCTGATTGTATTCTGCCAGGGTGTCCACGGTGTACACCATCCTGGACAGGTTCAGCGCATCACCGAATTTCTTTGAGCTGTACGCCTTGTCCACCGTTGTAACATGATAGCCAGTGCTATTGTGAGTGATGAGCTGGCTACCATCCGGGGAAAGACGGAAATCCTGCACCTGTCCGGCTGGTTTCACTTCCTTTTGTTTTTCCATGTCAAAAATATGGAGGCTCACCCGGGTAGAGCGGTTGGGTTTGAACACAGCATCATAGTCATGCTCCACCCACTTGTCCACTGAACCATAGAGTACTTTCCCATCTCCTGCTTTCAGGTAAAGGTCATTCCCGGGTTTCACCGGCAGGGGGAATGTCCGGGCAGAAAGCCCCGTCAAATCGATTCGAAATTCCGGGCCCTTCTTTTCCTTCTTGTCGCTTTTGGCCGTTTTCTTGTCTTTGTCCCCGTCGGGTACTGCCGCCCGTTCCGCAAAGGGCGGCTTTTCTCCTGCCTGAAGCTGGACTACCACCGGTGTGTAGGGGGAATTGAGAATATGGTCATCTTCGTAGATATCCATCTGCACGTTGAAGTTCCGGCTGGAAAGGTAATAGAGGTATTTTCCATTCTTGTCAAAGCGGGGATTCAGGTTGTCATAGAAATCATCGGTCAGCACAACTCGCTTTTTGTCAGAGAGCCGGTAGAGGTTCACCACGCTGTTCCGGTTTTCCGCCACTTTTGTATAGCAGAGCCAGTCGGAATCCGGCGCCCAGCCGTAATCATCAATCTCCCAGGTGAATTCGTCGTTTTTCAGCTGATGGTATTCGTCCACTTTTGTCAGTTTTTTCGTTTTCACATCCAGCACATAAATCCGGAAGTGTTTGGTACCGAAGAGTATTTTCTTTCCGTCCGGGGACCATGCCGGCCGATAGGGATAGGCAAATTTCCCATCTGTAAGCTGAAACCACGGCCCGCCACCGATGGATTGCCGGTAGAGCTGATATTCCCCGGTTTTATCGGAGAAGAAGCAGACCCATTTTCCGTCTGGTGAAACCCGGGGCAGTCGTTCCCGTGATGCTGAGGTAGCTGACAGGTTCAGGGTATCCTGCTTTTTGTCGGAGGGAACCACGTACACATCCCCCCGGGCTTCCAGAATGATGGATTTCCCGTCGTTTGCCACATCCATGAAGTGAACATATTTCCTGGGGTTGATGACCCTGTTCCGCATCCGCCAGTGATCGCTGGGGACAGTTACCCTGATGTCTGCCACGGTTCCCCTTGCCACATCCAGCACGTGGAGGTTTCCGTTTTGCACATAGACCATCCGCCGGCCGTCATTTCCCGCCATCATTACATCCAGTTTCTCATAGTGGGTGAGCTGCCGGACTTTGCCAGTGGCAAGGTCTTTCATGAACACATTGCAGACTTTGTGAGGACCCCGGTCTGATACAAACACCATATTGTTTTGAAACCACATGGGGTAGGTGTTTTTCCCAACGAAATGGGTTACCGGGGCAAAGTGGCGGGTCTTGAAATTGTAGCGCCAGATGTCCACATACTCACCACCCCGGTAGCGCTTCCACTGATATTCCGGGTTACCCTTGCGGCAGTACAGCATCTCGCTGCCATCCCCCTTGAATCCCACCAGCACGCCTCGATCCAGCGGTAACTGCCTCGGGGAGGAGCCATCCACTGCCACGGAAAAGAGCTTGGGATCCCGGTAAATGAAGGTCTTCATGTAAGAGGAAAACACGACCCGTTTCCCGTCCGGTGTCCAGTCCAGTACATGGGCACGGCCCGGATTCCAGGTCAAGCGAAGGGGTTCACCGCCGGCCGCAGGAATCCGGTACACTGCCTGAGCACCATCATAGCTCCCGGAAAACGCAATCCATTTGCCATCCGGGGAAAACTTCGGGCTGCTTTCGGTACCGGGGAAAGTGGTCAGCCTTGTGGCCTCGCCCCCGGTCACCGGCACTGTCCACAGATCTCCCTCGTAGGAGAACGCAATCCGGTTTCCATAAATATCCGGTTCTGACATGAACCGGGCTGTCCCGGCCGCAAATGTCAGTCCGGCCAACATCAAAAAAGCTACTGTCCACGCAAATTTTCTCATAAGGAATAAACCTCCTTTGTTCATCGTGCTATTTTTTCATTGACGTACGCGCAAGAATACCATCATGAATCTCTTTTACGGTAAAACGAGCCTTTCTGTTGCAGGAAACCTCCGGACGAAAATCGAAGCAAGAGGAGAAGGTGCCATACCTGCTGTCCTCATGCAGGAATAGCGTGAAGGGGATATTGACGTCAACTGGTTAAAGTTCTTTTAAGAACGGGAGTGCCCTTCTGACCTCAATGTTGCCGATCTGGCGTTCACGCTTCAGGTCTTTTACCAGTTGAATGCCCTTGATTCCATATTTTTCTGTTAAATACAGAAGGGGCTTAGAAATGTTCGGGGCTTTCAGTTTACATTCCAGAACGAATAAAATGTCGTTCTCCATTACAAGGCAGAAGTCAATTTCGCGGTGTTCTTTGGTTCGCAGATACCTCACTTCATAGAGGAGGCCTTCTCTGTCAGTTTTCAGGTAGGCATGTTTGAGGAGGGATAAGGCTGTCAGGTTTTCAAATCTGGCGCCATTGTCGCCCCGAACCAGGCCCACGTCAAAAAAGTAAAACTTGGGTTCTTTTCGGATGGATCGAGCAATATTTCTGGAATGTGGCATTACGCGAAACACGATGTAAAGGGATTCCAGAATGGAAATATATTTTTTTACGGTATTGGGGGAAATTCCCACATCCCCTGCAATGGATGAATACGAAATCGGAGACCCCACCCGGTGCCGGAGCAATTCCAGTACCATTTCAATATCAGTAAATCAGTGGTTTGCAGCCACTCTTCATTCTGAATGATCCGCCTGTCTTCGCGGCGATCATAGTTCAGGTAAACGGGGTAACTGAAATTACGGGCAATCCGTCTGGCCAGCCATGTTTTTTCTACCTGCCGTGGCCCCACGATGAACACAAGCTTTCGGCTCAGGTCTTCTGTAATATATTCTGTCTACTGTCTTTCCATATGACCATCCTGCATTCGTTTGCAGAAAAGTCAAGACCATTTTGCAAAACACTGCAAAATGGTCAGGCAAAAACCATCGTTAATCGTGAGGAGAATTGGCAGAGCAGAGTATTTTCTGGTATAACTGAACCAATACAAAACCGGTTTTCGGGAGGGGTGAATGGCGACACATGAAACAGCGCTGATGATAACCTTCGGCCTTTACCTGATGGCATTGATTGCCATCGGCTACTTCGGGGAGCGCAAATTCTCCAAAAATTACGATGACTTTGTTTCCGCCGGGAAGTCACTGGGTTCAGTGGTTACCGCACTCAGTGCCGCGGCAAGCTCCGAAAGTGCCTGGGTCATGCTGGGACTTTCCGGGTTGGGTTACACAAAGGGCCTGGCTGCCTACTGGGCAGTGATCGGCTGCGTCGCGGGTTATGCGGTGAACTGGTTCTTTGTCATTGTGCCGGTGCGCCGGATTTCCGGCTTGCACAATTCCCTGACACTGGCGGACATGGTGGAAGATGTGCTGAATGACCGAAAAAAGATGCTGCGCATCATCGGCAGTGTGGTAATTATATTTTTCATGGGGGTTTACGTGGTGTCCCAGTTTGTGGGGGCGGGGAAAACCCTCCACGGCATGGGACTGATGGATTACCGCCAGGGGGTTCTCCTTGGCAGTATCATCATCGGGGCCTATGTGCTGATGGGGGGCTATGCGGCTGTTTGCTGGACCGATGCCCTCCAGGGGATTCTCATGGCACTCATCATGGTGTCTTTGCCCATCCTCGCGGTTGTGGATGCCGGGGGGCCACTGCATATCCATGAAGTGCTGAAAAGTGCCGGACTGGAAGGGTTCTGGTCCCTGGGAGGCTTGTCGGTCTGGGGCAGCGCGGGTTTCATCGTGGGCCAGCTCGGTATCGGGCTTGGCTATCAGGGCATGCCCCATGTGGTGGTTCGCTATATCACAGTTAAAAATGAAGAAGAAGGCCGCCGTTCCGGCATGATTGCCACTGTATGGGGAATCCTGGTGCTGGCCGGGTCGGTAACACTGGGCATCGCGGGCCGTGCTCTCTATCCCGCCCTGAAAGACGCAGAGCATATCCTGCCGAGGTTTGCCGCCGAACACTTGCCCCCGGTTCTGGCCGGGGTGGTTCTGGCCGCCATTACCGCCGCCATTATGTCAACGGCAGATTCCCAGCTTATGTACGCCGCAACTTCACTGGTCAACGACCTGTGGCTGAAACTGACAAAACGAAAAATTGAGGGCCGCCACCTGGTACTGGCAACGCGTCTGGTAATTCTTACCATGACCGGTATTGCCATCCTCGTCGCACTTTTCAACGTCAAGGTCATCTACACCTTTGTCCTCTACGCGTGGGGGGCGCTGGGAGCGGCGTTCTCCCCGATGATCCTGTCCATGATTTATTTCAGGCGATTCAACAAATGGGGAGCACTGGCCAACCTCATTGTCGGTCCTTTGGCCGTCGTCATCTGGAACAACATTCCGCTGCTGGACAAAGCCGTTTATGAACTGATCCCCGCCTTCTTTCTGTCCCTTGCGGCAGGACTTATAGTGTCGATGATGACCAGGGAGAAGGACGCGTGAATATTCGGAAAGAAAGCGAACGCCTGGAGCGGGAAATCCTGTCACCCAACGCATGCTTTGCATCTGAAAGCCGGGGCCGGCACCAGGCTGAATCCCCCTGCGAAATCAGAACCTGCTTCCAGCGGGACAGGGACCGGATTCTCCACTGCAAATCTTTCCGGCGGCTGAAACACAAGACCCAGGTTTTTCTGGCCCCTGTCGGGGATCATTATCGAACCCGGCTCACCCACACGCTGGAAGTATCCCAGATTGCCCGGACCATTGCCCGGGCGCTGCGCCTCAACGAAGACTTGACTGAGGCCATCGCCCTGGGCCACGATCTCGGCCATACTCCCTTCGGCCATGCCGGGGAAGCGGTGCTGGATAAGCTTGTGGAGGGTGGCTTCCGCCATTTTGTTCAGAGTGTCCGGGTTGTAAACTTCCTGGAACGAAAGGGCCAGGGCCTGAACCTGACGAAAGAAGTGATAGAGGGAATCGGGAAGCACTCCAAAGGGCGCTCCGGCGACCCCTCCGGTGCACACCTTGGAATCCGCACACTGGAGGCACGGGTGGTCCGGGTATCCGACGTCGTGGCTTACCTGAACCACGACTGCGATGACGCCATCCGGGCGGGGATTATCCGGGAAGAAGACGTACCGGATACTGTTGCGAAGGTTATCGGCCGCTCTCCCCGGGAACGCATCAATCGGCTGGTTCAGGATCTGATCCTGAACAGCCGGAGTGCAGAGGGAGCAGTGATCCGGATGAGTCCCGAAATTGAGAAAGCTTTTCTGAAATACAAAGATTTCATGTACGAAGACGTCTACTTCAACGAAAAAGTCAAAAAGGAATTCAGTAAATCCGAAAAAATCATCGAATTCCTCTTCGAATACCTGATGGAAAACGCCGAAGAGAGAATCCCGGCGTTTTACTTTGAACGCAAAAGCAAGCGGGACCGGGTGGTAGCGGACTATGTTTCCGGTATGACAGACCTCTACGCCATTAACCTCTTTGAAGAATTCTTCGTTCCCCACCGCTGGTTCCGGCT
>QMQE01000055.1 GCA_003650445.1 Acidobacteriota bacterium | reverse complement strand
TTCTGAACCTTCGTTCTATCTTTTCTGAACTTTGTGCCCTTGTGTTAAATTCTTCTCCCTCTCCCCCTCCGCTCCTCCCCCTCAGCGCCCTCTGCGGCCTCTGCGGTGAGTCCCCTCTCGCGCACTTGCACTCGCACTATTCTTCCCCCTGAATCAGAAAATCAGGTCGAATGCTTGCTTCAGGGTGGCAACTTCGGCAATCTGGAATTCTTTGGTAGCAAGGTCCCGGATATTTTTTCTCAGTCCGCCCGGCACAATTGCCCGTTCAAACCCCATGGCTCGGGCTTCCCGAATTCGTTTTTCCAGTTGCGCGACACTGCGAATTTCTCCGGCAAGGCCGATTTCACCGATAAATACGTCTTTTTCTCCCAGAGGTTTATTCAGAAAACTGGAAGCAACTGCCATACAAACACCGAGATCGGCTGCCGGCTCACTGACAGCAAAACCACCGGTGATGTTTACATACACATCATCCCGTTGAATCGCGAAGTCCAACCGCTTTTCCATGATGGCGAGAAGCAGGTGAAGGCGGTTCTGGTCCACACCAATTGCCATGCGTCGGGGAGTCCCGAAATTGCTGTCTGCGGCAAGCGCCTGCACTTCCAGTAAAATAGCACGGGTTCCTTCCAGCGCACAGATTATGGCAGAACCGGCAGCCTCCCTCGCGCGTTCAGAGATAAAAACCGCAGATGGGTTGGGAACCGCCACCATTCCGTCAGCCGTCATTTCAAAGATACCGATTTCGTTTGTAGAACCGAAACGGTTTTTCACGGCCCGGACAATCCGCCTGGCATGAAATCGCTCCCCTTCGAAGTACAGGACAGTATCCACAATGTGTTCCAGCGTCTTTGGGCCGGCAATAGCGCCTTCCTTCGTGATGTGCCCAATCACAATAAATGCCACACCGCTTCTTTTGGCAGCAAACAGGAATTTTGTGGTGGCCTCCCGAATCTGGGACACTGTTCCGGGAGCGGATGAGATGTCTTCTGAAAATACGGTCTGGATTGAGTCCACAATGACCATAGCGGGTTTGTGCTGTTCCACCAGTGAGAGGATACCGGCAACTGTCACTTCAGACGAAATAAAGAGATTGTCTGAAACTGCCCCGATTCGGTCTCCCCGCATCTTGATCTGACTGGGCGATTCTTCCCCGGAAAAGTAAAGTACCCGTTTTCCGGTATGGGCCAGTTTTTCACATACCTGCAACATCATAGTGGACTTGCCGATTCCAGGCTCTCCCCCCACCAGCACGAGGGATCCCGGCACAAATCCGCTACCGAGAACCCGGTCGAACTCCGGTATTCCGCTGGAATAGCGGGGATGCTCAGATTTCTCAATTTTACTGATAGGTTGGGGAGCCGCCACAGAAAGATCCTGCCCATGGTAAATAGCCGACTCTTCCGGAACTTCCAGAAAACTGTTCCACGCGCCACACTCCGGACATTTTCCCAGCCATTTGGAAGTCTGATAGCCACAGGCTCCGCATTCAAATGTTGCTTTCTTCTTTTTAGCCATTCAGCACCCGGTTCACTCTATTTGAAACTCATACTGGAAATCAGGTGTTTGAAAAAATCATCCCGGAACCGAATACCGACTCCCGCAAAGAACTGGCTGTATTCGCTTTCCAGAATATCATCCCCACCGGCATCGAGAAAGAAATTTCCATAAACACGATAGCTTGCCCCGATTTTCAGGCGGGGAGCAAGGTCGTTCTCCCGGCTGAAATCAGAAAGCTCGCCAAAAAATTTCAACCGCTTATAATTGTGGGGTTCATAATCCAGGCCGAATCCACCCTTGGATTCGATCAATCCAACTTTGATATTGAAGTCTTTGTACCGCTGGCCGATGAGAGCAGTGAACTTCATCGCGTCCCGGTTGGATGTGATGGTTTCGGTGTAATCATCCAGTACATTGCCAGAAGAATCAGTAATCACATGATGATAGCTGTTTTCTCTGATCTTGCCATAAGGAGAATCAATGATTTCCAACTGGTAAAGACGGGTAGCGGAAGGAATGATGTCCACACTGAAGTAACTCTTGGAGTCTGCCACATCGAACATGTATTCACTTTTGAACCCGAGATAAACACCGGTATTGCTGAACGCACCGAGATAATCACTGGCACTGTCCATGGCTTTTCGAAAAGATACCAGTGTTTTATTCAGGTTGTCCCCGGTTTCATTCTTATTGACCAACTGACCGATTGTACCTTCTCCGGAGTCAATTTTTTTTGCGACACTGTCAATGTAGTCCAGGGCGTCGCTGAGTTTTCTCGTGCCTTCCTTCGCGTTGGCAAGGGTTGTTTTCAGATTACCCCGGTTTTCTGCCACCACTTCATCGAGGTGTGTGCTGAGTTTATCCAGTTTTTTTGCCAGAACCGGAATGTCCTTTTTTAAATCTCCGGTAAAGGATTTAACGTTGTCAATGGAGGTGGTAAAGTTGTCTTTGTTCCGTGCGGTAATCTGGCGCAGGTCCTCTGTAATCCTTTCAATGCTATCCATGATGCTGGCAATCTGTTTTTCATCCTTGTTAACTTTACTGTCCCGCTTGAGCGTGCTCGTGATCTGTTTGATGTCCTTCGCGACGGAATAGACAATGTCCATGATGTCGTCCATTGACACCGCTTTTTCACTGGCAAGGGTTTCCCCGGCTCCGATTCGACCTTCTTTTGAACCCGGAAGAATTTCCAGATACTTGTCTCCGAGAATTCCCTTCGCCACAACTTTTACCCGGGATCCTTCGGGCAACTGAACACCTTTGTGGATTTCCATGGTTACAACCGCTTTTCCATCCTTCAGCCCAACGCTGAGAACTTTACCGATTTTGACACCGGCAAGCCGGATATCGCTGTCTTTATCCAGTCCGGTGGCAGTGTCCAGCGTGGCCTGGAGGGTATAGACCTCGCCCTTTTCAAAAAGGCTGAATTGCCCGGTCTTCATGATAAGAAAGGCAATTACAATCAATGCCACAAGAAAAAACAATCCGACTTTTCTTTCACTATTCATATTTTCACCTCACTGGGTTTTTTCTTCACAGATTCTTCCCTTCAAGAAGCTCCGGATAATCGGGAGCCGGGATTTCATTACATCATCCGGGGTACCGGTAAACACGATTTCCCCTTCGTGGAGCATCACCATCCTGTCTGCAATGTCAAAAGCACTGACCATGTCGTGGGTAATGGTCACACAGGTAACATCCAGCCCCCGGCGAAGGTCGTTGATTACGTTGTCAATCTGGTCCGTCATTACAGGATCCAGCCCGGTGGTAGGCTCGTCAAAGAGCAGCACTTCAGGATTCAGGGCAATGCTCCGGGCAAAGCCTGCCCGGCGACGCATACCGCCGGATAGTTCGGCAGGCATCAGCAGTTCATTTCCGGAAAGGCCCACAATGTCCAGACAGTAGCCCACCCGTTTCTTAATCTCCATTTCCGTGCTTCGGGTATGGCGTCGGATGGGAAAAGCTACATTTTCAAAGACATTCATAAAATCAAAAAGTGCCGCTTCCTGAAAGCTCATTCCAAACCGCCGCCGGATATCAAACCATTGTTCCCGGGTGTAATCTGTTACATCTTTCCCATCAATAAAAACCCGGCCTTTATCCGGTTTCATCAGGCCGATAATATGTTTCAACATAACGGATTTTCCTGTACCGGAACCACCCAGAATTATAAAGGATTCTCCTTTCACAATATGCAGGTTAATGCCGTTCAGAACATGTTTGGAGCCAAATGACTTATGAATATTTTTAAGCTCTATCATTTTGCCCCCTAAAACATGAGCTTGGACAGGAAAAAGTCCAAAACGAGTATTAAGAGTGAAGCCATTACCACGGCACTGGTAGTAGCATTGCCCACGCCCTCGGCACCGCCTTCGGTACGAAGGCCCTTGAAACACCCCACCATGGCAATGATAAAACCGAAAACCGCCGCCTTTATCAAGCCACTGGTGACATCATGGACATCGGTGTACTGATAGACTTTGTTCAGATACATGTCCGGGTTTTCTCCAAAGACGTTCACGAGAAGGAAAAACCCGCCGTAGATGCCAATTACATCTGCAATGCCTACCAGCAGGGGCATCATGATGGTTCCGGACAGAATTCTGGGCACGAAGAGGTATTGAACCGGATCAACACCCATTACTTCCAGAGCATCCACCTGCTCGGTTACCCGCATGGTACCGATTTCCGCCGCAATGGCCGAAGCAATTCTCCCGGATACCATCAGGCCGGCCAGAACCGGTGCAAGTTCACGGGTAAGAGAAACACCCACCAGTGCCCCCACCATGGATTGTGCCTGGAAGCGTTTAAAACCGGAATAGGTCTGCAGGGCAATCACCATGCCGGTAAAAAGCGCTGTCAACAATACAACCGGCATAGAATCCACACCAATCCGCTCCAGTTGTTTGAATAGATTACGAATATCAAAGGGCCGCTTGAATATTGATCTGAGTGCTGTCCAGCAGAGAATGGCAAAGTCACCTGCCTCCGCCACGGCATTCAGCACCCATTTCCCCAGACGATCCAGAAAATTCAACTGAACCTCCTTACCTTCACTTGTTCAGAACCACGATGTGAAATCTCCTAACAGTCAGAAAATCAAGATTCTTCCTTCATAATATCACAAGTTATTCTTTCAATCGCTGAAAAAATATTCCGAAAGTTTCATGAAGTACCAGATGCCAGAATCGCCAACGGCTACATCTGGAAATCTCCCCATCATCCCGCAATTGCAGAAAGTAGAAATAAATGTCACTGTTTTTCAGGCGGCGGGCCTTCTCTCCAAGCATCAAATGTACCCGCTTCTGGTGATAGGGAGAAGTTACCAGAACAATCCGGTGTATCCTTTTTTTCTGGTTCAAAACATGAAAAAGTTCTTCTATATTGTTCTCTGTTCCACCTCTTTCTTCTCTATAGCGGAAACCGGAAGACAGGATTTTTTTATCATCCACACCATGAGCAACAAGATATTCCACCATTTTCCTACGCCCCGCAGGATATTCCTGCACAAGGATCGGGCACTGACTGTTGCTCTCACGGATGTATCCGATTACGGCATCCAATCGTTCCCGGGTTGAGTTTCCCAATTTGCCGCCTGGCAAAACCCCACCCCCCAGAACTGCAATCAGATCTGGTTCAACAGGAAGCCCCGTATCAATTTTCAACCGGCAGATAATTTGCTTTCGTGGAAGGAAAAAAAACACACAAACAATTACAAACCCAGTCAGTAGCAGAGCAGGCAAACGTTTCTTCATTTCTTTCGCCACACAGACAATACGCCTCTGATTCCCTTGATCCGGGTGAGTACCCTGGTTAATTCGTCCCGGGAAGTAATCTGAACCGTAAAATGAAATTGCGCCTGGTTTTTTGCCCGGAAGCTCTCCCCCTGAACTTTGCGAAGATTCAGGTTCATTGAATCAAAGACATCTGTGAGACGCGCCAGCATTCCGGTAATGTCTTCCGAAATCACAATGATTTCAATAAGAAAAGAGTGACTCGGGTCTTCCACCCATTCCACATCAATGAGCCTGGCCTGGTCAATTCTACCCTGCTTGAGATTTTCACAATTTGCTCGGTGCACGCTGATGCCCTTCAATTTTGTCAAATAGCCAATAATCGGGTCTCCAAAAATCGGATTGCAGCAGCGGGCACGGGTCACCAGCAGACCGTCCAGGCCCTGAATTCGAACCTGCCTCTCAAAATTCCCCGCCTCCGCAGGCTTCCGGCTTAGTGAAATGGCCTGTTTCTTTCTTATTAAACTGGGTTCAATAATTCCCAGGACCTTGTTAACTGAAATCGTTCCGTTTCCGACAAGAAAATAGAGCTCCTCAACTTTGGAGATTTTGTATGACTTGTACGCTTTGGAGATTTTCTCTACATCCAGCTGATTGAAGGGAATTTTGTGTTTCCTCATGGCCTTTTCAAGCATTTCTCGGCCTTCAACCGTTTTTTCCTCCCGTTCCAGGGCCCTGTATGTTGCTCGAATCTTATGCTTTGCCCTGGACGTCCGAACCAGTTTCAACCAGTCCAGACTCGGCTTGGCATTTGGATTTGTCAGAATTTCCACAATATTCCCATCATGGAGCTCGGTGTGAAGGGGAACCAGCCGCCCGTCAACCTTCGCACCCACACAATGATTCCCCACTTCCGTGTGAATAGAATAAGCAAAGTCCACCGGGGTCGCCTGGTCTGGGAGCGCAATGGTCCTCCCTCTCGGAGTCAGGACAGTGATACCGTGACTGATGTCCTTTAAGCCCTGGGCAAGGTCAGTCAAAAATTCATCGGATGTCTTTTCCTTCAGGTCCAGGATTGTCTGGCTCAATACCTGATAAAGCCGTGACTCCTCAAATGACTCTATCCGACCCTGCTTGTACTGCCAATGAGCTGCAATTCCCTGCTCCGCGATTTGATGCATTTCCTCGGTACGGACCTGCACTTCAAAAAATACGCCGTCTTCATAAATGAGCGTAGTATGCACTGAACGGTAGCCATTTTCCTTGGGCTGGGAAATAAAATCACGCCACCGATGGGGAATGTAGGTCCAGAGCCCGTGAAGTATTCCAATTACCTTGTAGCATTCGTTGGGATCATTGTCTGTCAGAATGATACGAAAAGCGAGGAAGTCATACACCTCATCCAGTGTAATGCGCTGCGTCTTCATCTTTCTGAAAATACTAAACTTATGCTTGATACGGCTTTGAATAAGACAGCGGATCCCATTTGCCCTCATTTCATGCTCAAGTACTTGCCGAATCTGCTCCATATCTTCAGCGTAGATTTTTTCCTTTTCATCCGCCTGCTTTGAAACCTTTTCATATTCCTCCGGATAGAGATAACGGAAACTCAAATCCTCAAGCTCATTCTTGATACGGGACATCCCGATGGCATGGGCAAGAGGTGCATAGATTTCCAGCGTCTCCCCGGCAATCAGTTTTTGTTTTTCCGGCTTCATGAATTCCAGCGTGCGCATATTATCCAGCCGGTCTGCAAGCTTGATAATCAAGACCCGTGGATCCCTGGCAATAGCAATGAGAAGCTTTTTGAAGTTTGCCGCTTTTCGCTCTGAAATGTCAATATTTTCCAATGCGCTGAGCTTTGTGAGGCCATCAACAATGCCGGCAACATCTTTCCCGAACAGTTCTTCAACCTGATCATTTGACGCATCGGTATCTTCCACTACATCGTGGAGCAAAGCCGCAACAACACTCTCTGTATCCAGTTTATTTTCGGCAATTGTATAGGCAACGTTCAGCGGATGGGTGATGAAGGGCAGGCCGGATTTGCGTTTCTGATACTCATGCATCATATTGGCGAACACATAGGCCTTCTGAATCTGAAGCACATCTCCGTCAGGACGGTTCTTTGAATAAACATCCAGAACATCCTCAATCCGGATCATGTGCCCCTCCCTGAACTCAGAATACAAAAAAGGGGCAGATAAATCTGCCCCCTCTCGATACGATACTTATTTTTCTTTGTAAAAATGCTCCTCCACAAAGTAGTAAACGGGGCTGGCTATAAAGATGGAGGAATAGGTTCCGACGATGATGCCCACGAGAAGCGGGAAAGAAAAGCCCTTCAGGGCCAATCCGCCAAAGAAGAAAATTACCACAACCACAAAAAGAGTGGTCAGTGATGTAAGCAATGTCCGGGTCAATGTCTGAACAACACTGGTGTTAATCACCTGATCCAGCGGCACTGTTTTTACAATCTTCAAATTTTCCCGGATACGGTCAAAGACAACGATTGTATCGTTCAGCGAGTACCCGACAATGGTCAGAAATGCCGCCACCACCGGCAACGTGAATTCCTGTTTAAAGAGAACAAACATCCCAAGGGAAATCGTGACATCATGGACCAGAGCCAGGACCGCACCTACAGCGAAGTTAAATTTAAACCGGATGGAAATGTACACCAGGATGGCACCCAATGCCATTACAATGGCAAGAATGGCTTTCTCCGTTTGTTCCGAAGAAATACTGGGGCTGAACGTATCTTCTTTCAGTTTGATGTAGTTTCCCAGGGTACAGCTCTTTTTCAGAAAATCCTTCACTTCCGGCTGCGTAACCGACACCAGGGCCTCATCTATTGAGTTAAAAAAATCTCCCTTTTTCGAGCGGGCCTGAACAATCTTTTCAGCGATATCATCATAGACCGTCCGCTTCTCACCGATCATTTCGTTCTCATCAATTTTCAGCGGATTTCCCTTTTTCATCAAATAGGCAAGGTCCGTCGCGTTGGTTTTGTTCAGGTCAAAAAGCGATGTTTTTTCCTCTTTAGATGCCTCCCTGAAAATTTCAGAGATCCGTTGAGAAACCTTACTCCCTTTTGCCGTCTCATCCCCTGCTTTTCCCTTCAGCTTGATAATAAACTCATTTTGTCCGGTTATCTGCATAATAGAGGCATGGGAAAATCCGTTTTTCTTGAACGCGGCCCGAAGGTCACTGATATCCACCGGCGTTCTGAACTTTACCTGGATTTCACTACCACCGACAAACTGGACTCCCCGTTTTACACCCATCAAAGCAATGATAACAACAGAAGCGGCCATAAGCAGCAACGAGATGGTAACTGCAATTTTTCGTACGCCAAAAATATTCATTTCTTTTTTCATTTCATCACCTCGTCAAATGCTCAGCTTTTTGATGTTGGGCGTCAACGCCATTCGCAGGTCAAAGAACCATCTGGATACGTAAATAGCCGTGAACAATGACGCGACAATACCCAAACTCAAGGTAACTGCGAACCCCTTGACCGGCCCGGTTCCATATTGGAACAGAAACAGTGCGGCAATCAAGGTTGTGATATTCCCGTCCAATACAGCCGACATCGCCTTGGAAAACCCGGCATCAATGGCTGATTTCGGTGTCTTCCCGTTGCGCAGCTCTTCCTTGATGCGTTCAAAAATCAGCACGTTGGCATCCACCGCCATACCGATTGTCAGGATGAAACCGGCAATACCGGGAAGGGTAAGGGTCGCATGGAAATATGCCATCCCCCCAAGCAGGTAGAGCATGTTCAGCACAAGCGCGAGATCTGCGTTGATTCCAGCCACCTTATAGTAAAACAACATGAACATCATCACGATAATCAAACCCATCATCGTTGCACGTATGCCCTTTTGAATGGAGTCTCTTCCCAG
The DNA here is from genome assembly GCA_003650445.1 of Acidobacteriota bacterium. Lineage (GTDB taxonomy): Bacteria > Acidobacteriota > Holophagae > Thermotomaculales > Thermotomaculaceae > UM-FILTER-49-7. Next base: position 4,060 of record QMQE01000055.1, on the reverse strand, counting down.
AGATGGCCCCACAGTCCGTTCTTCGAGGAAGGTCATCTTGGCAGGCAATGCGCCTGACCGCAATTTGATTGCAAGGTCTTCAGACTCATCAATGGTAAAATGGCCGGTAATCTGTGCATTGGGAGTGTTAATCGGCTCGTTGATGCTGGGTGCTGAAACGACCTTTTTATCCAGAATAATCGCCAGCCGTTCTCCCCTGTGTTCCGTTGTGACCCTGGAAAACTTGGATACACCCGCCTGATTCAGGGTAAAGGCAACATTGGGGCTTCCGAACTGGTCGGAAGAACGCCGGGCCGTCTTAATATCATTTCCATTGAGCTCCACCCGATCCTTTACCAGATACCATACCACACCGCCATCCCCACGGGGTTCTGAAGGGAAAACAGCCGTCCCTTCAGGGAGTTTACCATTATTCGCAGCCAGAATATCTGCTTTTGATTTGAAAGCATTGGGTGCGGCAAGGAGACGCCATTCCAGCCAACCCGGCTCAGACAATGACTTCTTTACCCGTGTCGGATCATCCAGGCCCGGCAACTCCACAACAATCCGGTTGCTTTCCAGGCCCTGGCGCTGAATAATCGGCTCCGAGACACCATAAGCATCCACGCGGTTATGAATCGTAATCAGGGCCTGACGCATGGCCTGCTTGCGAATCTCTTTCATCGCAGCCGTCTTCAAGGATAAAGTATAAGCGCCATCCCCGTCATCGCTCACATTGAATCTGGACATGTAATCGTCAAAAACCTTTTCCACTTTATCCGTCTTGTCCTGCGGCACACCAGAGACCGCAATCTCCAACTTCTCATGATTGGCCTTGACTTGTTTCACGTCTATTTTCTCATCCTTGAGGATGCGTTCCAGGTTTGATTTTGAATTGTCCAGCTCCGCCTTCATGGCGTCCTTCATCTCCACCTGGAGTACCATATGGATACCACCCTGGAGATCCAGGCCCAGGTTAATTTTGTCTTTGGGAGGATAAATATAATAAACCGCCCCCGCCGTCAGCAACACTACAAAAAGGATCTTTAGTTTCATCTCGGCAACATCTCCCTCTTCACTGATTTCCGTTTTCGCCCGGATTCTGCAGACCGGCAATCGCCCCCTTGGAGAATACCAGTTTCACATTGTTCGTTACTTTCAGGTGCAACACCTTATCGCCCACATAGGCAACTTCACCATGGATTCCGCCATTGGTAATCACTTTATCGCCAACCTTCAAGCTGTTCAGCATGTTTTGCAGTACTTTCTGCTTCTTCTGCTGGGGGCGGATAAGAATAAAATAAAAAATCCCAAACAATACCAGCAGGGGAAACATTTGTACCATCCAATTGGACTGTACGGCTGCGCCGCCAGCCCCCGCTGCGTATGCGTATGTTTCAAACACCAAGACACCTCCAATTTTTCAGGTTTCATATCTTCTCATAAATTCAGTCTTAAATGTAGTGAAATCACCATTCTCAATGGCTATTCTCACATCTTCCAGTAATTTTACAAAAAAACGGACGTTATGGATAGTGTTAAGAACCGATGAGAGAATTTCTTTTGAGTTGAACAGATGCCGGAGATAAGCACGGGAATAATGTTGACAGGTATAGCAGTCACACTCTTTATCAATCGGGCCCTTGTCCGCACTGAATTCCGCCCGCTTGATATTGATGGGGCCGCACCGGGTAAACAACTGCCCATTCCGTGCGTTACGGGTGGGAAGAACACAATCAAACATATCCACGCCCCGGGAAACCGCATCCAGGATATCGTCCGGTTTCCCCACGCCCATCAGATAGCGGGGCCTGTCCTCCGGCAACCAGTCAACGGAATAAGAAAGGACCTCCCGCATCAAATGCTTTGGCTCTCCAACAGACAAGCCGCCGATGGCATACCCGTCAAAGCCGATCTCCATCAGCGAAGCAGTGGCACGATGCCTCAATTCCTTCACCATTCCCCCCTGAACAATTCCGAACTGGAAGCGGCCGGAATCTGATACCGTGTCTGTCCACGCCCTTCGTGACCGTTCCGCCCAGCGTAGTGTCAGATCCAGTGATTTGCCAATGTAATCGTAATCGGAAGGGTACGGCGGACATTCATCCAGAACCATCACAATATCCGAACCCAGAGCATTTTGAATTTCCACTGCTTTTTCCGGACTCAGGAATCGGGCGGAGCCGTCAATGTGAGATTGAAAATGCACCCCCTCCTCCTTAATCTTCCGCAACTTGCCCAGGCTGAAAACCTGATATCCACCGCTGTCGGTTAGGATGGGACGGTCCCAGTTCATAAACCGGTGTAATCCTCCCATTTCCCGAACCAACTCGTGGCCCGGCCGGAGAAACAGATGGTAAGTATTTCCGAGAATAATCCTTGCACCGCATTCCTTCACCATCTCCGGTGTCAGCGCCTTCACCGTCCCCTGAGTCCCCACCGGCATGAAAATCGGAGTGGGCACATCGCCGTGGGCCGTATGCAGCACGCCCAGCCTCGCAGCCGTTTCTCCGTCTGTTTTCAGAAGATTAAAACCATACATCCTTATACCTCAATCCAGGCAAACACACATTCTCAGAAGTCCAAATCCTACCACAAGCCTCAATCACATTCAATCCACGTTCAAAAGAATTGGGCATCTCTTTTCCCGGCCCTGCTGATAGAGGTGGCAAACGGAACTTTCGTGTATTCATGTAAGGCTATCCCGTATCACTTCCCGTATCACTTTCAGTTGAAAGAAAGCAACAGATGATATATAATCAGGTGGATTTTTCGTTAAATGGTTAACGCAATGGACAGAGCCTGGCATCACACTGATTTGATGTGTGAAATATTTGTATCCAAACCCGTTTGGGTAAATTTGCATAAAAAGAGGGAGGAACGATGAAAACAAGGCGCTTTTTCAGCACGGCTGTAATTGGTGTTGTGATTCTGGGACTGACGGTGTCCTGTGGGCTTATAAACAAAATGGCGGAACCAGCCAATAATTTTTTTACGCTGGTTGGAAATGGGAATCTTCAGGCAGCGTACGATTCAACCGCCGGAATTTTTAAAAAGAGTACCAGTTTTCAGCAGTTTGAAGCCTTCATGAAAGGGAATGGTCTGATCCAATACAAATCTGCCAACTGGAGTTCTGTTTCCTTTGAAAACCAGACGGGTAAAATCAAAGGAAGCGTCACCCTGAAGGACGGGACAAGCATTCCCATGGACCTCTCACTGGTGAAAGAAGGGGAAACGTGGAAAATCAGTAATATATTATTAACCGGCGGCGGCGTTTCCAAAACCACTCCTGAAGCAGAGCCGAAAGCGGAGAAGACCATTCCTCCCCTCGAAAAACTGAACAAGCTGGCACAGGGCTCCGTCGTTCTTCTGGGGACCGCTATCAACACCGAAGATTACAATTCTTTTTACAACAATATCTCCAAAATATGGCAGAACCAGATTACGGTTCAGAAATTCCATGACATTTTCAATCCATTCAAAGAAAAAGGATATGACCTCACCATCGCAAACGGTGTAACCCCTGTCTTCGATGAAGCTCCTGCTCTTGACAAAGACGGGCTGCTCCACCTCAACGGCCAATTTCCGACAAAACCCTACACCATTTTGTTCAAGTTAACCTACCATTATGAATATCCGGAATGGAAACTATTCGGAATCAATGTGAACGCAAAATAGATTCAGATGTGTTCTGTGTTCTGACCGGAAGGGATCGCGGGAAATGGGGAAGAAACTTTGCTCGAAAACAATGCGCAGAAATGTCACTGCTATTGTATCAGTGGAGGAAAGATGAAAAAAGCATTCAGTTTTCTTATTATTGCAGGTTTCCTTACCCTGTCTGTTTTCGTATTCTCAGCAGACGGCAAAGCCCTTTACAAGAAATGCTCAGCCTGCCATGGGAAAGATGGGAATAAAAAGGCACTTCGTGTCAGTGCACCACTGAGGGGTCAGAAAGCGGATGCACTCTACAACAAGATGAAGGGCTACCAGGACGGCACTTACGGCGGCAAGAAAAAAGCCATTATGAAACGTACGCTTGCTAAACTCTCAGATGCTGAGTTAAAAGCCCTGGCCGCCTTCA
>QMQE01000054.1 GCA_003650445.1 Acidobacteriota bacterium | reverse complement strand
GAGCATGAGTACAAAAATAGCTTTTTGAGATTTCCAGTTCATAAGTTGTTCTCCTGACTAAAAATAACAGTTATTTTGAACGGTTCAGTTCTGCAGTAATTTTTGTTTTTCTTCCATATCTTTGCGGACCAGATCCTCCACACAGGAGTAAAATTTGAGAAGGCAGGGGGTGGTGAGACTGTAATGAACCATCAGGCCCTCTTTCTCAGATTGAACCAAGCCGGCATTCTTCAGCACCGTAAGATGCTTGGATACCGTGGATGTATCCGCTCCGATCATATCTGTTAATTCGCACACACAGCGGGAACCCTCTGCCAGTTCCATCACAATAAACGCCCTTGTCGGGTGTCCCAGCGCTTTCATGATTGTGGCAAGTTGTTCGCACCTTGCACGGCTTTGATCATCCATTCATGCGCCTCCTATTTGGCAATATAGCCAAATAGTGATAAACTGTCAAGAAAAAAAATAGAAAAATTTTAACAACATGTAAAAATAAAGAATTACATGGCTTAGTCGAGGATTTGTTTCATGCGGTTGACCTCTTCACGGGCAACATCTGAAGCACAACTGTGGAAAGTGAGCATACACTTGCATTCGGTTCGATACCATGCGGTGGTCCCTTCTTTGCGGGACTGGACAAGGCCGGCATTTTTCAGGACGCTCAGGTGCTTGGAAACCGTCGGCGTGGACCGCTCCAGCAGTTCAGCCAGCTCGGACACCGTATGTTCCCGTCTTGTCAGCTGTTCCATGATGAAGACCCGCTCCGGATGTCCCATTGCCTTCATTACCCTGGCCATTTCCGCTGCGCGTTGACGCTTTTGTTTACACATGATTAGGCTCCTTAACCTAATTATACTCAATTTGTTACCCTTTTGGGAGCAAATTTTCAGGTGTTGTCAAATTTCCAGGTGTCTGTCTGGAAGAAATCCCCCACATTCAATTGCAAAAGTACAAAATTGTTGACAGAGAAATAACAGTTTGATATTCGTAGAAATGTCGGAATGGGAGGTGCCAATGAAGCAGGTAATCAACATTATGAAAGCATTGGGAGAAGAAAACCGTTTCAGGATTGTGATGATGCTCCGGGAACGGCCTTTGTGTGTGTGTGAGATCTGTTCGGTTCTGGATATTTCATTTTCCACTGTGTCTTCACATTTGAAACAGCTTTCCTATGCCGGGCTGGTTGAGAGTCAAAAGGATGGCAGATGGGTGATGTACCGACTTGCGGAGGATGCTTTTGTGCCGGAATTGCTGAAACTGATTATGAGCCGCTTTAATGATACAAAACAGCTGGAGATGGATCGGCAGCTTGTTTTGAAAGCCACTCCGGAAAAGTGTTCGGCCTTGCTGCGGATGGAGTAATACCATGCTTATTGAGATTCCGGTTATTTTCTTTTTTATTGCGTTTGTGTTTTCCATGTTGGGAATGGGTGGGTCGCAGGTGTATATCCCGATTTTGTTCTGGTTCGGGCTGGATTTCAAGACGGCGGCGATTCCGTTGGGGATGCTGCTGAATGTGATCAACAGCGGTTCGGCCACTGTGACCTATGCCAGGAAGAAACTTATTGACTGGCGAATCGGGCTTTTGTTTGGGATTACCATGCTGATAGCTGCGCCTTTTGGTGCCTTGGCGAACCATTTGATTTCGACGAAGGTTTTGATTCTGATTTTTGCGCTGTTCACCACAGTGGCAGGGGTGTTGATGTGGATTGGCTGGCAGCCGAAGCAGCCATTGAACACTGGGCGACGGACGACGCTGGGGCTTGTCGGCGGCGGTGGCCTGGGTTTCCTTGCGGGGCTTATTGGCCGGGGCGGCGGTTCTTTTGTGGTACCGCTCCTTTACATGGCGGGGATCAGCGCAAAGACGGCGGCGGCAACATCGGCCCTTGCGGTGACATTTTCCGGTGTTTCCAGTTTTTTCTCCCATCTCGCGACGGCAGCGAAGCCGAACTGGCCGTTGTGGGGCGGCTGTGTGGCTGCGGTATTTCTCGGCAGTCAGCTGGGTTCCCACGTAATGGCGACAAAGTTGAAATCCCGTGCGCTTAAGAAGATTTTTGCAGTTGTCCTGCTGGCAATTGCGGCAATATTAATTGTAAAGGATATTATTCTGGCGTAAGCCGGAAAAATAAGGAGGCTTTATATGTTTGACAAAAATCGTGCACTGGTAAACAGCATTGAGGGAATAGATGACAAGCAAAAGGAATTTCTGTACTCGGCACTGAATATTCATGGACACGCCTGCGGCGGGATGCCCATGGGCTATGTGGCGGGACTTGCTGCAATGAAGGCGCTGGGAATTGAGCGGGAACTGAACATGGATACCGTTGCCATTGTGTACGCGGGCAATGGCCATGCCGTTGGATGTTTTGTGGACGGCGTTCAATTCTCCACCGGCTGCACCTTTGGGAAAGGCATCATGAAAAGGGAAGCGAAAGGAAAATGGCAATTCATGCTGGTGCAGAAAAAAACCGGAAAGGCTGTGAAGGTTCGCATTAAGAATGAAGTTCTGGACAAGGTATTCGCAGCGCCCTTCATTACGGAATATCGTGCAAAGGGCGTAAATCCGGCGGACGTCCCTGCAGATGTGGCCATACCGGGATTCAAACGCCCCTTTTTGCTGAACCAGGAGGAACTGCTGGAAATTGAAGGCCCCTTTACCGTGAAACTTCCCAAGCCGAAACCGTGCTTTGGTCTGGTGACCTGTTCTGTCTGCGGTAGCACAATAGCAGAAAACTATGCGCATATGGAAGATGGAAAGCCGGTTTGCAGCGACTGCACACACTACACCAGTTGAGGTTCGAGCTCCTGAACCGGTGAGTGTCAGGTTATAGATGTTAAATCTCAGATAAATAAAAAAGAAGGCAGGGAAACCAAGCTACGGGTCAGGTACTCTCGTAGATTCCCTGCTTTTTTTCTGTCGCCTGGAGGGAACGCATATCGTGATATTTTTTGAAAGTTTTTTCATATAACCCTTGACAGTTTACGTGATGGGGGGTAAGTTAGTAAATGATAACTAACTCACCGGAGGTGGGAATGAGTAAAAGACAGGAAGAAATATTGAATCAGGCAATGGACCTCATGATTGCGGAGGGTATCAAGGGCCTGACGATGAAAAAGGTCGCGGACCGGATGAAATTTACTGAACCGGCGATGTACCGACATTTTAAGGACAAGCAGGATCTGGTGGTGGCGTTGATCGGCCGGATTCGGGAGGGCTACGAGGCGGTTGTTTCCAAAGCAGACCGAAGCCTTGCACCGAAGGAATATTTCCGGGAACTTCTATGTCCCCTTCTGGAGTACCTGGAGAAAGTCAGAGGCGTGACGATTCTGTTCCTTTCCGAATCCACCTACAGCCATGATGATGTTGTGCGGAAGGCCCTGCTCGCCTTTTACAGCGGAATGATCTGGCACGTGGCGGAGTATTTGAAAGAGGCAAGGGAAAGAGGGCAGGTGCGCGGGGATATTGACGAAGAAGCCGGCGCTGTGATTCTGGTGGGGATGGTGCAGTCCCTGACCATCCGTTACCTCTTGAGTGGCGGAGAATTAAGGATAAATGAGAAGTGTGATGAGATTTTGAATATTTTTCTTCAGGGAGTTTTAGTATGAGAACGTTGTTTCTTGGAGCTGTAGCTTTTCTGTCCCTTGTGGCAGGGGCGCAGAGTTTGACGTTGAATGAGGCGATTCAAAAAGCCTATGAAAACAATCCTTCCATTCAGGCACTGGATGAGTCGGTACAATCTCAGAAGGAAAACGAGCTTGCGGTAAATCGGATAAAGTTCGGTGAGGTGTTGCTCAACGGGGGCGTATCCAAGAGCAGTGATGCAAACCTGATTCGGCCCATGACAAAGGAGCTGATTTCAGCCGGTTTTGCTGCCATGCCCTTTGACGATGAACTGACCTACTGGAACCTGGATTACCGGGTACCGCTTTTTTCAAGCGGCCAGTTAAAGGCATCGGAGCGTATCGCAAAGAGCAACCGGACGGCTCAATCCTATAGGCTGAACAGCCTGAAGTGGGGAATTCGGTATAATGTCACTTCAACCTACACCAACCTCCTTGCTGTTGAACGGGAACTTACTGCATGGCAGGCATATCTGGACGCACTGAGCTCATTGGAGAATCATATTGAAATCGGTGTAAAAAATGGAAAATACGCGCAACTGGATGAACTGAAGGTCCGGTATGAGGTGGAAACGGCGCGGTTGCAGATCGCGGGGCTGAATCAGCGGAAGAAGGCATTGGCCGCTTCTTTCGCATCTTTGATTGGGGAGAATCCGGACAAGGTAGCCGGGATCCGGTTGTCGGATGTGAATCTGGACAAGGTTCCTGATAAAATACCTGGTATCAGTGAATTGACTGAAATTGCGGTACAGCGTCGCAGTGATTTGAAGCAGGTAAAGGAGCTGAAAAACATTACGCAGCAAAAATTGAAGATTGCCAGATCAGCCAGGTTGCCGAAGGTGTCTCTGGATGCAAGGTTGAACGCAGTGCAGGGTGGAAATATTGACTACAATGACCGTTTCTGGTCAGCCACCGTCAATGTGTCGATTCCGGTTTTTGACATGGGACGCCGCCGCCGTGAGGTAAGAAAGGCTATGCATGGCATGAAGGCTGCGAGCCATCAGGTGGATGCGGCCAAGTTGCAAATTCAAAGTGAGGTGATAGATGCCGTTGCAGGGGTCAACCGGGCATCTCAGGATGTGAATACGGCAAAGGCATCCCTGTCATTTGCCAATGAAGTCGCAAAGCTCGAACAATTGAAATATGACAACGGACGGGGTGATATTGATGATTTGCTCCGGGCAAAATCCCGTGAAAAGCTGGCGGAAACCGGCTTGATTCAGGCAAGGACCGATTATTTTGTTGCTGTTGAAAACCTCAGGAAAACCATTGAAGGAGATATAAAATGAAGCGTTGGATTATTCTGATTGTTGTTGCTCTGTTGTTTGTAATTGGCGGGGTTTCCCTGGTAAAACTACGGAAACACCAACTGGAGTCCATCCGGATTGCGCCGCTCCAGGCGGTTCCGGTGGAGACGGCAATGGCACGGGTAGGGGAGTATATTCACTGGCAACCCTACATCGGGCACCTGGAATCCAATCGTCAGGGAACGGTGAAATCCCGTATCGTCGGCCAGGTGAGTCGAATCCTGAAAAGGGAAGGGGATGCGGTTCGAAAGGGAGAAACAGTAATTGAGATGGATGGTCTGCCGGGAGATGCAGTGGGCAGCCGGGCGGCATTGGAAACCGCTTTGAATAATGCGAAAAAGTCTGTTCAGGACTTGAAGAAGAATGAGCAGAACATGCAGACAATTTACAATAGAGACAAGATGCTGTTTGAAAAGAAGGTAATCTCCCGCCAGGCAATGGAATTGTCTGAAAACCACTGGAAAGAGGCAAAAGTACAGCTACAGAATGTGAAAAGCCAGATGGCGGACATTAAGAGCAAACTTTCTTTTTTCTCTGTGAAAGCGCCGTTCGATGCCGTTGTCTCCACCGTGCCGGTGAATGAAGGCGATGTTGTGATGGTTTCACAGCCCCTGATGGAGATAGAGGACGCGACTCCCTGTAAAATCAGGACAACAGTTTCTACCGATGACCTCACCGCGATGAAGGTGGGAGAACCGGCACAGATTTTATACGACGGAAAGAAGATTGACGCTGAAATTTCCCGTGTGTATCCCTCTGCCCGTGATGCCGGGATTGGAACGGTGGAAGTGGACTTACCCGAGCCCCCATTCGGCCTGCCGCTGGGTGCAACTGTTTCCGTAAACCTGCCGATTCAGCGGATTGAATCTGTCATTCTGCTTCCCATAGGATCTGTGTTGAAAAGTGTGGATAAGGCCTCGGTGTTCAAGATTGTAGACGGAAAAGCAAAGGTGGTTCCGGTAACAGTCATGGGTGAATCTGAAGATGGATTTGCGATTTCCGGCCAGCTCAGTGAAGGGGATACTGTGGTCGTAGGCAGCGATTCCCTCCTGATGCGTCTCACTGATGGCACATCAGTGAAACCGGTGGAGGGCATCAAATGAAGCTACAGAAAAACGGATTTGTGGATTTTATTTTCAAGAATCCACATCTGGTCATTGTGCTGTCGCTGCTGGCACTGGTGATAGGCGTTTATGCCAGCTATGCCATCAAGACAGACCTGTTTCCCGATGTGGAGCGGCCCACTGTCACCGTACTGGTGATGGAGCCCGGGGCTTCATCAAAGGATGTCGCGGAGTATGTGGCAAGGCCTATTGAACGGCAGTGCAATGCGCTGTCTGATATCAGAAAAGTATCGTCTGCAAGTAAGGATGAGATTACGTTCGTGACGGTTGAATTCCAGTATGGGAAAAACCTTCAGGCAGCGGTAACAGATGTGTTGACGGCCTTGCAGAAGGTTCAATCCAGATTGCCCCGGGACATTTTGCCGCCGCAGGTGTTCAAAGTGGGTGATTTCAGCAAGCCGGTGATGACACTGGCGGTGCAGCCTGCAAAAAGCGGCCAGTATGACCTGGCCATGACCCGTCAGATGACGGACAATGACATCAAGGATGCACTGCTGGCAATTCCGGAGGTATCGGATGCCGAGGTATTCGGGGGGCATATCCGGGAATTGTCTGTTCAGATTGACCCCATCAAATTGGCGAACAAACACATTCCGTTTTCCGCCATTATTCATGCCATTCAAGCCAATAACCTGGATATTCCCGAGGGATTCCTGCTGAATTCCCGTTCCCAGGTCATTTTAAAGACCAAAGGCGAACTGGAGCATATGCAGCAGTTAGAAAACCTGCCGATCAGCTACAAGGGACGGGTCATTCATCTGAGGGACGTGGGGACGGTGAAAAACACCATCGCGGACCAGTTCTCAGCTTTCCATTTCGATGGGAAACCTGCCATTGCCGTCAACATTGTCCGGCATGAAGACGGAAACACCGTGGATACCATTGAAGCGGTCAAACGGCACCTTCCCGAACTGGCAAAACGTTTTCCGCAGGTGAAGATCAGTATTGCGGATACTCAGGAGAGAATCATCAAGCTGTCGGTGGATAATCTGAAAGAATCATTGAAAGAAGCTATCATCTTCACGGTACTGGTTATTTTTCTGATGATTGCCGACCTTCGCTCCGCTGCAATTACCGGCATATCCATTCCATTTACCTACTTTTTAACCTTTGCTGTCATGTGGCTGGCCAAAATTCAGTTCAACATGGTGACCCTGACCGCTGTAATTCTGGCGGTGGGAATGCTTGTGGATGATGCTATTGTGGTGGTGGAAAACATCGAACGCCACTATTCGGAGGACGGCGGAGACCTGAAAGAGGTTTCCCGGGTTGCCACCAAGGAAATTATGCTTGCGGTGTTCTCCGGGACCTTTTCCACCGTTGTTGTGCTGATTCCCATCATGGTGCTCGGTGGTTTTGTGCAGAAAGTTCTCCGGCCGCTGACAGTGACATTGAGCATTGCCCTGGTAGCTTCCTACGCGGTTTCCATTACCATTATCCCGTTGATTGCGCCGTGGATTATCAAAAACACCAATAAGGACGAATACCTGATCATCAAGATTCTCAACCGGATTGCCAAGGTATTTCAGGTGCAGTTTGTGGATCGCCTGCGGGATTTCTTCATTGCAACGTTCTCGTTTGTGAATCAATACAAGTGGATCTTTATCATCCTCATTGTGATACTCTTACCGATTTCCATGCGCCAGATGAAACTGGTGGGACGGGACCTTATGCCGCCGATGGATACCGGTATTATGAAAATGCGGATTGAGACAGAATCCGATTATTCCATTGAAAAAACCGAAGCCCTGCTGAACCGGATTGAAAAACGGATTTACAAAGAAAAGGGACTGATTTCCCAGTTGAGCTACATTGGTTCTGAGCCTGGGCTCATTACCTATGGAAAGGGCCGGACACCCCAGCAGATTGATATTACAGTGAATCTGGTGGATCGGTTTCAACGCCACAAGAGCATCTGGGAGCTGGAAGACCGCCTTCGGAAGGATATTCGCAATATGCCGGGTGTAAAATATGCCGATGTGTATGACTTCGGCGCCACACCACTCAGTAGTATCGCATCCACAGTGGACGTGGAAGTGGCCGGGAATGACTACGGTGAGCTGGACAGGGCTGGGCAGCGAATTGCCGATGAACTGATCAAGCGGCCCGGATTCAAATCCGTAAGCCGGAGCTGGAAAAAGGACAGGGAAGAATATCACCTGTTCTTTGACCGGCAGAAATGCGCCCGTTTCGGATTAACCCCCATGGATGTCAGTTACCAGCTGGCAACAGCGGTGAAGGGGATTCCGGTCAGTGTATTCAGAATTTTCAACCAGGATGGTGTCCGCATTCGTTTCCGCTACATCGGGAACCAGCGGGATCGGATTAACAAGGTGATGACCACGAACATCCTGACCCCGAAGGGCCTCTATATCCCACTGAACGAACTGGCCAGGGTTAAAAAAGTCTATGTACCTACCGTAATTACCCGGGATAAGTTAAACTACACCACAAACGTCCATGGCTATCGCGCCACCGCACCGGTGACTTTTCTCAACGATCAGCGGAACATCGCCGTAAAGAAAGCGGCGGTATCGACCACATTACAGGTATCGGAAGAAGGGGAAATGACCCAGATGAACGAATCCTTCGGACGACTGGGAAAGGCCCTGATTTTGTCGATTCTCTTTCTTTATCTTACATTTGTTGTAACATTTAAATCATTCAGTGATCCCATCGTAATCATGCTGGCTGTTCCGTTCGCATTCATTGGAGCGGTCTGGGGATTGATGATTGCCGGGAAACACGGTTGTATGCCCGCCTTCATGGGCTTTATACTGTTGGCTGGGGTAGTGGTGAAGAACTCTATTCTTCTCATCGATTTTATCCGCACTTACCGGGAACAGGGGCATCCCATCGGAGAAGCCGTGAAGATGGCGATTCAGGTGCGGACAAGGCCCATTCTCATGACAGCCGTAACCACCATTGTGGGTATGATTCCCATTGCACTGGAATGGTCTGTCGGGTTGGAAAAGCTGTCTCCGCTGGCCATTGTTGCCATCGGCGGCCTGACCGTTGGTTCTTTCCTGACGCTGGTTTACATCCCGACCTTCTACATGATCAAAGAAAGCATCCAGGCCAAATTCCGCCGAAAAAAGCCTGAGGAAGCACCGACGATAGCCGAATAGGAACAAAAAACAAGCGTATGAAATAAAAAGGGGGCATTTCGCCCCCTTTTGCGAAACGGGGGGGACAAGAAGTGATTTGTAAAAAAAGGCAGGGAGTTAGTCGTTGTCTGAGTCTTTCTTTTCCTCAACTTGTATTTTACACTGTCCATCTATCTGACACTCTGCGCAACGCGCCGCCGCGCTTATCTGTTATCATATATGCCTAACAAATATCGGAAACAGGTAATATGTTAGGTAAAAATGGGTTGAAATAATTTGCCTAACGAACTATAATAAATGTGTTAGCGTTAGGCAAGAGGTGGCCGATGTCAATGATGATAGATGTCTTAATGGAAGAAAAAAGAAGACTGGAGGCCCTCATTCATGGATATGATGAGCAGATTTCCAGATTACCCAAAGGAAGTATTTCCTGGAAAAAACGTGAAAGCGGCGAGTACGGCTATCTTGCGTACCGAGTGGTCAATTCTGTGAAATTTGACTATCTTGGTAAAAAGGGATCTGAAAAGCCGGAAATGATTGCACAGAAAATTAAGCGGCGACGAGAACTGGAGATGAAGCGTGGTGAGGCGGCACGAAACCTTAAGCAGATTAACAGGATGCTCCATGCAGCAAAAAAATCTGTTTGAACAGACACTGACTTCACTGAGTCAACATGAAATCCTCAACGATCTGGTCTTGATTGGTGGATGGTGTTTCATAGTTTACCGTGAACATTTCGGTAATTCACATCTGATACCCGTTCTCAGGACACTTGATATTGATTTTCTTATTCCAACTCCTGTGAAAAGAAGTAATACTGCGGACTTACCCGCTGTTCTGTCGAACCTTGGATTTGATCTGGCTATTGCTTATCCGGATGGAGTGGAAAAATATGTGCATCCTGAGCTGGAGTTGGAATTCATGGTGCCTGCGAGAGGAGAAGCCGTAGAGAAAGTTGAATTTGTAAGGAAACTTGGAGTTAAAGCACAACCATTGCGGTACATGTCTCTTCTGGTGGAGAATATTATGGTTACCAGATTTCGTGGCATTGAATTGCGGGTGCCGCGACCTTCCGTATTCGCTATCCACAAACTTATTGTATCAACCTACCGAAAGGTACCCGAAAAACGGAAAAGGGATGAGGAAAGTGCTTTGTCGTTATTGCAATTCTGTAAAAAAGTGCCCAGTGAATGGATCCTTGCAGTCCACACCTGTGACACAATGCCAACAGGCTGGTTTCAGCGAGTGGCAGGTGTATTGGAAAGACTTGATTCTGTATTGCTCAAAAACCTGAAAGGATGACATAAAGCAATCACCACTGGTGTTTTTCTTGCCCACCATTTTTGACCCTGCCTGATATTTAACCGGATGTTCGGGGTAATGAGCGGGGAAGGCAGAGAATGAATGGTTCATTCTTTGATTTTCTTTGCTTGCACTTTCATTACTCTTTGCCCCCTCCCTGATGTCATCTGGCACCCAACACCTATCATCTAACACCCGGCGCGAAGCGCCGCTCATGTTGCGCAGCAGCTTAATTGATTGACATTTTTGTCGAAGGTGATAGCGGCGAGTTTTACTGCTTCGGCCAGGGTCAGGTAGGGGTGCAGCATCTTTGCCAGTTCTGTTGAGGTCATCCGGTGCCGGATTGCCAGGGAAATTTCCATGATCAGTTCCGCCCCCTCCGGTGCCAGCACCCGGCCGCCGATGATGCGGCCGCTGTCCCGGTCCCGAATCAGCTTGACAAAGCCCCGGGTGTCCCGGGCGGCAAGGGCCCGGGGAACATGGCTCATGGGCAGGATGGAAACATCCGGTGTCAATCCCGCTGCAACAGCTTCCTCCTCGTCCATGCCGACACCCGCCAATTGCGGGTCCGTGAAAATGACCCACGGCAACAGGCTGGCATCCAATGGTGTTTCGGAACCGGTCAGGGCGTTCTTTGCAGCCAGTGCGCCTTCCGCTGCAGCCGTGTACACAAACATCCGTTTTCCAATCACATCCCCCGCCGCGAACACACCGGGAACGCCGGTGGACAGGGATTCATCCACCTGGACCGCACCAATGGCATCGGTTTCCACACCGATTGAGCTGAGTCCCAGTCCATCTGTATTGGGTTTTCTCCCGGTTGCCAGCAACAGTTGGCCGGCTGTGAATTCACGCTGTTTCCCATTTTCTTCCGCTTGAATCGAGACGCGATATCCGTCCCGTAAAACAGAAATTAGGGAGACACCGGTAACGATTTCAATTCCTTCATTTTCAAGAAATGCTGTCAGCGTATCGGTGATATCCAGGGTTTCGGTGGGCAGGATTCGGCTGGACCGCTGAAGCACGGTGACCCGCGTTCCGAAGCGGGCAAACATCTGTGCGACTTCCAGTGCCACATAGCGTCCGCCCAGTACGATTAGAGAGTCCGGCAGCGTGTCCAGCTCAAACAGGGTTTCATTGGTCAAGAAACCGGATTCCCTTAAACCGGGGATAATTGGTACAAAAGTAGTGGCGCCGGTGGCAATAAGAACAGCATCCCCGTGGATGTTCTGCCCGTTTACGGAAACGGTGGAGGCATCTTTGAAACTGGCATGGCCTTCCATAAGTGTAAAGTCCTCCATATCGGATACCACATCCACGTATTTGGCCTGCCGAAGTTCCTGAACCAGTTCCTGTTTCTGATCCATGAGAGCCTTGAAATCGGCCACATGCCCCGAGGTTTGGATCCCCCGGAACTCATGGTTGTTGCTGTGATGAACCTGTTCTGCCGCCCGGATCAGGGCCTTGGACGGGATACAGCCCACGTTGACGCAGGTGCCGCCGATGGGCAGGCCGGCGTTGATCATGGTGACCGCCGCACCCAGCTCATTGGCTTTGATTGTAGCGGAAAAGGCTGCAGAGCCGCCGCCGATAATAATGAGATGTTTCTTTTGAATCCCGGTGTTGCAGCAATCCATTATCGCTTTCCTTTCGTATCCTGTACGGATGCAGTTTTCAGGGTGTATTGTTCCTGTACGGGCGCCTTCAAAATGGCGACCGGGCCGGATTTTTTCGTTTCGAACCGAACCTCACCCGTTCCCTTCTTCTAATCCACATGGGCTTCCCGGACTCCCGGCACTGTTAAAAGTGCCTGTTCAATCCCCACTGCACAGCCGGCACAATTCATACCTGCAATATCCAATTTTAGTGTGGACAGCGTATCAGGCGCTGCTGCACTGGCTTTTTGTGGTTGAATTGTGTTACTGGCAACGGAAGAAAGTACCGGTACAACGGCAAATTGCAGCAGCAAGTAGAATCCGATACCCACAGCAAATACAGTCCCCACGATTCGGATGTCCTGTTTTCGGTTACGGACTGTGCAGCAGCGGTTGTGATTTCGTACCGCTATCCATGCCGCTGCGGACAAAATGACCAGTCCGATGGCAATGAAAAGCGGTTGGTACCGATGGAGCCCGAACAGAGCACCGGTACCACCAATACCCAGCAGAATGGGAACCAGCGGCCCCACACAGCATAAAACACCCAGCAGTGCGGCGCCGATGCCTGCTTTTACTACTAACTTCTTCTCATTCACGATGTTTCTCCTTCCAGCGAATCCAGAATGGGGCACCGTCCGCTGTCTACGTTGTTTTTGCAGGAACGAACCAGTCTGGAAAGGGCGGCTTTCATCCGCTGCAGGGAGGCAATTTTCTGATCAATATCGGCTATTTTTTTCTGAGCCTGTGACTGCACCTTGGAACAGGACTGCCCCGGCTTCGTTTCAAGGGCCAGCAGCCCCCGGATTTCTTTCAATGTAAATCCCAGTACCTTGGCCCGGCGGATGAACCGGATCCGTTTCACGGTTTCAGGGGGAAACTGGCGATAGCCGGATTCTATCCGGGGCGGTGATTCAATCAGCTTTTCCCGCTCATAAAAGCGAATAGTCTCAACTCCGACCCCAGTCTCTTTTGCCACCTTTCCGATTGTCAGGGCTTTCATGCGTCACCTCCCGTGGTTCTTCCTCTTACCAAGATAAACCCCGTACCATACTACAGAGTCAAGCCTTTTCTGAAAAAATGGGGAAATAAGAGGAAATATCCATATTAAGGGTGTACCCTGCGGGCAGTGATAGGTGATGAGTAACGAGCTGCATCAAGAACAATTGTCTCTTGTTATTTAACATTCAAAATTCATCACTCAACATTCGGCGCAACGCGCCGCGGGAGTAGAGGTAAGAAAAATCAAAGAGTTGGCCATTCCCAGTCTTAGCTCAACCTTGTCTGGCCTCAATCTTGCCTTCT
>QMQE01000053.1 GCA_003650445.1 Acidobacteriota bacterium | reverse complement strand
AGGTGGGGTTGTCGTCCCGATAGGGAAAGAACACTCTTTTGCCTCCATGGTATCGCTATTCGGCTGCTGCCGGTGCTGTTGATTTTAGCGGAACCCGTTTTATTCAGCAACCCGAATATCCACTGGCATCCCCTGAATATGGACTTTTCCTTGACTTAAAAGCAGGGCTGCTTTACACTCTGGACCGCGGAACGGTTCTGCCTGAAAGCTTCATCCGGGTTCATTTTTTACAGAATGACATGAATGGTTCGTATTGAACGGCAGCTTCGCGCCACAGCTTGGAACTGTGAAAATATCCCTATGGAGAATCATCAGATGCGTAAGATAAAAAATATCGCCATTGTTGCCCACGTGGATCACGGAAAAACCACATTGGTAGATGCCCTGCTGAAACAGGCCGGGGTTTTCCGAAAAAATCAGGAAGTGGCAGAACGGGTCATGGATTCAAATGACCTGGAACGGGAACGGGGAATCACCATTTTCTCAAAGAATGCCGCTTTTCATTATAAAGATGTCAAAATTAACATCGTAGATACGCCGGGCCACTCGGATTTCGGGGGAGAAGTGCAACGGATCCTGAAGATGGTGGATGCGGTGCTGCTGTTGGTGGATGCAGTGGAAGGCCCCATGCCCCAAACCAAATATGTGTTGAAAAATGCATTATCCCTGGGCTTAAAGCCCATCGTGGTCATCAACAAGATTGACCGCAAGGGCAGCCGCCCGGAAACGGTCCTGGATATGGTACTGGACTTGTTCATCGAACTTAACGCAAGTGATGAACAACTGGATTTTCCCGTTGTTTACGCTTCGGCAAAGCGTGGCGTAGCCATGCACCGGATGGACGAAGAAAGTACCGACCTTACCCCGCTTCTGGACACCATGCTGGAACATGTGCCGGATTCCGAAGGGGACAAGGAACACCCGCTGCAAATGTTGGTATCCGCAATTGAATATGACAATTACCTGGGAAAAATCGGAACCGGGAAAATTGTCAACGGGGAGGTTCACCAGGGAGATGAGGTTCTCCTGCTGAAACGCAGCGGAGACCGGATTCTCTACCGGATCAGCCGAATTTTCACCTACGAAGGGCTGAAAAAGACGCCGGTAAAAGAAGGCAGTGCCGGAGACATTGTTTCGATCGCGGGGCTGGAAACGGTAGATGTCGGAGAAACGATTGCAGACAGGGAAACTCCCATTCCCCTGCCCCTCATTGAAATAGACGAACCCACCCTGTCCATGACGTTTATGGTCAACGATTCTCCTTTTGCGGGGAAGGAAGGTAAGTATGTCACCTCCAGGAACATATGGGATAGACTGCAGAAGGAGCTTCAGACAAACGTCAGCATCCGGGTGGAACGGACAGAGCGCGCCGAAGCGTTTACAATTAAGGCAAGGGGGGAACTCCAACTGGCCGTTCTCATCGAAAACATGCGCCGGGAAGGTTACGAGTTTCAGGTTTCCAAACCAAAGGTTATTTATCGGGAACTGAAAGGAAAACGAACTGAGCCCATTGAATTAGCCGTCATTGATGTGGCTGATGAATTTGCCGGTGTTGTAATTGAAAAGCTTGGAATCCGAAAGGGACAGATGGTTGACATGAGCAACGGAAACGATGGCTATACGCGCCTGGAATTCAAGGTTCCTGCCAGAGGCCTCATCGGTTTTCGTAACGAATTTATGACTGTCACCCGGGGAACCGGCATTCTCAATCATACCTTCTATGAATACGAATACGAAAAAGGTGAAATTCCCGGGCGGGCACGGGGTGTTCTTGTGTCTCAATCCAAATGTAAATCCGTCGGATATGCACTTTTTAATCTTCAGCCCCGGGGCGAACTTTTCATTGGCCCCGGTGTAGATGCGTATGAGGGCATGATTGTCGGTGAACACTCCCGGGACAGTGACCTGGTGGTGAACGTCGCCAAAGGGAAAAAGTTGACCAATACAAGGGCTTCCGGTTCTGATGAGGCAATCCGTCTGACACCGCCCAGAGAATTCTCCCTGGAGCAGGCCATGGAGTTCATCGCAGATGATGAACTTCTCGAAATTACCCCGCAACATATCAGGATGCGAAAGAAAATTTTAAATGCCATGGATCGTCGAAAAGCCGTGAATATGGCATCGTGGAAGTAGTACTGCTGGCGCTTTCCCATTCAAAAGGCTTTTCACACTGAATATTTTCTGACAAAATAGTGTGGAACGCATGATTGTTCCATTTAATTATGGCCAGGGGGAATGATGAAATTGACCGTATTATCGGATATCCACGGCGCACTGGACAAGCTCACTTCAGCCGCATCTCTCCTTGGCGAATCAGATCTGACCATTGTATGCGGGGATCTCACCCGCCACGGTGACCTGAATGAGTTGCGCCGCATTGTGGAAGAATTGAAGCTGTCCACACGAAAGCTTCTGGCAATCCCCGGAAATATGGATGGGGAAAAAAGCATACGGGTCCTTGATGAGCTGGAAGTAAACCTCCATGGAAAAGCAATTAAAATGAATCATATCCGATTTATCGGGGCAGGGGGGGCCATGCCAACGCCTTTTGGAACGCCCTTTGAAGTTCCCGAATCAGAAATTGTGGAACAACTTTCCGGCCTGCATCAGGGGAAGGGCCCGAGCCGACTGGCAGTGGTCTGCCATAATCCCCCCTTTGGGACAAAACTGGATCGCATTATGCTGGGGCAGCATGTAGGGGGGAAACAAATTCGCCGGTGGGTGGAAGAGGTTCAGCCGGATATTTTTTTCAGCGGCCATATTCATGAAGCTACCGGTGTTGACAGAATTGGGAAAACCGTCCTGATGAACCCCGGGCCTTTCCGCAGAGGAGGCGTGGGTGTCGTCACGATTCCAGCCAAAGGAGAGATAAAAGCAGAGGTGGTACTGGTATGAGCCATGAACAGGAACCTGCAAAAATTAAATCTATGTTCAACAGCATTGCCCGCCGATATGATTTTCTGAACCACTTTTTCAGTTTTAACATCGACGCGATGTGGCGTCGGCGCACTGTAAATGCAGTTGCAACAAAAACACCTGAACTCATTCTCGATGTGGCGGCAGGTACCATGGATCTGTCTGTTGTCTTTTCCCGTAAATTTCCCGAAGCAGATGTAATCGCGTTGGATTTTGCCTGTGAAATGTTGTCAGGTGGGCTGCAGAAATTGAAGAATCGCCGGGTTTACCCGATAAATGGCGATGGCCTTGCCCTTCCCTTCCTTGACAATACCGTTGACATTGTATCTATTGCATTCGGAATTCGAAATCTGGAAAGCCTGGATAAAGGCCTGAGGGAATTCTACCGGGTACTGAAACCGGGAGGAACGCTCCTGGTTCTGGAATTTACGCCAAACCGCAACCCGCTGTTTAACCTGTATTCAGGAATCTTCATGCCCCTTGTTGGCAGACTGGTTTCAAAAGATCCGGATGCCTACCACTACCTTCATCGCTCCGTCAAAGCCTTCCCCCCCGCGGGAGAACTGAAAAACCGCATGGAAAATGCCGGGTTTTCAACCGTTCAATACAAGAAAATGACCATGGGCATCGCCGCGCTGCATGTGGGGAACAAAGACAAGTTTAAGTAGAAGGCAAGGCTGAGGTTGAGTCCGGATAAGATTCAGAAAAGACAGGAAAATTGGTTAATCCGTGTTCTGATTTTCTGAACCATCCACAATCCACTATTCACGCGCTCCTGCATGGACCGCTCCGGACTAATGAACAATAAAGCGCTGTACGTACCAGGCAAGCATTTCGTTGCCGTAGATGTAGGCGACCAGTGTTCCGATTGAAAGAAAACAACCGAAGGGGATTTCGTAACGTTTCCCTTTCTTCAATACATATATGATGAAAATACCGACAATTGTGCCGAGAATTGCCGCAATCAAAAGAGCGAGAAAAGCCTTGATGCCGAGAAACGCTCCCATCAGCGCCAGCATTTTAATATCCCCCATCCCCATGCCTTCGATTTTCTTCACCTTGAAATAAATCCATGCAATCAGCGCCAGGCCACCGGCCCCGAGGACCGCAACAAGAATGGATTCCAGTACCGTCCGCTCCATTGAAAAATAGGCAAAGACAAGCCCAACCGGAATAAACCACAGGGTGATTTCATCCGGGAGTATCCGTTCATCCAGGTCAGTAAAAAAAAGGATTATCATCAGGGAAGAAAGGACAATGAACTCTGCGCTCTTGATGGAAAGGCCAAAATGAAACACGGAAAAGCCAAATGCCAGCCCGGTGATAAATTCCACAAAAAAGTAACGGAAGGAGATTGTCGCCCCGCATGTGGAACATTTACCCCTGAGGAAAAGATAGCTGAACAGCGGAATATTCTCATACCACGGAATTGTTTTTCCGCAACCGGGGCAGAACGACCGTGGCTTGACTATGGACTCATCCCTCGGCAGGCGATAAATACATACATTATAAAAAGAACCGAAAATTAGCCCGAAGAAAAAGGCGATGACGGGAAACGGGCTGTACCACGGCATTTATTAATTCCAGTCCATCTGGTTATCATCCGTTAAAGTTAAATCTGTCTTGCCGTTGGCAAATTGTCGTCCACCTGCCTTTGGAGTGCAGGTTATCGTGTAATTCTGGCCACTGTTTGCAATTGTAACCTTCATATCAAACTGGATCTGTGAAGAAGGCTGGTAAGCGGGAAAACGGGTATTGATGTCCGTTGTACCGGTCAATGTACCATCGGCACCATAACTGGCGTGCTCCTGATAGTAAACTTCCATGGCAGAGGCCAGTGTCCGGCATTCTTCTTTTGCCGCCTTTTGAAATGCCCGTGTCTGTGCCCCCATATATGCCGGAATGGCAATTGCAGCCAGAATCCCAAGGATAGCCACTACGATGAGCAGCTCCACCAATGTAAAACCATGTTCGCGACGCATTTTCGCCTCCCATAACTCTATTTCCTTCTTTATAATATGGCAAATTCATCCGGATAACGCAACCTGTTTCCCCAAAAACATGAAAATCCGGTACCAAAGAAAGGGATTCAATTTAATCACTTTCTTTAGCTGCGAATCTGGCAACTTTTGGAGTTTGCCCTAACAACTCCAGAACGCATGCAAAATCACGGGATTAAGAAGAGAAAGAGACTCTTCGCAGAGGTCGCTGAGTACGCAGAGGGGGGAAGAGGAAGACGGCAAAAGAGAAAAAGAAGAGAATTTAAAACAAAGTCACAAGGTCACAAAGTTCAGAGAAGACAGAACTAAGGTTCAGAGGAGCAGGGATCAGCCAATTCTCCCTCTTTCATGCACTTACACTTTCACGTGCACTTGACCGCAGGGGGGAGAAGAAAATTTAACACAAGGGTACAAAGTTCAGAATGTTATGGGGAAAATTGGCCGTTTTTCACCTTTTTCCCGTTATCTTTTTCTGGATTATGTAATTATTCCCTCTTTATCTTACCTTTGTGCCTTAGTGCCTTCGTGTTAAATACTTCTCCTTCTCGTCTCTTCCCTTCCGAATCTTATCCGAACCTTAATATTATCTTACCTTTGTGTCTTAGTGCCCTTGTGTTAAATTCTTCTCCCTCTTGTCTCCCCCCTTCCGCTCCTCCCCCTCAGCGGTCTCTGCGACCTCTGCGGTGAGTCCGGTTTCTTTCTCTGTTTCTTTTTCCTGCTGTCCCGGCTTTTAAATTTCAAATGCGTTTGGATAGAAATTGGTTTTCCATTCATTCCTTTCTTTGTTTCTGGTATGATAGCGGGGAACATTCCGAATGGGGGAGGTAGATTTGAGTTTCAAACCCTTTGTTTCCGCGGATCAGAATTTGAAGGAATTCACCGTCCGTGGCCTGATTATCGGTCTTTTTCTCGCGGTTATCCTTGGGGCGGCAAATGCTTACCTGGGATTGAAAGCGGGAATGACTATCGCCGCAACTTATCCGGCTGCCGTACTGGGAATGGCGCTGTTGCGCCTGTTTAAGGACAACAATATCCTGGAAGAAAACGTCGTCCGGACCGTGGGCTCCATCGGCGAATCCATCGCCGCAGGAGCCATTTTTACCCTGCCGGCCTTTTTGATTTCAGGAGTCTGGGACCCCGAATTTTTCGGTTCCTTTGCCGGATACTGGAAATCCACCGTCATCATGCTGGTGGGCGGTATTATCGGTATCCTCTTCGTCACCCTGCTTCGCCGGGTAATGGTCGAGGACACTACACTGCCGTTTCCGGAATCCGTTGCCGCGTCTGAAATCCACAAAGCCGGACGTTCCGGTGTGACAGGTGCCAAGTACCTGTTTTACGCCATGTTCACCGGCGGTATGGTGGAATTTCTGAAAAACTTTCATGTTTTCAAAGGAAGCTGGGAATCCTTTATCGGATTTGCCCAGAAAATTGTTCCGGGGACTGCCAAGGCAAAAGCCGGTTTTGCCGGTGTTAATACCGGCGGCGGGTTTCTTCTGAAATCACCGGCATTGAGCCCGGCATTTTTCGGCGTCGGTTATATCATCGGCCCGGTGCTGGCAGCATTAAACTTCGCAGGTGGTGTACTGGCCTGGGGCTTATTTGTCCCACTGCTCATGCTTGTACTGGCACCCCAGTACCTGCCCTTCGTTCACAGCGGCGCCATGACCTGGGTAGAGGTTTCAAAGGTCATCTTTGCAACAATTGTAAAACCAATCGCCATCGGCGGTATGTTAATGAGCGCAGCATACACCCTTTACGGGATGCGGAAATCCCTCTTCGCCGGTATCAAGCGCTCGGTGGATGATGTCAAGAAAGCGGCAACCGCAAAATCAACAACCATCCGCACCGACAAAGACATGAACATCAAATTTGTATTCGGCGGGATGGCAGTTCTTGCTGTCGTCACCTTCATTGTTTACTGGTGGTTCATGGGCTGGGGTTCTGCTGCCTTCTGGCCCGCACTGGTGGCCGCACTGGTCATGCTTGTGGCGGGTTTCTTTTTCGCGGCTGTATCCGGTTACCTCGTAGGGCTCATCGGCTCTTCCAACAACCCTATTTCCGGCTTGACCATCTCCACACTGGTAGTGGCAGCCATCCTGATGGTTGCACTGGGGGCAAAGGGAACACAGGGAATTATCGTGGTTCTGGCAGTTGCCGGTGTTGTCTGCGTGTCTGCAGCGGTAGCCGGCGAGATGCTTCAGGATTTGAAGGTTGGATATATCCTCGGTGGTACACCCTGGAAAATGGAAGCCGCTGACCTTATCGGTGTTGTTGTTGCCGCATCGGTCATGTGGGTTCCCCTGTTCATCCTCAACGCGGGAGACTTGAAACAGGCAGCCATTGACGGCCATATTGGCGGCTTCGGAGGCGATGTACTGGCAGCGCCTCAGGCCGGGCTCATGGCCCAGCTTTCCAAGGGAATTGTCGGCGGCAATATGGTCTGGCCATTGATTATTGTCGGCATCATTATGGCGATTGGCTTCATTCTCCTCAGGGTAAAGAGCCCTATGCTCGTCTGTGTTGGAATGTACCTGTCTTTTGAAACTGTTGCGGCAATTTTTGTCGGCGGCATCATCCGCTGGGTAATTGATTCCATCATTGCAAAGCGCAATGTTTCCGATGAGGACAAGTCTTCGGTTGAGAACAGAGGCGTATTGGTGGCATCCGGCCTCATAGCGGGAGAGGCCCTGATCGGGCTGTTGTTTGCAGCACTCTTCTTCTTTGACGTGAAAGTTCCCAATCTGTGGCCCAATTCCAATTTCCTGGTCAGTGTCCTTGTAATGTTCGCCCTGGGCTACATGCTTGTAAAGATTCCTTTGGGGGTTTTGAAAAAAGAGAATGACTGAAGAAAAAGGTAAAAATTTATTAACCCTGATCCCAAATCGGATCCGGGAATTTGAAATGGAAGGGGAGAAGGCAGTGGTCCTTCTCCCCCGTTTCGCCACCGGCTGGCCATCCCGGCACATTCAGCCCAGGCTTAAAAAACCGACAATGAAGGTGAAACTGGATGAAATCGGCACCATGATCTGGCAGCTTATTGACGGACACCGGACCGTAATGGAGATCACCGAACAGGTGGGGGGACGATTTGGAGAACGAGTGGACCCGCCCCATCAACGGGTAGGGATGTTCATCACTATGATGAAGAACGAAGGTATGATAGAGCTTAAGGATCCGGAAGATGTTTCGTGAACTTATTGCCGTTTTCGGATTGACCCTGATGGTCGCGTTGACTGTTTTTGCCGCGACCCCTGCAAAAAAAGCCGCCGAAAACGAAACGAGTCAGAAAATCTATGCGATATTCAACGAAGGGACAGCCCTATTTCTCGATGCCCGTCCGTTTGAGCAGTACAAAGAAGGGCACATCCCCGGTGCCATTAACCTGCCGATTCATGAAGAAAATGGACTGGATCTCTTGTTCAAACTGGAAGACATGCTGCATTCCGCACCGAAACTGGTGGTATACTGCACCGGTTTCGGGTGTGACCTCAGTGATATCCTGGCAAAAAAACTGCTGGAAATTGACATACCGAAAGACAAAATAATTGTATTCAAGGGAGGAATGGAGGCATGGGAGAAAGCCGAATACCCGGTTTCAAAAGATATCGGATTCCAGAAATCCTTGCAACAGTGAGCCGCTTCGGGCTGGCAGCTGTCTTCCTCTATGCGGCCCTGCCCAAATTGCTGGACTGGCCGGGGTTTTCGGAAGCTGTCGCACGGTATCGTATGTTACCGGAATTTACCGTTCCCGCTTTTTCACTGGCATTGGCATCAATGGAGCTGGTGTTGGGATTTCTCCTTCTGACCGGCATCTACGTCCGTTTGTCTGCGTGGCTGACCATTATTCTAAACATTTTGTTTATTATTGCCATGGGCCAGGCTATGTTCCGGGGAATTGACACAAGCTGTGGCTGTTTCGCAACTTCCAGTAACCCATTGGGGATAATAGATATTGCGCGGGATTTCGGGTTTATCGCAATGGCTGGAATCGTTCTCTGGATAGGGAACAGGCCTTCAAATGAATCCGGTGACTGGAGAAAAGCCAATGAAACTGCCTGAAAAAACTGTAGATGTTCCGATTTCGATACGATTTCGTGACCTGGACGCACTGGGCCATGTAAACAACGCCACCTACTTTACTTATCTGGAACAGGCCCGTATCGGATTCAGAGACCATGTAGTACCGGAAATTTCCGGAAAATCCGAATTCTATTCCGTAGTTGCTGAAAACCACCTGGCCTACAAAAAGCCTATTGTTTTCGAAGACAGAATTGTTGTCCGCTGCTTCCTGTCCCACGTTCGGGAAAAAAGCTATCGCTTCAACTGTATCATTCTGAACCCTGAAACTGGGGAGGAAAAGGCCAGGGGATATTCCGTTATGGTGGGATTCAATTATAAGACCGGAAAGGTCGCGCCCCTGAATCCGGCATTCATGGAACCCACCAGGCCTTACACCGTGGCAGATGAGTGACCAACCCTCAACTGCCAAAGGACAGGAGAAATAAAATGGCAGATCAAGTAGACAAGAAAGCCAATCCCATGAAAGCCGCGCAGGGGGCCCGCCACATCGTTGACGCCACCCGTTTTTCCGTCAAAGGCATTGTTGCCACTGCAAAAACGGAAGCGGCCTTTCGCCAGGAGTTATTCGTCGCCATCATCCTTATCCCCACAGCCTGCTTTCTACCGGTTGGTGCCGTCAACCGGATTCTCATGATTACAAGCCTGCTGCTGATTCTCCTGGTGGAGCTTCTCAACTCCGCCCTTGAGTCCATTGTGGATATGGTTTCCCCCGATTATCACAAATTGGCGGGAAAAGCCAAGGATTGCGGTTCCGCCGCCGTTATGTTCTCCCTCTTTATTGCCGGTGTCGTCTGGGCACTGTCCCTCTGGCAGGCGTTTATTCATTGACAATGTCAGAGGTAGAATTCATCCCCGCCGAAAAACTGAAACAGCAATTTTATTGCCTCGGTCACTTCTACTCCCTTGTTTTCGGGAACGGGACAGAAATTCCCTGTCGCAGTTTGCTGGAAATTTTGAGAAAAGATACATTTCACGGAGCAGTGTCAACAGAAATTACAGATCTACAGTCAGACGCCCTGGTCATCATGATGAATCCGGGGTCTTCCCGGCCCCTGGACCCGGAACAAGGTGGCGCTGCTGTTTCCGCACATGAGATTGAAACCGGCCTTGCCACCCAGCCACTGGTTCCCACTGTACCGGACACCACTCAATACCAGATCATGCGGCTGATGCTGCTTCAAAACTGGCAACATGTCCGGATCGTCAATCTCTCCGACCTGCGCAATGCCGACAGCAACCGGTTTGTTCAGGAAATTTCCCTGCTGGAAAAATTGCCTTCTGGCGCTGTTCATTCCATCTTTTCCAATGCACGAAGAAATGAATGGAAAGCCCGTCTTTCCCTGAACAATGGGCCTGTCATTGCCGGTTGGGGCCAGCACCCGGGTCTGGAAAAACTGGCTGAGTATGCGGTGCAATCCATGGCGGGCCAAGAACTGACCGGAATAGCGGTTGCCAGACATCCCCTGCGCTTTGCCCATCCCAGCCCACGAAATCACAGTCACAAGGTCCGCTGGCTTGTACAAATGGCGGCCCGGTTTCGCCCCCAATCAGCCAGTTTCTGACCACCGACCGTCAGTTTCCAGCCCACCCAGCATCGTTGCCACCACACCAATTAACCGTAAGAGGCTCTTTTGCCGTAGCTTACATAGTTGGCACAGATGTTGCTTTATATTTCCGTGTTCAACTAAATTTCAAAACACGGAGGAAAAGATGAACAATTTCAAAAGACTTTCCCAAAATGCCCACTGGTTACTCAGAATCGCCATTGCATCTGTATTTATCTACCACGGTATGACAAAGTTCCCGATGCTGGGAAAACTGGCTGCAATGATGAAGATGCCGGTTATGATGATTGCCCTGCTGGCCAGCATGGAAACAGCCGGGGGATTGCTGGTTCTGACCGGCGGATTCCTGAAGCCCGTTGTAACCCGAATTGGCACAGTTCTGCTGGCACCGGTTATGCTGGGCGCTATCTTTATGATGCATTGGGGGCAATGGAGCTTCATGGTTAGCAAAACTCACCCCATGGGAGGGATGGAATTTCAAGTCACCCTGCTTCTGGTCATCATCTATCTATTCGTCATCGGCAATCCTGCGGATGAATCTGCCTGAAAAGCTGGGAGCCCTATGGCTCCCAGCTTTTCTCCAGTCTGCGCTGGACAACGATTCTTTATTTGCATTTTCTCCGATTCTATGGGTATAATTGGCCCAGGAGGATTCATTGAAAAAGCAGAGTTGCCGCTGGGGGACATTATCTCTCGCAATGATTATCCTGTACTTCATCACGGTTATTCCTGCATTCGCCCTGGATCCATCCAAAAGACTGGATCAGCACACCCTGAATATCTTTACGACGGAAGATGGCCTGCCCCAGAGCTCTGTTATGAATCTTGTTCAGACCCGGGACGGGTACATCTGGATGGGAACCTTCGAAGGACTGGCCCGCTATGATGGTGAGCAATTTACAGTTTTCACTAAAAGTACCGTTCCGGAGCTTGAAAACAACAGCATTAAGGCTCTTTTTGAAGACAGTCACGGGTGTTTGTGGATTGGAACACCCAGCGGCCTCACCTGTTATCGGCAGGGAACTTTCCGGCATTTCACCATCAAAGACGGCCTTGCCGGAAATTTCATTACGGCAATCAGCGAAGACAGGAATCATCACGTCTGGGTCGGTACAACCCTTGGCCTCAGCATGTATGACAATATGGGGCATTTTACTTCTTTCACAGTGGAAAACGGCTTAAAGGATAGCTATATCTCCGCCCTGGCCCCTTCACCGGATGGCGGGGTATGGATTGGAACATCCCATGGACTGGATCGCATCCAGAATGGCAACATTGTCCATTTTGATGCCCCATCCAATTTTCCGAGATTGAATATCCATACACTTTACCTTGAACCGTCCGGTACCACCCTCTGGATTGGGATTCAGGGCTCCGGGCTCGTGATATTCCGGGATAATCAATTTGAAAGAATCGGTGACAAACAGCTTGGGCTGATTGATGTCCGAAGCATTTTTCTGGACCGCGAGGGCACTCTGTGGATCGGCAGCAATGGTGGGGGACTGTTCTCCATGTCACAAACGGGGCAATTTTCCGTTCTCTCTGAAAAAGAGGGCCTGGCCAATGTGTCGGTGCGCGCACTGCTTGAAGATCAGGAAGGCAGCCTGTGGATTGGCACCCGGGGCGGACTGTTCCAGCTGAAAGACGATAAATTCACCTTACTGAACTCCAGGAATGGTCTCCCTGTTGACAGTGTTCGAAGTCTACTGCCGGGGAAAGATGGTTCTGTCTGGATCGGAACGGTCGGAGGTGGCCTGACTCGATATCGGAACAATAAATTCACTACGCTCAAGAATCTGGATGCCCGGTTTGTCTGGTCCCTTGCGGAAGGCGATAACGGCTCCCTGTGGATTGGCACGTACGGGAACGGATTGTATCATCTGAAAAATGGCCGGGTGACCACCTATTCAACTCAAAACGGATTATCCAATAATATAGTTCGAGCCATCCTCGTGCAGCCAAATGGAGATGTCTGGGCCGGAACCAATGGGGGAGGAATAAACATTATTTCAAAAACCGGAATCCGTACCATCACAACAAAGGAAGGTCTTTCGGGGAATTATATCTATTCACTGGCACAAGATAAAGAAGGAGCTGTCTGGGCAGGGACTTACAATAACGGCATCAACCGGATTTCAAGCGGAAATATTACCGTATTCGATTCAAAAAACGGTTTTACAAATACCGGAATCTGGGTTATTCATCCGGATCCCGACGGTTCCATCTGGATCGGTACCGGAAATAACGGATTGTTTCACTACAAGAATGGCCATTTTCACCGATTTTCCGTTCAGGAAGGCCTTTACAGCGATTCCATATTCTCCATAACAGAAGATTCAAAAAACAACTTCTGGATGAACTGCAATCGGGGCATCTTTACCGTCAGTAAAACTCTCTTGAAAGAAATGGAGGGGGGTACACGGGATGCAATCAGCTGTAAATCCTTTGGCAAAACAGAAGGGATTAAAGCAACGGAAAGCAACGGGCCGGCTCAATTTGCTGCCTGCCAGGCAGCAGATGGAACGCTCTGGTTCTCCAGTATCAAGGGAGTGATTATCATAAATCCGGACAAAATGCTAATAAACACAGTTCCACCCCCTGTCACAATTGAATCGGTCCAGGTAAACGGCGAAGCGTATTCGCCCTATGAACCGGTCCGTTCGCCCATAGGAAGGGGAGAAATAGAAATTCAATATGCCGCCCTCAGTTTCCTGCTGCCGAAAAAGGTTGCTTTCAAGTACCAGCTGGAAGGTTTTGATCCCGAATGGGTAGATGCCGGGCATAGAAAAACAGCTTATTACACCAATCTTCCCCCCGGCCAGTACAATTTCCACATCATCGCTTCCAACAACGATGGAATATGGAACAGGAATGGGAAAAGCCTCAGCATCACACTGCAGCCCCGATTCACTCAGACCGGCTGGTTCAGGGGTATTGTATCTGTTTTAATTATCTTCTTCCTGCTGGCTCTGTACCAACTCAGGGTTAAACAAATCCGCCATCGGGAATACACCCTTCAAATGGAAGTCCGGGAAAGAACCCAACAGTTAAATCAATTGAATCAAAAACTGTCTGATCTGGCACGAACAGACGGGTTGACCGGAATCCCAAACCATCGCTACCTCATGCATCAACTACAACGGGATTGGAAAACCGCCTTTCGGGATTCCAGTTCGATTTCTCTGATTTTCATTGATATTGACAGGTTTAAACAATATAACGACACCTTCGGGCATCAGGCAGGGGATAAATGCCTGAAAGCCATTGCTTCGGTACTGCAGAATGAGTTGAAGCGGCCTCGGGACTTTCTTGCCCGCTATGGAGGAGAAGAATTTGTGGCCATCCTCCCAGCGACCACAAAAGAAGGTGCATTGAATATGGCTGAATCGCTTCGAAGGGCTGTTGAATCAAACTGCACAGACCATGCAGGAAATCCTCTTATTACCATCAGTCTCGGGGTCAGCACAGCTGTTCCACTGAAACATAATGACTTTGAAAAGCTGATAAGTGCCGCAGATACGGCACTTTATAAATCAAAAAATGCCGGCCGAAACCGGGTTTCTTTCCACGAAATCGCCCATAGCTGATCGGATTGAGAAAATCTTCTTTTCTCCGGCAAACCAATGAATGAAGAGGGTTCCGGCTTATATTTGCAGGCGATGAAACAATATTTGCTTTTCACTGCTCTGCT
>QMQE01000052.1 GCA_003650445.1 Acidobacteriota bacterium | reverse complement strand
TCCCAGTCTTTTCCATATCTTTCGCGCACATGCACATTCACGCCTCACTGTTTGACTGGCACGATAGCGCCAATCAAACTTAAGAACCACCATAGAATTGAATCAGTGCCTGTACAAATGCATGAGCATATTTTTCGCGGAATTTCGGGTCCCGGACATTGGCTGCATCCCCTTTGTTTTTCAAGTTTGCCACTTCAATGAGACAACGAAGGGGCATTTTTGAATACCTTACCACCGCAGGGACAAAAGGCCGGGAGCGCCGGGAACGAAAAATGTAGGAGCGAATTGCCTTTTCCTTATGGGTGGGTATTCCCTTTGCCTTCAGCTGAGCAATTAAAACCCTGGCAAATTTACGGGACAGGCCCTCCGCTACCTGAACTTTCTTCCGGCTGAACTTGTACATGGGATGGGAACGGTACTCCAGATAAGGTTTGTACTTCCCACTTTTCATCATGACGTGGGAACGGAACAGCTTCCGTGAGGCGGAAGGGATGTACACCATAGTCCCCGTCACTTTGTGATAGAGGGCATCAGAATGGAAACTGATAAAAACAATATTTGTGCCGGGGACACCGGTTTTTTTCAATCGTTCGTACTGGTAATTTGCAAAATACCAGCGAAGATGCACCCCGACCGAGGTAACATATTTTGAATTCAGCGGGAACATTGGCGTCGTCCGCAGATATTCATCCCGGTCCATGTGCAGGTTTTTTTTATCAATTGGGGTGTACCGGCTACTCTTGTCAAAGGTTGTGGGCAACACGTGTCCCTTTGTTTCCTTCTCTATAATCCTCTTGATCCGACAAATAATGTCGTACATATAATCGTCTTCCCATGCACCGTTATATTTGGCTCCCGTATCCCGGCCGCCATGCCCGGAGTCGAGAATCAGATACACGCCATTCAGATGAGTCGCAGTTCCGATACGGGTTTCCTGAGCCGCTTTTTCCGTTTCCTTTAATTCCTCCTGGTATTCTTTGAATGCTTTTGTCGTTCTCGGAAGGAATTCAGGAAGCAAATATTCCATCGGGATTTTAACAGGATACCCCACTTTCATGTCTGTGACATCCGGGATTTTATTCCGTTTTACAATAATACGAACCAGCTCATGAACTGCATCCGCGTCCAACCGCCCGGTAAACCTCACCACAACGGAAGAGTAAAGAGCCTCCCCCTTTGCCAGCCGATACACCGCATACGCCCCTTCTTTATCTTTTCCGTACTTCAGGTGAAACCGCTTTGCATCCGGACTCAATTCCGTAATTTTTGAGCCAAGCTTCGAAACGGGGACCGGGTTTGCCGTTGTTCTGGAAACAGGCTGAAGTGGCTCTGGTTTCGGTTTGCCCAAAACCGGCTTTGACAAAGGGCGCTCCTGAGGCAGAAAAGCCGGTAACAGCAACTGTTTCGGTATCGAAATCCAGGCACCTAATTTCAATGTGGATGACTTTATCCGGTTCATTTTCATGATTGCACGGTAATTGGCCCCGTTACCTGTAAACCACTCGCCGAGCCGCCAGAAGGTTTCTGCTCCCCGATAAACAACCTTGTGACGGTAAACTCCCCTTCTGAATGAATCTTTGGGAAAAGCTTTATTCATTAGAATCTTTTTTGCCCTTGAGTTTAAGCTTCCATACGAAATCGTGATTTTTCTTGTGGGAAATTTTCGGCGCAATTTCCTCTGAGATCGCTCGGACAGCCAATGGAGAGAATCGGAGAATTTAACCCTGCCCTGTACGGCAACCAGCTGGAGCCTGATTCCCCTGGATCTGGAAATCAAGGCATATGCCCGAACCTTCCCTCTCTGTTCGACAAATCTGGTAGCTGCCGTAGCCGCGATTGAAAACAGCAGAAAACAAATCAGGAAGGTTTTTCTTGAAGCCATTGATTGATTTCTTTCACCTGCACCGCCCATTTGTCGGAGTCAAGACGGAGAACGGCAAATTGGTTGAACAATAACTCAAGCATCCGATAAACCTGGGAAAGGTGGAAAATCCGTTGTTCCATTCTCAATTCAGCTTCACTCAACGGAACAACCGGCATCTTCAGCCCTCGAATTTCCATTAGTTTTGAGTCCAGCACAAAGATGTATTCATCACCACCTACCACCAGGCGAACCCTCATTCGTGTTGGAAGTTTTCCGTTAATCAAAGCGCTTCTTGCCTCTCTGGATATGGAGGGCACACCTTTTTTCAAATCTGTCTGGCGAACATCACCCTCTCCTTCCAGTTTTAACTGGTCTTCAACCCGAAAGGAGATGAATTCACCACCAAGCTCAAAACTACCGTCATTAATTTCCGACTGAACCAGCAGCCAGAGCAGGAATTCCCTGAAAATAAATTCCGGGACTGAAAAATCAGATATCATGGAAACAACTCTCCTCAGTGTCAGACAGGGCCTGCAATTTCGAATCCTCTTTCAAGGTAAGAAAGGCAAACCCCGTAGGGTCTATGTGTGCGGGAAGAACATCAAATGTTTTTTCAAAGAGGGACAGAAACAATCCACTCGCCCTGTGACTGGCAGTGTTGAGATACAAGGTTGCATGGGGCAGGTCAATAACCCCTTCGATTATTCGGGGCTCCGGCAAAGCTTTCAGCAAGAGCTCTTGACGCATGTTCTCTTTCAATTGTTTCAGTTCCTGTTTCCCTTTGACGACTACAGCCCCTGAATCCAGCTTCTGATTTACCTTGCTGTCCAGAAGCAGTCTCGGAACGACTTTCCGGTCAACACGCATAGCAAGAAAAATATTGCTGTCAAGGAAGGTATCTTCAACTTTGATCTTTGAATCATAAGAACGGAAGGGTGACACCCAGCCCACCGCTTCTTCTACAGCAGCGCCTTCTATGGAGCGGAATTGGTACCGGAGCATGCGCTCCACGACCTTTTCCCGGCCCTCTCTGAAAGCATCCGGATTTTCAATGAAATATCTTTTAATGCCAAGTGAACCCTTCAAGAATCCCATGGCTCTATTCTATCAGATGAAACCCATAATTTCCCGGGCAATTTTGGTGTACGTGCCATCCAGTTCATAAAGAATAAGTCGGCTCACCGATGGTTTGCCTCTCTCACTGCCAAAGCGCACCAGGACAAGGGCAGCCTCCCTGTTTTCAAAAGAATGGACATAGGTCAGATGGCTGGCAAATAGTCCGGTTTTTTCTGCAACCCCCTGCCAGTGGCTGAAGTTTTTGAAGGGCAATACCATACAAAGCCCACTATTGTTATCCGTCCGCATCCGCAGAAAGGCCGTGAAAAGTTCAAGGGGCGGCAAAAAAAACCAGTTTCTCGCCACCGCCCGCTGATGATTTCGTGAAATCCGCCCGGAATCCGGGCTTCGAAACGGGGGATTACAAACCACCAGGCCGGCCTTGCGGGATGGAATTGCGAAACGCAGGTCTTCACAGCGGACGACTAACTCACGGCCCGGCATTGGATTTTGACTGATATTTTGAGTCGCACAGGCACAAAGGCCTCTTTGAATCTCAAAGAGCTCATACGACTTGAATGATGAAACCGTTTTTGCCATCAACAAAGAAATAATCCCGCAGCCACAACCAAATTCCACAACATTGCCACTTTGAAACCGAGAGGCAAAAAAAGCCAGCAAGAAGGCATCGACAGAGTATCGATATCCCCTTGCCGGCTGTACCAGCTTTAATCCGAAAACAGAACTCGATTCTAACTCAAAATCACAGGTGCCGCGCAACTTTTAACCGTACTGAAGCACGGGCAAACGCCAGCATCGCCCGTTGAACATCGGTATCATCATCCGGGTGAAGAAGCATCTTCTCCGCACGTTTCAACGCCTCCTCTGCCCGTTTTGTGTCAATTTCTTCCGGTAATTCTGCGGTACGAACCAGGACTGTCACTTTTTCCGGAAGCACTTCAACAAAGCCACCGGAAACTACAACCCGCTTCCGCACCCCACTTGTCAGTGTACAGCTCAACTCTCCCACTCCCAGTTTGGCAATGGTTGGTGTATGGAGGGGAAGCGCCTGCATCTCACCCGTTTCCGCAGGAATTGTCACTTCCTGAACTTGTTCATCAAAAAGGCTTCTGTCCGGACTGACCAGTGCAAAAGCAATACTTTCACTCATTCATTACCCCTTGGCCATCTGAGCTGCCTTTTCAATGGCTTCCTCAATGGTTCCCACCATATAGAAGGCCTGCTCCGGGAGGTCATCATACTTTCCTTCCACCAATTCCTTGAAACTGCGGATAGTATCTTCAAGTTTGACATATTTCCCCGGAATTCCGGTAAACTGCTCTGCTACATGGAATGGCTGGGATAGAAATTTCTGAATTTTACGGGCACGATTGACAGCTATCCTGTCTTCTTCCGACAACTCATCAATACCCAGAATTGCAATAATGTCCTGAAGGTCTTTATAGCGCTGGAGAACAAGCTGGACGGAACGAGCCGTCTGGTAATGCTCCTCACCCAGTACTGCCGGGTCCAGAATTCTGGACGTCGAATCCAGCGGGTCCACCGCCGGGTAAATGCCCAACTCAGAAATTTGACGGGACAGGTTGGTTGTGGCATCGAGGTGGGCAAATGTCGTGGCAGGAGCCGGATCGGTATAGTCATCCGCCGGAACATAAATTGCCTGAACCGAGGTAATGGAACCGTTCCGGGTGGAGGTAATTCGTTCCTGGAGCTCACCCATTTCAGTAGCCAGAGTCGGCTGATACCCCACAGCGGAGGGCATCCGGCCCAGTAGTGCGGAAACCTCTGAACCTGCCTGAGTAAACCGGAAAATATTGTCGATGAAGAGCAACACGTCCTGATTCTGGACATCACGGAAATATTCCGCAACGGTCAATGCGGAGAGACCGACCCGAAGCCGGGCACCTGGGGGTTCCGTCATCTGGCCATATACCAGGGATGTCTTCTCTAAAACACCGGAATCTTTCATTTCAAAATAAAGATCATTTCCCTCACGTGTCCGTTCACCAACGCCGCCGAATACAGAATATCCGCCGTGTTCCATCGCCACATTGTGAATCAACTCCATGATTAAAACAGTCTTGCCAACTCCCGCCCCTCCGAAAAGGCCGGTTTTCCCACCCTTGGAATACGGCTCCAGGAGATCAATAACCTTAATGCCGGTTTCCAGCATCTCCGTCTCTGTATTCTGTTCATTAAACTTCGGCGCTTCCCGATGAATGGACCAATGGTCCTTTGCTTCCACTTTCCCCACTTCGTCCACCGGTTCTCCGATAACATTGAGAATTCTTCCCAGAGTTGCATCCCCAACCGGCATCGTGATCGGTTTCCCTGTGTCTTCAGCATCCACACCACGAATCAGCCCATCTGTCGGCTGCATGGATACGCACCGAACCCGGTTTTCACCGAGGTGTTGTTCAATTTCTGCGATTAAGTCCAGATCTACTCCGGTTTCTTCATCCTTGTGGCGAACCCTGACCGCGTTGTAGATAGGTGGAAGTTCCCCTTCGAATTCGACGTCAATCACCGGCCCGATGACCTGGATTACTTTCCCCTTATTCATACCTTTTTCCTCCAAGGTTTAATTACTTATCTGTCCGCCGCTGACGACTTCGATAATTTCAGTCGTAATTGCAGCCTGTCTGATTTTGTTCATTTGCAATGTCAGTTTGTCTATCATTTCGGTAGCATTCTTCGTCGCTGCCTCCATGGCTGTCATCCTGGCGGCAAACTCAGCCGCATTGGATTCAATGAGCACCCGGAATATCTGTGTTTCCACATACCTCGGCAGAAGATCATGCAACACTTCCTCAGCCGATGGCTCGAACAGGTGAGGGATGAGCGCCTCTTTTCCCGAAAAGTCCTGTTCAACCAGCGGAAGCAACCGTTCAACAATTAAATTCTGCTGCAATACAGACTTGAACTCGTTATATACCACATAAACGGCATCACATTCTCCAGCAACAAAGTCATTCATCAGATCTGCCGCAATTCCCGCCCCCACAGTGGGATCAAATTTTCTGAAAACATCCTTGTAGTTTCGGCCCACTGTGTCCACTTTATTTTGAAAATGCTCAAACCCCTTTCTGCCAATAAAATCTACGACAATGTTCTTATCCTGCCATTGCTCCAACAGCTCAAAAACACGACGGAACACAACCGCATTGAAAGAGCCGCAAAGGCCCCGGTCGGCTGACACGACAACGAGACGGATATTCGTTTCGGGACGGTTCAAAAGCAATGGATGTTTGCCAATTTCCAGACGGCTGCCCACACTGCGGATTACATCCTGTAATTTGTTGGCATACGGCCTTGCGTGATACACCCTCTCCTGGGCCCGCTTCATCTTTGCCGCAGCAACCAGTTTCATGGCCCGGGTAATCTGGCGGGTATTCCGAACGCTTTTGATTCTTCTCCTGAGATTATGAATTGCTGCCATTGCCCATTCCGCTCAGAAAATCCTTTTTGTATTCCGTAATAGCCTCCCCAAGGCTCTTGACCAGTGCGTCGGTCAACTTCTTTTCGCTTTCAATGAGTTCGAAAATCTCGGGGAATCGATTTTCAATGAAAGGATATAAGCCTTCCTCAAAAGCGCGAATCTGTTCCAGCTCCAAGTCATCCATATAGCCTTTGGTTCCGGCAAAGAGAAGCGCAATCTGTTCCTTCACAGCCAATGGCTTGTATTGAGGTTGCTTCAGGATTTCCACCAGTCTTGCGCCACGTGTCAACTGCTTTTGAGTCGCTGGATCCAGATCACTGCCGAACTGGGCAAAAGCTGCCAATTCGCGATACTGTGCCAAATCCAATCGAAGGGTACCGGCAATCTTTTTCATTGCCTTGATCTGAGCGGAACCTCCGACACGGGATACCGACAATCCCACGTTTACAGCAGGGCGGACACCGGAATGAAACAGGTCTGTTTCCAGGTATATCTGGCCGTCTGTAATAGAAATCACGTTGGTGGGAATATACGCTGCCACATCACCGGCCTGGGTCTCAATAATGGGAAGCGCAGTCAGGGAACCGCCACCCTTTTTATCACTGAGCTTGGCGGCACGTTCCAGCAGGCGTGAATGAAGGTAAAACACATCACCGGGATATGCTTCACGGCCTGGCGGGCGCCTGAGCAGCAGAGATATTTCTCGATAAGATGCCGCATGTTTGGAAAGATCATCATAAATGACCAGAACATGCTTTCCCTGATACATAAAATATTCTCCCATTGCACATCCGGCGTACGGAGCCAGAAAAAGCAACGGGGCAGGGTCAGAAGCAGTTGCAGCTACGACAATTGTATAGTCCATTGCGCCCATTTCTTCCAGTTTCTTTACAACCTGGGCAACTGTTGATCGTTTCTGTCCAATCGCCACATAAACGCATATCACATCTTCTTCTTTTTGATTGATAATCGTATCAATTGCCACGGCTGTTTTCCCCGTCTGACGGTCACCGATGATCAGCTCTCGCTGGCCCCGGCCGATGGGAATCATGGAGTCAATCGCCTTCAAACCCGTTTGAAGGGGTTCATGCACCGAACGCCGGTCAATAATTCCCGGAGCAATCCTTTCCACGGGATAAAATCCTTTATTTTCAACCACACCTTTACCGTCAATGGGTTCCCCGAGGGGATTTACAACGCGGCCCACCATGCTTTCGCCCACAGGAACACTGAGAATTCGTTTGGTTCGACGAATCTCATCGCCTTCCTTCACCTGGCTTGATTCACCGAAGAGCACAATCCCTACACTATCCTCTTCAAGGTTGAACACCATGGCATACATACCATTGTCAAACTGGAGTAACTCACCGGCCATCGCCTTTTCCAGCCCGTAGACCTTCGCGATACCGTCCCCAACCGAGATCACCGTGCCAACTTCTGCAAAGTCAATCTCCGATCCGACTCCCTCCAGCTGTTTCGCCAGAATCTTGCCGATTTCTTCTGCTTTTAGCGCCATTGCATTTCTCCCGTCAGTTTTTCTCTTACCTTAACCAGGTTGGTCTTCACGCTCCCATCAATCAGGAGACTTCCGATTCTGGCTACCGCACCTCCGATAACTCCCGAATCTATTTCAGTACTTAAAATCACCTGTTTCCCAGTCTTCTTTTCAAAAGCGGCCTTAAACTTTTTTTCCATCTCTTTTGAAAGGGCGACTGGAACCGTCAGCTTCACTTCCACCATTCCCAACTGCTCATACAACATTCGCCTGATCGGCTCTGCAAGATACGTGAGAATATTGAAGCGGTTATTCTTAATCAGGGTAACTATCAGGCGACGAACAATCTCATCAGACCCGGCCTCCGTCATCATTTTAGCAATCATGTCAACTTTGTCCCGGGTTAAAATCGATGGATTCATGAAATAGTGAACAATTGCCTTATTTTCCGTTAGTCCCTGAACTGCATCATGGAATTCCCCATAGAGTGCCAGCGCATTTTCTTTTTTTGAAATGATGGACACAAATGCCCTGGCATAGCGATTTACAGCTTCCTGGCCTGCCATCTATCCCTCCAACTCTTTCAGGTACTGCATCATCGTGTTTTCAATATCCCTGGTTTCCATTTTTTCCAACAATATACTCTCCGCCTTTTCAACTGCCATATCTGTCATGTATTTTCTCAGCTCATCCTTTGCAGTGCGGAACCTCATTTCGATTTCTCGTTCGGCAATGCGATGGATTTTCTCCGCCTCCCGCTTCGCCTGCTCCAGAATCCGCTCTTTTTCCCGGTTGGCAGCTTCATCTGTCTTCTTTAATATTTCTTCCACCTCGTCCTTGAGGCCTTCCATCCTTGCTTCAATTTGAGCCAGGCGCTCAGCAGCTTCCTTTTCTTTACGCTCCGCGTCTTCCAATTGAAGGGAAAGATTTTCCCGCTGGGAACGCAGTGCATTGGCAATCGGCTTCCTCACCAACCAGAATAACACGCCAAAAAAAACAACCGCATTGACCGATTTGGCAAACAACTCAAACCAATATCCTTCCGGAATATGACCAGCCGCAAAAGCGGGAACACCCATAAAAAAGACCAGAACAACCAGTTTCTTCATGAGATTTTCCTTCCCACCAGAGATTCAGCAATCTGCTCGGCCAGATTATTCACAAAAGCACCGGCCGCCGCTTTTTCTGTTTCAATCACCTCCATGGTTTCCTTCTCCATGCGCGCCTTCTGTTCCCTTGCACTGGCCCTGGCACGAGACACAACAGTCTCCCGTTCCTTTAGTGCTTCTCCTACCAACCTTTCCCGGAGGGCATTGGCATTCATCCTGGCATTCTTCAGTTCAGATTCAAAAAAAGCAAGCTTCTCCACATAGAGGGCCTCCACATCCTTCAGCTTCCTCTCTGCCCCCTCAATAATGTCCTGCCTCTTTTCCATCACATCTGAATAACTGTCCACGTAAAATCGCTTCAACAGCACGAACAATACGATGAACACAGCCAAAACGAAAAGGAAGGTCGAATTGATCCGCATCGGCCCCGGCAACGTCAACATAAATTGTTCCATAGCGTCCCCTTCCTTCAAAAAATGTCAGTTCACGATACCATAGATTTTAATTACCTTCAATGCTATGAATCAGATTGTAATGCGAATGGTAATCCAGACCTTCACAGCCACGCCATCCTTCATTCCCGGTGTATATTTCCATTTCTTTACCGTTTCCACAATCCGTCGTTCCGCCAGTTTTCCATTCCGGCCGGCAGAAGAAAGACCCCGGATCACCTTTACTTCAGTTGTGTTCCCATTTTCATCAATCAAAGCGGACATCATTATTGTTCCACGGATGTGCCAGGATGGGCTCACCTTCGGATTCTCTTTGAAAATCACCTTCGGTGCGACATCAACCATACTGAGGCCAACAACCTGGCCATACAATGCCTTCTTCGCCTCATCCCTCTTCTTCTGTTCAGCCAGCTTTTTCTGCTTTGCTTCCTCTTCCTGTTTTTTCTTCAGCTCTTCCTGCCTTTTCTTTTCGGCCAGTGCGGCTTCCTTCTTCTGCTGCTTTTCCGCCTGCTGCTGTTTCAACAGCGCTTCCTTCTTTTTAGTCTCCATTTCAATCCGCTTCTTTTCCTGTTCTGCTTTGCGAATCTGCTCCATCTGCTTTTTCCGCTCGGCTTCTACCCTTTTCATCAGGATCGCTTTTGCCTTCTGATCCGCTTCCGCCTGCAGCTCACTCATCATCTTTTTCATTTGCGCGTCCATATCCGCCTTCATCTTGGCAATCTCTTCGTTCTTCTTCTTTTCCAGTTCCTTCTGTTTGGCGATTTCCTGGGTCGCCTTTTGAACCGCCAATTGACGCTGCTTCTCGGCCTTCGTCTTCTGCATGAAGAAATATCCTCCGGCAACCACTACAATTATAACAAGCGCAATAAGCCCTATCAGCAGGCCCTTGGACATTTTCTTCGCTTCACCAAAGCCTTCGCCTCCGCTTACAAAATAACCGGCATAGTTCGCGCTTTTTTCCATGTCCAGTAACTTAGCAGACTGTTCGCTCTGCTCCCGGTACAAAGAATGCATAAAGAAAGCCAGATTAAATGTAGTGGGAGAATAATCGCCGGAGAAAATCAGGTTTTCAAGGACTTCATTGAATTCCTGAACGTTTCGGTATCCACCATTTATATCCAGCGACTTCTGCAAAATAGCCTTGACATCGTCGGGTATCGGATCATCTCCAAAGGAAGAGGAGCCAAGAACCGCACCATCCAGTTTAGCCTTAATATCAGCCGGAAGCCTGCCATTCTCCAGAAACGATTTTCCTGTCAACAGCTTGAAGATAATTGCCCCGATGGAAAATACATCGTGCACCTGTCCGCCCTTTCCATTCTTCCAGACATCCGGATGAATATAATCTGCAAACTCTGCCTTCAGTTCCGGATTCTGGTTAAGCAATGACGGCATAAAGGGGGCTGTCAATGTATCGTATAGCTTCACATCTCCTTCAAAAGACAGATGGATACTGGAAGGGCTCAGAAACCCGTAAGAAATTCCCTTATCGTAACAATAAGCCAGTGCAGCTGATGTTTTACTTGCAATGAGGAGAACATGGTCTATGGAAAACGGAAACCCTTCTTCCGTACTTCTGCGAATGGCCTCATCCAGGAATTTGCCATCAGCAAATTCCAGAATGGACATATTTTCACCGTCCACCTGCTCCACTGCTTCAACCGACGCGATGAAAGCTCCGCTGAGTTTGGATACGGTTCTGAACTGATTGTCGAGTGCCTTGAAAAATGTCTGAAACCCAGTCAAATGGCTGTCAAAGCGATTGATAAAAACAAATTTCTCAAAAGTGCCATCCGGGGCCACAATCCCGCGATGCATCAACCCCACCGGGGTTTCCCTCATTTTTTCTGAAACAATGTAATTCCCCAACACCTGATAATCAGCCATGTTAAACTCCTTTCAAAATAGTCACAAAAAGGTTGCATCCATAATATCAAGGCTCAAAAGCCCTGTCAACCGGCACTTCCCTTGACTCTGTACTCATTTTGAGCACTAAAACAGCTAATTTTATGCAAACTTTAAGGAGATTGACTCAAACATGTCATTTTTTTAACAGATAAGTGGGTTTTTCTGAAAAAGAATCATTTATTGATTCGGATGAAACACAGTTTCTTGTTGCCCACCCGCCGTTCGTTGAGCACCTGTATCGGAATCCCCATCTTTGAAAGCCGGGTAACCCATGTTTGACTCAGGATTCCGAACGAATCCGGGGTTTTCTTCAGAAAAGAAACAAAATTCGCGATATTGTCTGATTCGGAAATTCCCGGAAATTCCACCAGATTCCGGTCACCGTAGAAGACATGGGCGGAACGGTACTGGGCAATGGCCACCTTGCTTCCGGCATCAAGAAACGTCATATTCTTCTTGACAAAGGGCCGGACCGAATTGTTCTGATTCAAGACCGGTGTCACCCAGTAGCCGGCCACGAGAAAGAGCATCAGCTGGGCGGCAACAATGGGAACGAGGGGGCTCTTTTGCCTGAAAAAGACCCAGAAAGCCGCCCCAATGCAGGCAAGGCCCGGCCAGAGCAGGGAAACCGAAGCGGTTCCGGGGAAGGAAAGATGGCCTTTCACTACCAGAATCAGCCCGAAAAGAGCATAAACAACCACCACAACCTTCACCGGAATGGAAAACCACCTGCCATCCCGCCGTTCCCGGAAAAAGCCGGCAACAAGGATCGCTGCAGCCGGGTACAGGGGCAGGATGTAGAGGCCACGCTTTCCCATGGGAATGGAAA
The DNA here is from genome assembly GCA_003650445.1 of Acidobacteriota bacterium. Taxonomy (GTDB): domain Bacteria; phylum Acidobacteriota; class Holophagae; order Thermotomaculales; family Thermotomaculaceae; genus UM-FILTER-49-7. The sequence continues at coordinate 2,082 of QMQE01000052.1, read as the reverse complement.
AGAATAGTAGTACAAACAACAGCCATGAAAACAGAAACTTCTCCGTATCGGTAAATTTCATCTTTTTGAATTTCAAGATTATCAACGATACCAGAAAGGGACTCCATGGGAAAAAATCATAGAGGATGACCTTGAAGAAATAGTACACCGGCTGGTAATGATGCCAGGACCTGGCGAAGCGGACCACTGTCTGCTTGAACAGAATGTTTTCCAGGTAGGCCGATTGCCCGGACTGCAAACCCTGCACAACGAGAAGAACCAGCCAGCAACCCACAATCCCCGAAAATACGCCGATGCCACCGGCTGTAAACAGTTCCCGGTAGCGCCGTTTCCCCGACCATCGGCGGTACACGAGCATGGCGCCAATGGGCAGAATAAACCCCACCGGCCCCTTGGACAGTGTGGCAAGGGCCATTGCCGCCCACGCCAACAGTACATCCCGCTTTCCCCCGCCGGTTTCCCTACGGACAAAGCCGAACATGGCCAACGTCGTCAAAAACGCCAGGAGCATATCGATCTGAGCGTGGGATGCCTGCCAGAAAATTTTGAAAGAGGTGGCAAGAATCAAGGCTGACAGGAATGCGGTCTCATCGTCTCCGATTAACCGCCGGGCAAGGAAAAACACCAGCAGGACAAGAAATCCACCAGCCATTGCCGATGGCAGCATTGCCGCCATGGTGTTGACACCTCCTGTTGCCAGCGAAGAAAGCGCAATGGCCCAGAAAAAAAGCGGTGGCTTGTCGGGATAGGGTTTATTATTCCGGTGAGGCATGACGAAATCACCGGTCTGAATCATCTCCCGGGCCACCAGCGCAAAGCGCGGCTCATCCGGCTCCCACAAATCCCGCAGAAAAGACTGGGGAAACACGGCCAGGAAAAAAAGAAAAGAAAGCAGGAAAATCTTAGTCCACTTCACTTTGCCGCGCTTCCCGCCACCGGAGGATAATGTTCCGGGAATACACAATCAAACCGCTGGCCTGTCCCAGAATAAAGACCGGATCCTTTCTGAACACCGCATATACTGTCAAAAGCAGACCCCCTGCAAAACTCAGATACCAGAATGCCATGGGAATCACGCTTCGTTTTTCCTTCTCACTGGCAATCCACTGGACAATGAACCGGGATGCGAAAATCCCCTGGGCAACAAAACCCAGCATATAAATGAAGGCCTTCGCACTCATTGTTTCCCTTCTTTCAATGTCGATTCCCCCACCTGCCAGTTCAAAACCCGCTTCAACATCCAGCGTACCGCGAGGGTGTCATGAAAACCAACAAAGGCCCGGTTCAGTACACCATATTTTGATACACCGAGGGTTCGTTCCCGGTGATTCACTGGAATTTCAGTAATCTTGAACCCTTTCATCCGAACCAATGTGGGGAAAAAACGGTGAAGCCCGTTGAAACAGGGGATTTCCGCCACACATTCCCGTTTCATCACACGGATGGAGCAGCCCACATCGCTTACTTGTTCCTTTGTCAGCCAGTTTCGAAATCCGTTTCCGATCTTCGAAGACAATTTCCGTATCCAGCTGTCCCGGCGTTTTTTCCGAATACCGTTCACCATATCCACGCCGCTTCGATTTAACTCTTCAATCATACCCGGCAGATCATTCGGGTCATTTTGGCGGTCTCCGTCCAATGTCGCCACCAACCGCCCCCTTGCCGCCCGGAATCCGGCAATAAATGCCGCGGTCTGGCCGTTATTTTCTGTAAATGAAACATATTGCACAATCTCAGGGTATTCCTTATGCAACTGCTGCATCAATGGAAAAGAGTTATCCTTTGATCCATCGTCCACGAGGACAACCTCGTAGGGTTCATTGAAATCCTTCAGCGCGTTGAGAATTTCCCCCACCAGGGAGATAATATTCTCTTCTTCATTATAAATGGGAATAACAATAGACAGTTCCATTCTGCTTTCTGGCATATTCTCGCTCCTCACAGGCAATTCCCCGACATTATACCTGATTCAGCCCCGGTTCAGAAGAAAGAAAAGTGACAGAAACTTTGCCACCCGTCACGCTTCAGATTATTCAATTGTCAGAACCACCGTTTTTTCAGCGGCAGTTTTTTTGTATCTGA
>QMQE01000051.1 GCA_003650445.1 Acidobacteriota bacterium | reverse complement strand
CTCGCAACATCTGTTCGGTAGCGTAAAGCAATCCCGAAAAGGGTGTCCCCCCGGTGTACCCGGTGTACAATGCGTTTTCCCCTGGGAAATCTGGCTTTTCTGACAGTAAAATCCTGTGCGGCCCGGTAGTAGTAATCATGACCCTGGCCAATGGGAATGACCAGCGTTTTTCCCGCCCGTACTTTTCTGACATTTCGGATATTATTGGCCCTTTTGATGGCTGAAACAGAGGTCTGATACTTGCGGGCAATCTGGCTCAGGGTCTGCCCCGGACGGATACGATGGTAGCGAAGCGTTACCCGTTTGTCCTTTGGCAGCTGTGCGAATCGGGTGACAAAATTGTCTTTCTGCCCGGCAGGGATGTGGACGGCAAACGGTGCTTTTGTGATGGGTGTGGTCAGGCGCCGCAGTTCGGGATTCAATTCCTGAATCCGGTTTACGGTTGTGCCGGAGAGCTTGGCAATGACACGAAGATCGGTACAGGAGTCTATGGTAACAGTGTCATAGGAGATGGGCTCTACCGGCTCGGCGATTTTAATTCCGTATTTTTCAGGATTTTTCCCGATAACCATTGCTGCGAGAAAACCGGGAACGTAATTCCGGGTTTCCCTTCGAAAAATCCATCGATGCCGGGCGATTTTCCAGAAATTGCGGGTTCTGGCTTTTCGGATGGAGCGGTCTACTTTTCCCTGTCCGGCATTGTATGCGGCCAGAGCCAGATACCAGTCTCCGTAGTAGTCATGGAGTCTTTTCAGGTGCCGTGCGGCTGCCCGTGTGGCTTTTTCCGGATCACAGCGTTCATCCACCCACCAGTTGACGGTGAGGCCTTCTAAGCGTGCGGTCCCGGTCATGAACTGCCAGATCCCCTTTGCCTTGGCATGGGATAATGCCCGTGTCCGGTAGCCGCTTTCCACGATGGGGAGGTAGAACAGATCCTCCGGGACCTTTTCTTCTCTAAAAATCCGTTTAAACAGTTTTTCGTATTTTGCCCCCCGGTTCAGGCTGGCTTCAATGACTGGCTTCAGCCGGGTGGAGAATGCTTTGATGTAGGATAGAACCTGGTTGTTCAGGACAACCGGTATTTCATACTTAATTGCTGAATCTTCCACCAGTTTTCGCTCGGTATCGGCTTCTTTCGGAGAAAGAAAAGTGAATTTTTCCGATAGAATCGCGTTGGCCTGCTCACTCTGGCTGGATTCGGTGTAGGAATCTCCCTGTTGAATCCACTGCATTTCAATAGAATGGATATTGGCGATAAGGGTTTTTGAAAATGATTCAAAGCCCTTATCCTGCCGGATATCCGGCGGCTGGTTGAACAAGTCTGAAACCGCGAGGTCGAATTTTTTCCTGGCATCATCGGTGTAACCAATGTCGGCATACATTTTCCCGTTCTTGTAGATGGCGGAAATTTCGCTGATTCTAAGCTGAGCAGGTGATGGTTCCGGGGATGCCTCTTCTGTTGTGGTCGGGATGGTGGTCGCAGAGACCTTTTTGGGTGTACAGCTTACATGAAGAAGGAAGGGGAGAGCAAGGAGGGTACAGATCGAAAGGAAAAATACCCTTTTCATTGATTTTCGAAAAATAATTTGTAGAATTGCCGGAAAGTTTTTTTCAGTCATCATCACACATAAGAATAGCGGATGAGACAGCTTTATTCAACCTCTTCATTCTCTAACTGGCGGATTCGGCTCCGGACGATTTCTTCCGCCACCACAGGAATTACTTCCCATGCAATATCTCGAATAGCTTTGTCGCTAAGCATGGAAACGACCCGTTGGGCAATTTTCTGAATATCGGCATCGCTAAGGTTAAGCTTTGATTCTGTCCCAAGTCCATCGGTACTCAGGGAGGATGGCGGCGGTATCAATTCCACTTCTTCATCCGGGCGACTGATGTCAAGTGGTGTGATTACTTCTTCTGTCTTATCTTTCTCCTCTTCAACCGTCTCTTCTTCTTCAACCATAGGGCGGTTCACTTCATATTCATCCACATGCACAGTTTGAGGTTCTTCTTCTATGGCGAAATTAACATCCGGCAGCTCTTCTTCAGACATTTCGGTCTCTTCACCTGTGGTGATTGGTTCGTCATCCATTTCAGGCATTGGGGCGCCGGATTCCTCAACCAGAAGATTTTCCAATGGTTCTCCTTCGGCTTCTTCAAGTACCTGTTCCGGCTCCGGTGAAGGTATTTCGGTTTCACCTTTAAATGCCACAGCTTCGCGGATGGTTTGTGGACCGACTTCCTGCGGGGCGTCTTCTTTATGTTCCGGCAATCCCATATCTTCTGCCATTTCCCCGGGGGGTAACAGTGGTTCTTCGGTTTCTTCCTCAATATCCTCCGTATCGGCAAGAAGCTCTTCCGTCATATCGGTAAATTCTGTTTCATTATCCATCTCAGGTTTTTCGATAATTTCTGATATCGGCGGATTGGCCAATTCTTGCTCCGTTGTGCTGAGGGTTTCTTCTTCAGATAAACTATCTGATTCCATGGCTGGTGCTTCATCCAGAAGGCTTTCCCCATCCTCCAGGTCACCGAAATCTATAGAATCCAGGTCTTCATCCATCCCCATGTCTTCAAAGGGTGTTTCTGTGCCTGTTGCTGCTGGTTCCGACTCTGTCTGAGACGGGATGGGGGGGCGTTGATCATCTGTTTCAGCTGTGGGGGGCAAAGACTCGGAATCCTGTGTTGTGCTGATGTCAGCTGTTTCCGGTTCTTCGGCTTCAAGGGGGGTGTCTGGAATTTCGATGTCTGCCAGCTCTTCTTCTCCGATATCCAACAGGTCTTCTTCTGAGAGCATAAACTCTTCCTCGGTAATTGATTCCAACTCTTCCGGAGACAATCCGTCCAGTTCTTCCATTGCGATTTCTCCTGTCTCAATGGATCTCCATTTTTCTTTGAGAGTGTCAGATGTAAAGGGTTTTTCAATGATTCCATCCAGGTTGTACTGTTCAATAAGAGCAGAATCGTATTCAAAAAACTTGGGGATCATCATCAGAACAGGGCAATTGTGGGTTTGTTTCAATTCATTGCCTGCGGCAAAAGAATCTTCCTGTCCCTGCAGGTCGGCAGAGAGCAGGATGAGGGAGAGCGGCTCTCCGGGTAAATTTTCCGGGGGATAAATATTGGATAAAAATAAATTGTATTCATTTTCCGGAAATGCCAGCTGAACAATTTTATGAATCATGATACTGGGGTCAATTACCAGAATGTTTTTCATTGCACACTCTCTCCCGAGGCATTATTTTTTCATAAGTTACCACATAATCATTCATGAGGTCAAGTTTTTGTCGAGTATCCTGAATCTGCAAAAAAATTCACACTTTGGCATGAGGGCTATACTGGAGATAAGTACGTTGTAACAGGTAGAAAAAAAATAAGATAAGGGGAATCCCCCCTGCGGTCGGGTTTCCGTGGCTGAAAAACCGGAATGAAAATAAATAGTGTGGATAGAAAACCGAATATCTGATAAGAAATCGAAGGGGTGGATTCAGCTCCGCACGAAAAGGGGAAAAGAAAGGGCCACCTTTCGGTGGCCCGGGTTATTGACTTTAGTCGGCTTTTTCTGCCAGGTCTCTGAGCATCTTGCGGGTAATGGATTTTGGCCGTTCAATGGCGTAACCCAGTGCCCGATCCCAAACCAGCTGGGAAGTGATGCCAAGTGCACGGGAAACCCCGAACAGAACAGTGTAAAAATCATATTCTTTCACACCATAATATACCTGGAGTACGCCGGAATGGGCATCCACGTTAGGCCATGGGTTCTTGGCTTTTCCGTGTTCTTTCAAGACAGGAGGGACAACTTCATATACGTTACTGACTGTCTTGAAGATGGGGTCATCGGGGAGGTGCTTCAATGCGAATTCACGCTGTGCGGCATAGCGGGGATCGGTCTGGCGAAGCACGGCATGTCCGTAGCCTGGGATGACCTTGCCACTGTTCAGGGTATCCCATGCGTATTTCTCGATTTCTTCCTTGGTAGGGGTACGGCCACCGAAGTGATCCATCAGGTCGAGGATCCACTTGAGGCATTCCTGGTTGGCAAGTCCGTGTAGGGGGCCGGCCAGTCCGCCCATTGCAGCGGATACGGAATAGAAAACATCGGAGAGGGCAGAAGAGACCAGGTGGCCGGTATGAGCGCTGACGTTTCCGCTTTCATGGTCACTGTGCAGCAGCAGGTACAGCCGCATCAGATCTGTGTATTCCGGGTTTTCCACACCCATCATGTGGGCGAAATTTCCACCCCAGTCTTCATCGGGATTGGGAGCGATATGTTCGTCACCTTTATATTTCATCCGGTAGATGTAGGCAGCGATCAGCGGCAATTTTGCGATCAGGTTGATGGAATCTTCCAGTGTCGGTTCCCAGTATTCTGCTTTTGTCATGCCTTCGTTATAGCGTTTCCGGAATACGGATTCCCGTTCCAGTGCAGCGATTGCAGTTGTGAACATGGCCATGGGGTGAGAATCCCGGGGCAGTGCCCGGAGGACATCAATGATGTACTGGGGGAGATGAGATTTGGCTTTAACTTCGGCTTCCAGGTCCAAAACTTCTTCCATCGTGGGAACTTCACCGGTAAGCAGCAGCCACCAGAGTCCCAAGGGATAGGGTTCTTCCACGCCATCTTTTTTTGGCAGTGCTTTACGGGTTTCGGGGATTGTCATGCCGCGGAAACGGATGCCTTCCATCGGATCCAGGTAAGAGGTATCGCAGATCAGCACCTTGCAGCCGCGAATACCGCCCAATGCCTGGGCTACATGGACCTGGTCAATGACTTTGTCTCCCAATGCCTTCAGAGACTTGATATCGTCTCTTTCTTTGTCCATCATTCCGGCAAGTTTCTGTTTGAGCAGACTCATAATCCTCTCCTTATTAAAAATTGTCATGGTTAATAGACGTACACATGCCAAAAAACGCACTTCCTTTTGAGCATAGTTTACCAGAAAAGTCTGAATGGGGAAAGGAAATTGAATGGAATTGTGAATGGAATTGAATAAAATGGACGGGATGTGGATTTGCCCCGGGGTGTCACCTGAAAGTTTTCGTTTCCAATCCGGTTAATTCCCGTCCGTTCCATTGGGCCGGGGCCCTTGAGAATCAGGAGCAATCCGGGTGACGGCCCATTTCCCTTTTTCGTATTTTGCCGTGATTTTGTACCACTTGCTTCCCGCCTCCGCACGAAGGAAAGCAATACCGGTAACCCTGGAGTAAGTATCCAGCTGAATCCGGGGGTCTTCTTCCGCAAGTAGCCATTCCCATTTCGGATCTCTGGCCAGTTCCTGCTTGATAATTGTGATGATATGGTGTTTTTTCAGTTGCTTTTCGAGAAGTTTTTCAATGACATTTCGTTTTAACCCTTCTTCTTTGAGTCGGGATAGTAGTTTTCGCATGATGGCTGCACTTTGCTCCTTTGTCTGATCCAGAGATTTTTCAAGAAGCGAACGTACGATTTTGAGCTGTGTGTGTGCGATGAGCATGGATTGGAGGGTTTCCAGCAATACGACTTTCAGGTAAGATTCCCGGGTCGGGAAAAAATAATGGCCATCCAGAAGCGGTTCTTCTCTTTCAGCTATGGCCAGTTTTTCATTCATCATCAGAATTCCCAGTTCAGCGTCAGGATTGTGTTTGAAATAGTCCAGTTCTTCCGGCTTGTACTGCCCTGCAGCGAAGGACATTGGATCGGATGCGGCAGCCTGCTTTTGCTGGATAGACATGTTGTCAATAAACTGCTCAAAAGAAATACATTCTGAGAAGTGCAGCCGGGCATGTTCCGCCATTGCCGTTGAGATTTCATCAGGATACAGCTCGGCCAATCGGGGAAGGCCACTGTTATCTTCCCCGATGACAGCGAGGATCCGGTTAATAACAGGGAGTATCGCATAAATGAGTTCCGGGTAATAATTCCGGTGGAACTGGAGGGATTTTTCGAGTAAAGAACGAATAATTGGTTGTGGCGGTAATTCTCCAGCGTCTTCCAGAAGAAGAAGATGCCAGCAGATAATTTTTCGGGTGTCTGTAATTAATTGACTGTGCTCTGAAAGAATTGAATTTCTCATAGCGGAAACAATCAGCTTGAAATCTCTGGCGAACAACGGGCGAAGCTTTTTCGGTATTTCTTTTTCCAGTTCTTTTGCTGTTTTTTCGCCGAGTACGATATCCAGGAAGGATTTATCCATTTGTTTCTTCGGGAAAAACTCAGAAGCGTCAATATTCAGTATTTTCAAAGCCAGGGGATGAAGCCCTATTTCAACGGGGTCCCTGTATCGTTCCCATTTCGAGATTGATTGTACAAAGGTTTGAAAAGTATTGGTCAGCTGTTCCAGAAGTTCCCGCAATGTTTCGGAGTTGTTCATCAAAACCAGTTCTTCTTCAGTGTAAACAACGTTTTTCTCATTGTATTCCAGTATTCTGGCCACGGTATATTGTACCTGCTGATCCGATAGATTGAAAATTGACAGGTCAGCTACGATTTCCTCCAGATCCAGGGAACTGGTCAGCTCAGCTTCCGCAGTATCCAATTGGACTTTGTTCTTTAACAACTCAGGTGCAAGGTGGAAAAGCACCATGAAGATCTTTGACAGGAGCGGTGGCCGGGACTTGCGGTAGTCTTTATTGTAAAGTGCCATCCTGAGTGCCACAAGATTTTTTGAAATAGCAGCGTCAATCGGCGGCGCAATATCAACATGGTAGATTTCATGACGGATTATCTGATGCACTTCACGGGTGAGCCATTGGGGCATGGATGTGACAAAATATCGAAGATGTTGTCTGTATTCATTATCCGGTAAATTGAGTTCCTTGAGTTTGCGGACCTGAATCATGAATTCGTCTGCAGAGCCGGGGAGAGAAGACAGCGTTGCCTGTACTGCTGCTGAACCGCTGTTCATGGCACCGGTTCCTTTTCTTGAGAATAATCGTTTTAAGAATTTCATAGAAAAAGGTCTCTGATGGGTTTTCCGGTGCGATTGATAAATTGTGTGGAAAAAGAAGGGACTTTTCCCATATCTTCATCCTCATAACAGCGGATGACCCGGTGCATCGGGAAAAACATGGTGGTAGGGCAAATGGCCTGTGCCTCAGCATTTCTGGAAACTTCTGCGGCCCAATCCTGAAAAGAATTTACGTCAATCCCCCGAATTACAATGCCGGAGGGCAATATCTCGTGAATCATGCCGATCACTTTCTCTCTTGGATTCTGCAGGTTTACAATTGCGATGGTACCCTTTTCCATTCAGCCTTCCTTCCGGTGTTTACGGATTTATTATATAATGCCTGAACCGGTCATTCAATGGATGAATGCAAAAACAAAAGAAAGTTTCAGCGGAATGGGAGAAATGAATGAACAAAAAGTCGAAATTTCCGATCTATGTCCAGATCGTCATCGGTGCCGGATTGGGGGTACTTTTCGGTGCGTTTCTTCCCGGATACGCGGGAGTCGGTGGTTTTCTTGGAACGCTTTTTTTGAAGCTGTTAAAGATGCTGATTATTCCATTGATTTTCTCGTCCATCATCATGGGAGTTGTGTCCACTGCATCGGCATCCTCATTCGGGCGCCTGGGGCTGAAAACATTGACATACTACCTCTCGACCAGCCTGTTGGCCATTCTGACGGGGCAATTGTTTGTGAATATGTTGAGACCCGGTGTCGGGACAAATCTCCACAAAGCGGCAGTAACAGCCCCTGCAGCAACATTCAGTCTCAAAGGCATTTTTCTGAACATGGTGCCGGAGAACATATTTTCCGCAATGGCAAATGGAAAAGTACTGCCTGTGATTTTCTTTGCCCTGCTGGCAGGCTTTTTCATCGGTGTTCTGGGTGAGAAGCCCCGGCGAACACTGACCGATCTGATGGATGCCATTTATCAATTAATGATGAAAATCACCGGGTTTGTTATCCTCCTTGCGCCAATTGGTATCTTCGGCCTTATTTACAAAACAATCGCTTCAACCGGGATGGCGGTGTTTGGGAATCTCATGTTCTACTTTGTCACTGTGGCCGCCGGGCTTGCCGTACATTTTTTTATAACCCTGCCATTGCTTCTCTACCTCTTCACCCGTCAGAACCCCTATCGGTTCATGAAACAGATGATTGCGCCTTTGATCACGGCATTTTCCACCAGCTCGTCCTCGGCAACATTGCCGTTGACCATTGAAACCATTGAAAATGAAGCAGGTGTATCCAACCGGGTGGCGGGGTTTGTCCTGCCACTTGGTGCCACCATCAACATGGACGGCACCGCCCTGTACGAGTGCGCGGCAGTCATTTTCATCGCCCAGGCTTATGGTATCCATCTCAGCATGTCACAGCAGGCGGTGGTGGTTGTGACTGCCCTCGTGGTCTCTATCGGCGCGGCGGGGATTCCAATGGCCGGGCTGGTGATGATGACAGTAATTCTGAATGCGGTTCACCTGCCGCTGGAAGGTGTAGGGTTGATCATCGCAGTGGACCGTTTTCTGGACATGTTCCGAACAGCAACCAACGTATTCAGCGACTCCACCGGAGCGAAAATCATTGACTACTCTGAGCAGAAAAGAATGAGGAAGGTACTTCCCCCGCAGGGCCGCTGAGGGGGAAGAGCAGAAGGGACGAGATGAGAGGAAGAAAAATTTAACACAAGGGCACAAGGGCACAAAGTTCAGAATGTTATGGGGTAAATTGACGGTTTGTAAACCTACACTGCCAACTGACGCTCAAGTATCGGCCCACCTGTGTGCGTTCACGTCCTCCACTCCTCGGGAACTGGCAATCCCTCCGGTGCTTGTCACCCATCACTCTTTCGGAGTGGGCGTTTTGCGTGGGCGGCAGAGAGTGCGTGTGAAAGTACGAGTGTGAGTCCAGAAGGGGAGCAAGAGGGTCATCTTACTATTTTTTCTTTCAGTTAACACTCAACACTCATCACTCAACATTCGGCGCAACGGGTGGGCGTGGGCGGCGGAAGAAGGAGTAGGGGTAGGAGTAGGAGTAGGGGTAAGAAAAATCAGGGAGTTGGCCATTGACAACCCATCACCCATCACCCATCACTCATCACTCTTTCAGAGCGGACGTGGGCGGCAGAGTAGGGAAAACCAGGGAAGGGAAATGTTCGTTTGTCAGGTATTGGACTTGACTCTATTCTTTTCCAGAGATGGGATGGGGTTAGCCTAATTTCTTTAAGATGTGTTTTGCGAGGGATTCTTTGATTTCACGGTGTCTTGGGATGGGTTGGCTCATACTGGTAGTCGGATTCTGATACCAATCATGGTTTCCCCCATGACGAATCAGGATGCAACCGTTTATCTTGAGCTTTTTGATCAAGTCCTTTCTTTTCATACAAATTCTAATTCGCCGGTATGGTACACGTGGGGAATTGTGCCAGATGTCAAATCCTGGTAAATTTCCTTTAAGTTCCGGATGAGTTCATCCAGTGTTTCCCCTTGGGTTCGATAATCGGGAAACTCTTCCCAGAATCCGATATAAAAGCCATCTTCCTCATAATATATGTATTTATGTTTTTCCATTTTTCATACTCCCCTCACCATAATTTCTTCTATCTATCCAGAATATTAGCACGATCCGATGATTTCTTCAAGGGTGCGAATCCCGTGGAAAAGCCGGGGGCAGTCACCTGTTCAAAGTGAGGTAACAGATAGATAATACATACTATACGAAAGATAGTGTTCGCTATGCCGCAAAGCGGAGGACGCTCTCACAGCACCGTTCTTTCGCGCACATGCACTTTCACTCTCACTTGGCTTTCGCCGATTTGGGGCGAAAGCCGCCGTCAGCTTCTGAAGTGTATGGATTCCCGGTTGAACATCCAGATGGTAATGGCGATGATAACTGCGGCGGTTCCGGTGGTGGTCAGTATAGTGGTTAGAAAATGGCCAAACTGGAATTTAAATGTCAGCAGTTCCTGCATGCTGAATGAGGTATTGACCACAGGAATCCAGAAATAGTATTCCGGGATCTTCAGCGGTGCAGTCATGGAAATAATTCCAACCAGAATAAATATCATTAAGAAAGGTGTGAACAATGTCTGGCCTTCTTTCATACTTTTCGCATAGGAACCAATGGCGATAATCAATGAAGCAGCAATCAATGCAATTGGCAGAATCAGTACAAGGAGCAGCAGAAAGCTCTGAGGCATGATACTGAAGGCAAATCCGCTGCCTGCTGCCGCTTCCCCGGCTTTTTTGGTCATGTCCGGCTGGATTGTAGAGGCCTGCAGCCCAATTGCTACCACGAATCCGATTACGTTGAGAATGCCGTATAGGAATTCAACCGCAACAACATAAAGCAGTTTCCCCAGCACAATCTGGGAACGGGATGCCTGACTCACCAGCAGCGTTGCGATGGTTCCTTTTTCTTTTTCGCCGGTTGAGGCTTCCAGCCCGAAACCCATGGCACCGGAAAAGAGCATGATGATAATCATGTAGGGGAGAATTCTCCCCAGAAACATTCCACTGACTTTTGCCTTTGAAGCGACGTCTTTTCGTTCGATTTTAAAGGGGTGGATGGCGGTTTCGGGCAACCCTACTTCTTTTAACTTGGCGGTGACCAGGGCATCCCGGTAATTTTCAGCGGTTGTTTTCAGTCTGGCGGCAGCTGCCCGGGAAGTCCGTTCACTGGACAGATATCGAATTTCCATGTCATCCGCCATTGTCACAATGGCCTGAATTTTGTTGTCCTGAAGCAGTGTTTCCGGTGAACCGGTAAGCGTTTTCAGCACACGAATGTGGGAATCTTCCGGGAAATACTGCTGGAATTCAGAGGGGACTGAAGGGGCAAGATAAACTTTGAAGGTGGTTGTTTTCAATTCGTTGCGGTTTTTGGAGGAAAAATGGCCGATTACGTTAAACATCAACGGATAAAACACGATGGGAACAACGAAAATCATGAAGAGAGTCCGTCTATCCCGGAGGAAGACCTTGAATTCTTTCTGGAAAATTGTCAGGATGTTGTTCATGCGTCTCTCCTTTCCGGTACCAGTTTGAAGAAAACATCCTCCAGTTCAGTTGCGCTGTATTTTTCAAGGAGTTCAGCTAACGTCCCTTCTGCCACAATCCTACCGGTATCAATGATGACAAACCGGTCACAGATCTTTTCCACCACACTGAGAATATGGGTGGAAATAATGACGGTTTTCCCTTCGTTCCGCATTTCCTTCAGAAAGTCGGTAACGGTTTTGGCAGTGAGAACATCCAGTCCATTGGTGGGTTCGTCAAACACAATTACGGATGGATCATGGACCAGTGCACGGGCAATGGACACCTTCTGTTTCATACCGCTGGAAAAACCTGAAATCAGCCGTTTCCTGTCTTTCTTCAAGTCCAACCGGTCAAACAGATAATCGGCACGTTTCGAAATATCCGAGGATTCCATTCCGGCGAGTTTTCCGAAGAACTTCAGGGTATCGTCCGGGGTCAGACGGTCATAAAGCCCGGTTTCAGTGGACAAAAAGCCGATTTTCCGGCGAATTTCATCCGGTTCTTTCAAAATATCATGGCCTTCCACAACGGCAGTTCCGCTGGTGGGGGTAAGCATGGTGGAGAGAATCCGTAAAGTGGTGGTTTTCCCTGCGCCGTTGGGCCCAAGTAGGCCGAAAATCTCACCGTCCTCAGCGGTGAAGGAAATTCCCTTCAATGCTTCCACTGCTTTGCCCCGGGATTTGAACAGTTTTTTAAGATCTTTTGCCTCTATCAAATGCTCCTCCTCTTATGAATGCTGACTGAATTGTAACCGACAGCCCTGCTTGCATCAACAATACGTTTTCCCGGGAGGTTTTGTTCAATCCGGTTGGAAAACGTGTGGGAAAGAGAAGGGATTCTCACCGTAGAGGGCGCGGAGAGGGAGGAAAAGAGACGTAAGACCAGTGAATGCGGACGTGCGAGTGCGTGAGAGAGGAGAAAATCTGAGAGATGTTCCTTTATTTCTTCAAGTCACGATAAAAATTCTCATGGGGGCCCAGCATAAGGAATGTGAGTGCGTCGGTAGCCACTGTGTATGCCAGCAGATACTGTTGTTTTTGAATCTTAAACTTGAACACATAGGCGCCTGACAAATCCCCTTTCTTCAGGTCGCCGATCTGTGGATTGGCTAGGATTTCCCGAACAGTTGTGTCCAGTTGCTTCTTTTGCGCAGAATGCAGTTTTTTGACTTGTCTTTCAAATCGGACGGTCTGAAAAATACGCATGTCAGTCGTCAAACCGGTATTCCGTTACCTGCCCATCCTCGACTTCGGCCAATCCCACAAGAATTTCATGGATCAGCTCAAATGAGAGATCGGGATTCTCTGTAGCCGCTTTACCGATGGTTGCCCAGTATTCCAGTTGTCCGGAAAGGGAGCGGTTTTCTACGCGTGCCGTGCGGCGTGCGGCCTCAGCCAGATTATCTGAAACCTTGATTGCGGTTGCCATAGTCACCTCCTGGTTTCAATATGCGCCTAATGGGTGCAGAATGCAACCTATCGTTGTCGCTTCCATTGCGAGGGAGTGGGCGTTCAACGTAGGCGGCAGAGTCGTGCGGCTGAATGTGTAAGTGTAAGGTCCTCGCGAATAGTGATAGTGAACGGTTCAGAAATGGGTATGAAGGAGAATGGCTCAATTCTCTGTCTTTTCCCAATCTTATCTAACTCACATTCGGACTCAAATTCAAACTTGTCCCCGCTCTCTGTGGACTCTAATCTGGTACGGATTTTACATATTTGACCACGCCGGTTTTGAGGGCGGCTTCCTCTACTGCCCTGGCAACTGCCTGGTGCAGTTTCGGGTCCAGAATGTTGGGGACCAGGTCACCAACCATGGTGAAGCTGGCAATGGTGGTGGCTGCGGCAATTTTCATAGCGTTGTTGACATGGGTTGCCCGGGCCAGTAACGCGCCCTTGAACAGGCCTGGGAATGCCACCGCGTTGTTGACGGAGCGACCGTCTGCCGCGTAGGCGGCACCGGCAGCCAGTGCGTCTTCTGCGGAAATCTCCGGGTTGGGGTTGGAAAGCGCCAGGATAACCTGCTTGGGTTGAACCATTTCCGCTTTAATCAGTCCCGGAACGCCAGTGGTGGCGATGACGATTCTGGCTTCTTTCATCACGCCGTTCAGGTCGGTGGGAATACATCCCAGGGCGGCGAACCGTTCTTTGGCTTCTTCATTGATATCTGTACCGTAGACCTTTTCAATGCCGTAGGCTCTGAGCAATTTTGAAATACCCATTCCTGCGGCACCCAGTCCGACGATGCCCACTGTGGCCCGTTTCAGGTTCAGGTAGGTGTACTGGGCGATATTAAGCAGGGCGGACAGAACCACCACTGCAGTCCCGTGCTGATCGTCATGGACCACCGGGATATCCAGTTCCGCGTCCAGCCGGTCTT
This sequence comes from Acidobacteriota bacterium, assembly GCA_003650445.1. GTDB lineage: Bacteria > Acidobacteriota > Holophagae > Thermotomaculales > Thermotomaculaceae > UM-FILTER-49-7. Next base: position 1,079 of record QMQE01000051.1, on the reverse strand, counting down.
CGATTTCGAAGCATTCCGGTGCTTTGATGTCTTCCAGCTTGATGGCACCGTAAGTGGGGGCAATGGCTTTTACAGCCTGAATCACCACTTCCGGGTCCTTGTTTTCAATGAGGATGGGATAGCCGTTGACTCCGGACAAAATCTTGAACAGCAGGGATTTTCCTTCCATAACCGGCATACCGGCTACGGCGCCGATGTCTCCCAGGCCCAGGATGGCGGTGCCGTTGGTTACAATCGCCACGCTGTTCTGGATGCCGGTGTATTTGTACTTCAGTTCCGGGTCGGCTTCGATTTTTTTGCAGACGGAAGCCACGCCGGGGGTGTACACAATACTGAGGTCATCAATAGACTCTATGTCCACCCGGGGATGGATTTCAATTTTCCCGTCCAAGTGAGCCTCGTTGACTGCGTCTTTTACTTCAATGAGATCCACACCATCCATTTTCCGGATTTCGTCACAGATTCTGTCAAAGGTTTCTTCATCCGATACGTACAGGTCAATATCCCTGATTTTCGTTCGTTTTCCGACGTGAACGGTGGAAATTTCACCGAATAATGCACCGTATTCTCCAATCATGGTGGCAAAACGACCCAGAAAGCCAGCCACGTCATTAAATTTTAATCGGGTTCTTTTTATGATTTTATTGCTCATTTTCTTCCTCCCTGGATAACCATATGGCTATCTCGGCAGGTATCATACTCTTTTTGACTGTCAACACAACCGTTGGCAGAGTTTTTTTAAATTTTTTCGCCGTCAGGGAGTGCAGAGTGCGAGTGAAAGTGCGAGTGCGTGAAAGAGGGGATTCACCGCAGAGCACGCTGAGCACGCTGAGGGGGAAGAGCGGAGGAGAGGGGACTTTAACACAAAGGCACAACGTTCAGAAAAGATAGAACTAAGGTTCAGAAGCGGGGAATGGCCAATCCCCTTCTTTCGCGCACTCGCACTCGACCGCAGGGAGGAGGAGAGGGGACTTTAACACAAAGGCACAAGGGCACAAAGGACACAAAGTTCAGAGGGTGTTTGGGTTTTTGGGGGGCTGGAACCCGCACTGCCGCCTTCAGCGGCAGCACGGAACTTT
>QMQE01000050.1 GCA_003650445.1 Acidobacteriota bacterium | reverse complement strand
CTGCAAATGAAAGAAGTGATGGGTGGAAAAGAAGTGATGGGTGATGGGTGATGAGTGATGAGTGACAAAAAGGCAGGGAAAGGCCAACTCCCTGATTTTTCTTACCCCTACCCCCGCGGCGCGTTGCGCCGAATGTTGAGTGATAGGTGTTGAGTGAAAAAGATGTGTTCTGACCGGAAAAGAAGCTCGCTTCGTGGCAGTGCGAGTGAAAGTGCGAGTGCGCGATGAGCAGGGAAGAGAATGGCCAATTCCCTAATTTCCCTATTCTGCCGCTCACGCCCACTCTTGCACTCGCACTCGCACTCGCACTTTCACTATTCTTACCCCTACTTTCCCCTGAGGGGGTCACTGGTGGTCAGATGGACGCCGGATGTGGCCATCTCTGCAAGGGCTTTTTCGCCGTCGTCCGGGTGAACGTTGACTGCACGAATGCAATCGGTCAGAACGGTGGTGTGAAAGCCGTATTTTACCGCGTCCAACGCGGTGGCTTTCACGCAGTAGTCGGTCGCCAGACCGCAGATTATCAGTTTTTTCACACCCCGGTTTCGGAGTTCGGCGGCGAGGTCAATATTTGTGGCTTCAAAACCGCTGTACCCATCGTCGGCATTGGATGTTCCTTTTTCGACAGTGAGGTCAATTTTTGACACATCCAGGTCTGGGTGAAATGCCGCACCACTTGTCCCGGCAACACAATGGGGTGGCCATTTTTCAAAGTGAACGGTTTTTACAGGGTGCATGTCCCGTGTGGCGATTACGAGATCGAATTTCGACAATATCCGGTTGATTGCGGGGACAACCCGATCCCCATCCGGTACTGCTAAAGCACCGCCGGGGCAGAAGTCATTCTGTACGTCAACGATCAACAGGCAGGTTTTATCCATGGCGGTGTCCTTTTTCTATAAGGTTTCGCCTCAGTTCGTAAAGGCGATTGCTGAGTCCGACTCGATACAGATGGGGGTTTACAAAACGTTTGTGGCCATCCGAGAGTAGGGCAAAACGCATTTTTGCAAACTGTCTGATTTCGTCAAGAGAGGGGAAGGTGGCACAGAGATTTCCCTCCTCCACAAGAGGGAAAAACACAGGCTCAGCACTCAATACTTCCTGAAGGATTCGTGTTTTCTTGAATTCTGTCGAAGGGTGGCGGAGTATTCGAATCCGATCTTCTGATTCATCTTCCAGCATAACGCCGTCAATAGCGAAGTAACCATCTCCATTTGTGTATCGGACAACCTTTTTTTTGCCGGGGAAATTGATTTTTTCTTCATTTTCTGACAATTTTATTGTTGGTGTACCCCCGATGGAACTCATTTTGTAAATGCCATCCAGTGCGGACTGCTCTCCACCTGTAACCAGTCGGGTTCCCACTCCAAAAATGTCAATGGGTGCTCCCTGTTCCAGGAGGCTGGCAATCAGTCGCTCGTCCAACTGGTTGGATGCCACAATCTTGACTGATTCCAATTGAGCATTATCCAGTAGTTTTCGTGCTTTTTTACTGAAATAGGCCAGATCGCCGGAATCAAGCCGGATTGCCTCGAGATGATGTCCCTTTTCAGCCATTTCTCTTGCAACTTGAATCGCATGGGGAATGCCGGATTTCAATGTGCTGTATGTATCTACCAGCAAAGTTGTGTGATCCGGATACATTTCGGCATATTTGCGGAAGGCTTCCAGTTCGGTATCGAAACTTTGAATCCAGCTATGGGCATGGGTTCCTACTGCGGGAATCCCATAGCGTTTGGCGGCAAAGGTGTTGGACGTGCCGGTTGCTCCACCTATATATGCCGACCTTGCTCCAGCGATGGCACCCATGCTCTGGGCCCTGCGAAGCCCGAAATCAACGACATCCCTGCCCTTTGCGGCGTAGACAGCCCGCATGGCCTTTGTTGCGATGAGGGTCTGGTAGTTGACAATATTTAACAGCATGGATTCAATCAACTGGGCTTCCAGAATGGTGCTCTCTACCCTCAGCAGGGGATCGTTGGCAAAAACGATATCCCCTTCCCGAAACCCGTGTATGTTTCCAGAGAACCGAAAGGTGGCCAGATAGTCCAGAAACTCTTTTCTGAAGCCGATTGAAGTGAGATAGTCCAGGTCATTTGCATCGAAGTAAAATTGAAGTATGCCATTTACAGCGTCTTCAATTCCAGCGAGCACAGCATATCCGCCCCTAAACGGGTTACTTCTGAAGTAGAGGTCGAAGATGGCGGAAGTGTCTTTCTTTGGGGAAAAAAAGAACGCCTGAGCCATCGTTAATTCGTAAAAATCCGTATATAAACCTGAGTAATAGTGTTCCATTATTTCTTACCGGTATGTTCAGTTTCTGTAGTTCGGAAGATTCTGACCAGACCGCTTACAGTTCTTCCGGAAAATCTGAATTGAATGCCACATGGACATTGTACAGGCCATTTACCCGCTTGCAGCCGATGGCCTTTCCATCCACAGAAACGACGTTTTCCCCCATTCCAAGGAAAAAAGTAAATTGGTGCAGTGTTTCAACAGGGTACGGGCTTTTCATCAGCATTCCGCCTTTGGAAATATTGCCGGTCATGCCAAAGTTAATGTCTCCGTCTCCTTTATCCACACCGACCAGCCTTGAAATGAGTTTCCGTCGATGCCGACGTTTTTCCTCAGCCATGTGTGCCTCCTTTTTCTACATCCAATATAACCCATGCGCAGTGAAAATGCAAAAAAAGAGGGAGCAGGATCGCTCCCTCTTTGCAGGATTCATGCTTCCTGTTTTTTCTTCATTCCCTTTTGCATCCATCCTTTTGCGAGGACCAGAGCAATGGGGGATACGATTGCGATACAACCATAAATAAACCACATCTGCCCGCTATGGGGCAAGCCGGTTTTCGGCAGGTATTTTGCGACAAAATAACCGGAATAAAACCCGGTAATCATCTTGGTCAGGAACCAGGGAAACTGGCCGATTCCCATGTAGATGCCGACTTTACCCTCCGGTGCAATTTCCGCAATCCACTGGAGGAACCGGGGCTGCCACATGGCCTCACCGATGGACATGAATAGAACGTAAGTCAGAAAGAGCGGCACGTTGGGGCCCAGGGCAAGGAGAAAAGTGGGGATTGCCATGACGAAAGTCCCGTAAATCATCATTTTGTATACATTTGCTTTTGCTGTCAGCCCGGCAACCAGCGGAGCCAGGAAGAAAATAAGTATTGGATTCAGGTTCGAGAAAAACTCAAAATAATGGCTTACCATGCTACCTTTGAACGCCCGATCCAGGTAATAGGGCAACGTCAGCCAGTTGTGAGCGAACAGCGTCTGAACCGGAATCAGTATAAAAATGAAAAACGTAAAACGAAGGTCACGGAAGGGATGATCCGGCCGGTGGCGTAGATAGTCAATAATTGAGAGAATGGTGAACAAAAGAGCGGCGATATATGCGATCCATTCCACAAGGGGCAAGCCTTCATAGCGTGTCGCGGAAGCAATCATGATTCCACCGTTGTGGATGATAATCCCAAGGGCGAGCGACATTGCGGCAATGGCTGAGAAAAGTGCCAATAGAGAATTATTGATACGTACCTTTGGTGTGACTTCTTTTTCGGCCTCGCTTTTTTCTGCCGTCGTGCTTTCTTTGGCCTGGTTTTCGGTTTCGCCGGCAATCTGGCTGACCGCCTTTTCATCCGTTTTCTTTGTCAGCACAACGACAGTGAAAATCAGTCCGAATAATGAAATTCCCGCGTACACCCAGAATACAGCTGTGAGGCCATTTGGGGGGAACACGTTCTTGAAATGGTGGCGGGTCAGGGGGGAAATGAAACCGGAAAAAAATGCACCGAGGTTCATCAGTCCGTAAACAACTGCGTAGCCCATCGCTGCGGTCTGGGGATTGGTGTATCGTTTAACACCGGCGTAAGCAGCGGGTTGGTACAGCCCGTATGCGATTACCATAAGGAATAGCCCTGCAATAAGTGTGAAAAACATCGGGGAGCTGATACCGTGCCCCAATGGCAACGTGCCGGACATCGCAATTGTGGCTCTGCCTGCGACAAACAGAATGAAGGACAGAATCAATGCCTTCCGCACTCCGATTCTATCGGAAACACCGCCGAGAAAGAGCATCGCCAGAGTGATACCACCGGTTACACCGGAATAGACCCAGCCGGAGTAGAGATCGCTCAGCTGGACATTTTCAGAGCAGTATTTCCCCAGAATAGTCAGAATTCCAAAATAAACCAACCCTTCCAGTACATAGGGGATGTTCACACCCCACAATGCTTTCGGTGCCTTTACAAAAGCAACGGCGGTTTCCGCCAATTCTTTGAAAGCATCTTTGATTACTTTCCCAAAGGATACCGTTTCAGTTGTCTGATCTGCCATAGTCCCTTCCTTAATTCAAAATTTCAACCTTTCAGCATTGTACCCCAAAGGACGGGGAAGTGCCAGAATGGTGCGTGCGAGTGCGGGAGAAAAGAAGTAGGGGCAGGAGTAGGGGTAAGAAAAATCAGGGAGTTGACCATTCCCTGCCTTTTGTCACCCTTCGGGTGAGTTGGAGTAGGGGTTGGAGTTGGGGTAAGAAAAATCAAAGAGTATGCCATTCCCTGCTTTCTCCCCTCCGGACTCAACCTTGCCTTCTGCTTAACCTCAACCTTCTCTTCCCGGATTCAGTTCTTGAAGGTGACGCGGATGGTGCGGCGGCCATATTTTTCGCTTGCAGTATCCCCGCAGGTCGCGGTGCAGTCCAGAACCCAGATTGAGCCGGTATGACTTGCAACTGTGATGGTTGCGGTTCCGGTAGGATTTGAAAAGGTGTAGGAAGAGACGTCGAGATTTCCGTCGTCGGTAATGTCGGTCAATGCATTGTAGATGCCGGTGTCTGCGTAGAAAAGTGCCTGGGTGGAGAGATATTCGTTGCCAGCCTCTTCTGCTGCAGAGATGGTATAGGTGGTCAGAATGATGCCCATGAAAGCGAGAAAAATGACAACAAAAATAGCGGCAATCAGGGATACGCCCCGTTCTTTTTTATGGCACATTACGAATGTGTACCTCCTGATGAAAGTTCATGGTTTCTCCGCCGGCGCTTACCTGGAGCACAATGGTGAGAAGGGCTGTGTTCGAGAGTGTTCCCGCTGTGTACTGGAATTGAATAGAGGACACGTGGTCAATGAGAATGTCCTGGTCGCTTGCACTGGTTTCGTGGGCCTGGCCGGGGTCATATCCGGAGTATCGGATCAGTTCACCGGAGTTGTTTCTGGAATAAGTAATCCCGCCGGTGCACATCTGGTAGCGCTTTGTGGAGGAATGAGGCTTGGACGAAGCATTTATGCTTACCTGACTTCCTGAGACTCCGGCAACCTGGAATGTGGATGGAGACGAAGGGTAGGCATAAAAGTCATCTGGTGATACGTTGTAAATAACGATAAATGATGTGGATGGCGGTGTCAGGCCGGTATCATCGTTCAATGTGTAGGGGGAAGAGCCGCCGGTAATACTGTTGTAATGGGAGAAAAATACTGCATGGCCGAATTCAACAGTGTCGTTGGACTGATTTGTAGTGGAGACCCGGACAGTGTTGGGTACAGATTCCCTCATTTCCCTGGACATTCGCTCCAACGCCAGCCTTGCCCGAGACACCAGCTCTTTTCGCGTGACCTGCTGGCGGTACCCCTCTGTGCCGTAAAAAATGATCGGTCCGATAATACCGGCGATAATTCCCACCAGAACGATGGAAATCACCAGCTCAATCAGTGTGAATCCATTTTCAGAAGTTGGTCTTGATTGCTGTAAAAGCAAAATTCTCTCCCATGGGCGCAGTTACCTGAATCCGAATCCGTTTATAGTTCTTTGTATCCAGGCTTGCCGGTGCTCCGGCCGGTTTAAAAAAATCTATCGTTACGGAACGGGAAAATCCCTGAAAATCAGCGGAAAGATCATTGCCCAGTTCATCTTTCAGGGGTTCACCGGAGATTCCGTCTGCATATCCATTGTAGTCATCCACATCATCAAAATCAGTTCGGCCGGATTCTCCTGATTCAGTGCCGATATTTGCCTGGGCTACAGGGATACGCCCGCCTCCAAGGGGGGTGTCCTCATCCCAGCGTTTCAGGAGGATTTCATCCATCATGGCTTGTCCCAGCTCTATTCCCCTGGTTTCCAGAAAAGGCCGGGCTCCTTCCTGGATATTGTTGAAAATAACTCCGATAATGCCGGTCAAGGCAATTCCAATAATAACGATGGCGATAACGGTTTCAATCAAAGTAAATCCATGATCAGGGGGAGGGCTTGCGGTTCTGTTGGGGTTTGAATTGTCACAACTCATGGATATACCCCGTATTTGGTTCAACCTTTATGGTCACAGACAGGCTTGCCGAGGAAAATTCCAGGGTTATTCCATTGGGCGTGGGCCTTCCAAGGTAGTCAAAAAAAATGGAGCTTGTGCCGGAAGGCGTAATGGTCAAGGTGGAGTTATAATTTACTCGCAACGGGCTGACCCTGTCTTCAGGAGAGGCAATAATGTTGGCGGTGTTTGTACAATCGGTTTTGTTTACTGTGTATCGGCTATTGCCGGAATCGAAACAGACTCCGTATGATTCACTTCTTGACATAGCCAGTTCCTGCGCCATTGTCAGGTAATTGAGCAGTATTTTTGAGTCTTTTCTCACTCGTGTATCTGGTACGGACAGGAGTTTTGGTGTGACGACAACGGCAATGATACCGATAACTACAATCACCATTACCAGTTCAATAAGCGTGAATCCCTGCCGTTTCTCCTTCGATTTGATTCTTTGAACAAGCCCTGTAATTTTCATTGATCTCATTCTACCGCCACAAGGGCAGCAGTGCAAGCGGGAATAAGACAAGCTAGGTTGCCCCTGCCTGTTGTTACCCATCACTCTTCATTTCTTTTCTTCATTCAATCTTATCCGGGCTCAACCTCGCCTTCTACTAACCTTGTCCCCTCAGTCCTGTTTCTGGTAGCAGTAGGGGCAGATTTTTGCGCGGGGAGACAAGAGTTTCCCGCAGTTGAAACAGACTTTTTTGGATGGGCTCTTGTCAGATACCGGCCGGTTGGACGGTTGGGGAATTTCCCCCTTTGGGATTTCCGGCGCTGTATCGGCTTCCTGTAGTTTTATAATGGCTTTTTTAAATGCGGCGGCATCTGCATACCGGTCAGTGTAATCTTTTGCAAGGGCCTTCATGATAATTGCAGATTGTCCTGCTGTCAGGTTTTCCACTTTTTCATGGAGGGCAGTGAACAGCCTTTCTTTGACTTCTTTTTCGATCTTCAGGGGGTTGAAACTCTCAAAGGGAAGTTTTCCCATCATCATTTCATAGAACATCATGCCGATAGAGTAGATGTCAGACTGGAAAACGGCTTTCCCCTCAAAGTGTTCTGGGGCCATGTAGGGTGGACAGCCGACCCGGGTGACTGCAATGGATTCCGGATTCAGATAACGGGAGGTTCCGAAATCCGTCATCTTTACCATGTTTTCTTCGGTCAGCAGTACATTTGCCGGGCGGATATCCCGGTGGATAATCTGGTGGTCATGTGCGAATTTTACGGCGTCACAGACCTGAAAAATGATAGAAACAGCCTTTTCCCACGCCAATCCTTCCGAGTCCTTGATAAGCTGGTCCAGCGAAGGTCCGGAAATATATTCAGATACGATAAAAAAAATACCCTCTTTTTTTTCAACAGAATAAATCTGAACAATATTGGGGTGGGAGAGAGATGCCTGAAGCCGGGGCTCATGGAGCATCTTTTCCAGTTCCTGGCTTTGATTGTGGGGGATTTTAAGTGCAACCTGGCGTTTGATCCAGGTATCGGATGCCAGGTACACAGATCCGAAGCCCCCGCTACCCAGCCGCTTGATGATTCTGTATTTGCCCAGTGTTTTTCTGTCCAGCAACATGCCGATATGATACCACAAAACCGGGATTTTGGCGGAAGCAGTTTACTCCTCACCATGTCATGAACTGCCAAAGTCTGATAGTATACAGAAGACAGGGAGGACAAAATGAAAGACTGGAAGCTTATACGTCCTGAAGAATTGGCGGACAATGTGTTCAAACTGATCGGGGAAGACTGGATGCTGATTACAGCCGGAAACGAGGACAACTTCAACACCATGACCGCAAGTTTGGGTGGAATGGGCGTGCTCTGGCACAAACCGGTTGCCACTATTTACATCCGTCCCACCCGGTACACAAACGAATTTATCAAAGAAAATGAAATTTTCACTCTTTCATTTTTTGGAGAAAAATATCGAAAATCACTGGAAATCTGTGGCACGGTTTCAGGCAGGGACCAGAACAAGGTGGCAATGGCAGGCCTTCATGGAGAACTGCTTCCTGCTGGCGGGATGAGTTTTCGTGAGGCGCGGCTTGCAATCACCTGCAGAAAACTGTACCAGGATGCCTTGAACCCGGAATATTTCCTTGACTCAACCATTGAGAGGAACTATCCGAAGAAAGACTACCACGACATCTACATCGGGGAAATAACGGGGATTTTTCTTGCGCCATGATTCCAGGTCTCATTTCCCACTTTCGTTATAAACAATGTAGAACCAAGGATTGGATTGGGAAATTCCCCGATTACTTTATCGTTTAACATTCGGAGCAACGCGCCGTTTACACACCCCTGTTCTGATCCGGCCAGATAAATCGATGAAGCTGGCAGTTCAGCCGTACGGGAAGCCGGTCTTTCAAAATCCAGTCCGCCAGTTCAGCCGGGGCGAGTCCGGGTGAGACCGGTGAGAAGTTAATTATGCATCCTGTTTCTTTGAGGCGATGGCGTTCTAAAAAGTTTACCGCCCAGTCGTAATCTTTCCGATGGCACAGGGTAAACTTAAATTCATCCGTTCGGCTTCGCATCTGTTTCAGGTTTGACAGGCAGTTGTGGCTGTCCATGCCGCTTCCCGGTGTCTTGATATCCAGCATGATGCGGACACCTTCCATCGTGACGGGCTTGATGTCCAGTGAACCGCCGGTTTCAATGACAAGCCGATAATTTTTTTCAAGGAGTTTACCCACCAGTACCGGAAGTTTGCTTTGTGCCAGGGGCTCTCCGCCGGTTAAATGAACGGTTGATAATCCATATGTATCAATGGTTTCTATAAGTTTTTCAACCGACATTCCGGTCCCTTTATCGTAGGCGTAGGCGGTGTCGCAGTAGGTGCAGCGAAGGGGACAGCCGGTGAAGCGGACAAAAAGCATGGGAAGCCCTGTCAGTGAGGTTTCTCCTTCGATGGTGGCAAAGATTTCATTAACCTTCATCAGTCCGGGATGAACGTGGCGACATAGTCGTCGGTTTCATACACTTCAATCCGCAGAATCCGGTTATTCCCGAATTTCCCCCGAAGGTGGGAGTGGAAAAAAACAGCGAGATTCTCCGCTGTCGGGTTCAATTCGGCTGATTGAAAGTGAGGGTGGTCGTTGAGCACAATGTGGTCCAGTTCGGCCGCAACAGTGTCCAGTTCTGTTTTGAGGCGGGTAAAATCTACCAGCATTCCGGTTTCATTGAGTTCTTTCCCGCCTACTTCCACCACAACTCGCCAGTTGTGGCCGTGGAGCCGGGCGCAGTTACCCTCGTAATCGGTGAGATGATGGGACGATGAAAAACGGGTTTCAACTCTTATACTATACATCGCATTCCATTATACCTGTTGTCCCGCCCAATGCAACCCGCAGGCAGTGAGTTGCAGGCGGTGAGTAGGAGTGGGGGTAGGAGTTGGAGTAAGAAAGACCAGGAAGTTGACCATTCCCTGTCTTTTGATTTACCCTGATTGTCATCTAACATCCAACATCTATCATCTAACATCCGGCGCAACGCGCCGCAGGGGTAGGGGTAAGAAAAATCAGGGAGTTGGCCATTCCCTGTCTTTTGTCACCCTTCGGGTGAGTTGGAGTAGGGGTAAGAAAAATCAAATAGATGGCCATTCCCTGTTTTCTCCCCCTCCGGACTCAACCTTGCCTTCTGCTTAACCTCAACCTTTTCCCTTCGAGTTGGAGTAAGAAAAACCAGGGAGTTAACCATTCCCTGTTCCTTCCGAATCTTATCGAAATCTTATCCGAACCCTTAATTTTTTCTTACCTTTGTGCCTTAGTGCCCTTGTGTTAAATTCTTCTCCCTCCCTCCTTTCCGCTCTTCCCCTTCAGCGGTCTTTGCGACCTCTGCGGTGAGCCTGGCGTCTCTTTCCCTTTCTTCCTTCTCATCTTCTTCACCGAGACGGACAAGTTTCCTGCGGTTTCGAATTTTCTGAATCAGGAGCAATACCACCGCCAGCAGGGTCATGACACCGAACAGGCCTTCATCGGACACGATTAGACTGAACAGGGTGTAGCGAGAGAGATAATTTTCCCGGAACATGTAGAAAAAAAATGACAGGTTAATGCCATAGGCTGAGTTAAAGGCGGTTTCCAGGTCTGTTTCTTTGAGGCGCTTCAAGAAGACAGTGAGGGGGGTGCGCCCCAGTTCCCGGAGGTAGCTCACCAGTCCTGAGGAGAGGGTGTAGGCCAGTTTTGCGGTGTTTTCGTGCTGGAAAGCCGATTCCGGCAGGTAATTTCTAAAGTTTTTCACCGGCACGCCCAGTAGCGTCCGGCCGTTTTGGATGGTGAAGCCCCGGCTGAAGGATTGAGCGAGGCCCTCGTCCAGCCATCGGGGAATGTGGGCGATATTCTCGTGAAGGATGGCATGGACAGCTTCGTGGCGGAAAACCACGAGGATTTCCGCTTCCGCTCCCCGCCCCAGCTGGCGGGCCGTTTTGATAACGATGATTCGTTTTGCCGGGTCATAAAAGCCGTTCACCCACCGTGGTGAGGGGAAAACCTCCGTTTTTCCGGAGCTGTTCGGATCAATATACACAGGGATGGGAGTGGCGGGTTTTTTCAATCCCAGTTCACTGCAGAACCGCCGGGCGAAACTGTCTGAATCGGCGGAAAGGATGGCGGCAAGGCGGAGATTCCTTTCCCGGTAGAAAATGGTGAAATAGCGGTTTTCAGAAGCCCGGAATCCCAAGATGGTGGCCGAAACTCTTGCCTGTACCGGCTGCAGAAAGGCACTGGCGACGAAAAGAAAAGTCAGGATAAGGACAATGCTCCACTTTTGGGCTGAACCAGCCGTTTTCCCTCTTTTCCCGTTTTTGGGCTTTGCCATCATGGGGCCTCCTTTGCAGCCGGATGCCCCTCCGGCTCTCAGCTTTTCGCTTCGGTGATGACCAGCCGGGAAAAATCTGCGATTGTCAGGAATATTTCCCGGAGACGGGTCAGCAACGAGAGGCGGTTCTCTCTTACCGCACTGTCCTTGTCCATGACCAGCACCTCGTCAAAGAAGCGGTCCACGGTGTCGGCAATTCTACCGACCCGTTTCAGGGCGCCGCCGTAATTCTTTTCTCTGGTAAAGTTCATAGCATCGTGCTTCAGTGCGTTCATAGCTTCAAAGAGCGCGGTCTCTTCCGGTTGGCTGAACAGCGCGGGATTAACATCCCCCGAAATCGTGTCCCTGGCTGCATCAAGGATGTTGTGGATGCGCTTGAAGCTGCCGGCAACGCGAAGGAAATCGGTGTCTTCCCTGGACGCTTTCAGAGCCTTGACCCGGTTCAAAGTGTCCAGGAGGTTTCCATGTGGAATCGCAAGCACTGCGTCAACCTCGTCGTAGGCAAAGCCCCGGGTGTTGAGCCAGTACCGGAGCCGAGCGTCCAGGATGGAAAAGGCCTGTTCTTCCCAGCTTTCCCGGCTGGTTTTAAGAACAGCATCAAAGACGGGCATGGTGTCCCGGACCGCCTGGTAGAGGTCGAAGTCCAGATTCTTTTCCAGCACAATGCGGATAATGCCCTGGGCTGCCCGTCTGAGGCCGAAAGGGTCCTTAGAGCCGGTGGGAACAATGCCCACCGCGAGGCATCCGAGGAAAGTATCCAGCCGGTCGGAAATGGCGGCCAGTTCCCCTTCCCGTGTCCGGGGGAGAGCATCTTCCATGGAGCCCGGCAGGTAGTGGTCATAAATTCCTTTCCATACTCCTTCCGGTTTCCCTTCTTCTTTAGCGTAGAGTCCGCCCATAATTCCCTGGAGTTCTGGGAATTCGTACACCATGTCAGTGGCAAGGTCGCATTTGCTGAGGTGAATGGTTTCAGTTAGTGCATCTGAGTCACAGGTGACAAATTGATTCAAGGTTTTTGCAATCTTCTGCATTCGCTGAATCTTGTCTCTGTAGGTGCCGAGATCAGCCTGGAAAATCTGGCGGTCCAGTTTCTCCATGCGGCTTTCGAGGGGTTTTTTCCGGTCTTCATCCCAGAAAAACTGTGCGTCGTAGAGCCGTGCAGCCAGCACCCGCCCGGTGCCAAGCTGGATGTAGCCCATCGGGTCGTGGACGGTAGAAGCCACAGCAAGAAAACGGGGCAGGAGCTTTCCATCACTTCCCTTTGCGGCGAAATATTTCTGGTGTTCCTTCATGGATGTAATCAACACTTCTTCGGGGATATCCAGGAACTTGTCCTCAAACACGCCCTCCACCACAAAAGGGGTTTCCACCAGGTAACTCACTTCATTGAGCAGTGCCTCGTCCCGGATGACGGTGGCATTGTGGGCATGTTCAAATGCCTTGATGGCCTGCTGAATGGCGGTTTTCCGGACACCAGGGTCAATTTCCACGTGGTTTTCCTTCAACCTGGACCGGAAATCAGCAAAATCGCTGACGGGAATGTTCCGTTTTCCCAGAGTGCGGTGCCCCCAGGTGGTGTTTCCGGCAGTAATACCGGCGTATTCAAATGTCAGTGTGTTTCCGTCGAGAACTGCACAGAGCCAACGGATGGGGCGGACAAACCGGACATCCAGGTCAGCCCATTTCATGTTTTTCCGGAAGGGAATCTTTTTCAGTAAAAGCGGGAGAACCTCTTTCAAAATCGCCGCGGTATCCCGGCCGGGGACAAAAACGTCCGCTGCGGCAATCTCCCCGGTCTTTCCCTGTATATAACGGACATCGCTTTCTGAAATGTTGTTTTTCTTCATGAACCCAAGCAGTGCTTTGGACGGGGAGCCGTTTTCGTCCTGGCAAATGCGTCTGGGCGGCCCCTGCACTGTAACTGTCTGGTCCGCCTCCTTCAGGTCAATTTCCGGGATATGGTAAATCAATCGGGTGGGGGAGGCATAGGCCTCAATTCCATCCGCGTGGATGTTGTAGTTCCCCAGAAGTTTTTCAAACAGCTTCCGTCCCTCTTCCAGTGAACCCGGAATCATCTTTGCCGGGATTTCCTCGCAGCCGATTTCAACAAAAAACTCAGCCATTTGACACCTCCAGGTAGCTCTCGGCACAGGCACAGGCCAGTGTCCTCACCCGGTTGATAAACCGTGCCCGTTCCGTAACGGAGATGGCGTTGCGGGCATCCAGCACGTTGAAGGCGTGGGAGCACTTCAAGGCGTTGTCAAAGGCGGCAATGGGGAGTTTCTCATCCAGCACTCGACGGCATTCCGCCTCGTACAGGTCAAACAACTTGAAATGAAGGTCAATATCCGCCAGTTCAAAGCTGTACTTTGAAAACTCGTATTCATCCCGTTTCCGGATCTCACCATAGCTGACGCCGTGTGCCCATTCCAAATTGTACATATTGTCAATCCCGTTGATAAACATGCAGATTCTTTCAATTCCATAGGTAATTTCCACCGACACCGGCTTCAAATCAATGCCTCCGGCCTGCTGGAAATAGGTGAACTGGGTGATTTCCATTCCGTCCAGCAACACCTGCCAGCCCACACCCCATGCACCCAGTGTTGGGGATTCCCAGTTATCTTCTTCAAAACGGATGTCATGTTGTTCCGGCTTGATGCCGAAGGCCTTCAGACTCTCAATGTACAAATCCTGTATATTGTTGGGGCTGGGTTTCATAATGACCTGAAACTGGTAGTGCTTGTACACGCGAAATGGGTTTTCCCCGTAGCGTCCGTCAGTGGGTCGGCGGGATGGCTCCACATATGCGACATTCCACGATTTCTCGTCCAGAACACGGAGAAAAGTGTGGGGGTTCATAGTGCCGGCGCCGGTTTCGATGTCGTAGGGCTGGGAGATCAGGCAGCCGTGATCCGACCAGAACTTCTGCAATGCTAAAATCAATTCCTGAAAATTCAAAACAAAATCCTTCCTTTCCCAAACAGATTCATTTCCTATCGTCTCCGATTGTACCGGATTTCCCCGCCGCCGTCACGGGAGAAAATCATGGAGGAGACTCACCGCAGAGTACGCAGGGGGATGAGGGAGAGGGAGAAAACTTTAACACAAGGACACAACGTTCAGAGAAGACAGAACTAAGGTTCAGAGGAATGGGGGTCAGCCAATTTCCCTGTCTTCGCTTAAACTTGCCTTTCAAAAGAAGTAGGGGTAGGAGTAGGAGTAGGAGTAGGGGTAAGAAAAATCAGGGAGTTGACCTTTTCCTGTCTTTTGTCACCCTTCGGGTGAGTTGGAGTAGGGGTTGGAGTAGAGGTAAGAAAAATCAAATAGATGGCCATTCCCTGTTTTCTCCCCCTCCGGACTCAACCTTGCCT
>QMQE01000049.1 GCA_003650445.1 Acidobacteriota bacterium | reverse complement strand
GTGAATGTGAATGTGCGTGAAAGAAAGAGAGGAGTTGTGAACGATTCATCTTTGTCCTTGCCCAACAAATCATCAATTACAGATCACAAGTCACGGCGTCAGCCGCGAAAGGGGCTGACACAACTCAGATCAGCGGAACAAAGCGAACAGCGCAGATGGGAGTCTCCACAGGGTTTCCATGGTTTTTTGTTATTCTTAAAAGAGTTTGATACCCGGGCTGTCCGATGGGAGCGACAAGGATTCCGTTTTCAATTAACTGGTCAAAAATTAATATGGGAAGTTCTGTGGGAGCAGCAGTCAGAATGATGCGGTCGTAGGGAGCCTGGTCTTTCCATCCCTTTTTCCCGTCTCCCTGAATCAATGTGAGATTCGCTAAGTTGTAAGCTGCGAGGGTCTGTTTCGCAGTTTTATAGAGGGTCGGAACGAATTCCATTGAAACAACATTCCGGCTCAGGCATGCAAGTATTGCAGTCTGGTAGCCGCTTCCGGTCCCTATTTCCAGTACGTTGTGACTGGCGTTCAGATTCAGCTGTTCCGTCATTAAAGCGACGATGTAGGGCTGAGAAATCGTTTGTCTGTGAGAAAGTGGGAGGGGCCGGTCTTCATATGCCAGTTCTTTCCATTCATCAGGCACAAAGTTCCTGCGGTCAATTTTGAGAAGGGCATCCAATAGCGCTTTGTCGTGGATGTCACGGCTGATAATCTGTTTCTGGATCATCCATTCAAGGGAATGGGGGTTCATTTGATAGTTGCCCTGACCCGTCTGGAAGTTATAGTGATTTCGCCGGACAATCTAACCGGAATTGAGAATCCCATATCAATCATTTTGAGAGTGCCCTCTAGCTCGTAGTTTGCAGAAAGTTCAGTAATCCAGCCGCTTTTTCTGTTTACAGAGAAGGCCCCCTTCTGAGTCCCGTTGAGCGAGTACTGAATTTTTGTTTCATTGGTGACAAGGGGGGTGGCTGTCGGAGATGTGGTCAGGGAAGATGTGGTGGTGATTTTCACCTTATCTGGTTGAACCTCAACGACATGGTAAGCCCTTTGAATGGTTAGGCCGGAGAATATCGGCAATGTATTCCGGACCTGCCACTGATTTCCTACGTCTATTTTTTTGCCGACAATGGGAAGAAAAAAACTGTCTGGACCGCCATTTGTCATTCCGGTTTTGATTGAGGAGACAAGCATCTTTGCCACTCTTAAGCGTTCCTGTCGTGTTCCCTGTTCCAAACCATTCGCAAGGCGTCGGGTTATTTTATTCCATCCGGCCATGGCTTTAACGGTTCCCTTTTTTCTGTCCAGTGTCAGTGTGACACACTGGCCTACGAGGTTTTGGTAGAAGGTGTTCATTTTCTTTGATCCGGGTGTATCGGTCTCTACGGAGGGGTCGGAGTCGTATTTGTATTGCCACCCGACACCCCGGGTGGTAAGGCCAATGTGCAAATAACACATGTTAAGAGTGTAAGTCGCTTTGTCAGCATTAAGAACTTCAAAAGAGAAAGTTAAGGTGGTTTCGGTCTCCACCTGTGTCTGCTGCCCGTTGACATCCCTGATAATAATTTGCTTAACCGACACATCGGTGATGAAGTGATCCCCTTTTTTGATGTTCAGACGAAAGGTTTCTGAAAACACAGGCAATACGGCGAAGATAATGAGAAGGGAAGTCCATTTTTTCATACTTTCTCCTTGTCAGCCTTTATACGTGTCAGTGCGATGAACCGAACAGTGTATGCAATAGCTTTTCGATGTCTTCAATCTTGAATGGTTTTTCCAATCGGCCGCAGAATCCATATTCACTGAAATTTGCGATGATTGGATCATGGGCATATCCGCTGGTTACGGCTGCTTTTACCTCGGGGTCCAGTTCGAGAAGCCGGGCAATGGTTTCTTTACCGCCCATTCCTCCCGGAATTGTGATATCAAGCAAAACAAGATCAAATGGCGGCCCCTTTTCCATGGATTCTTTGTAGACGCGCAGCGCTTCTTCTCCATCGCTTGTCAGTGTTATGGAATGTCCGAGAAAGCGAAAAATTTCCAGCGCTACATCGCGAATAATTTCCTCGTCATCCATAAGAAGGATATTCAGGGGACGTACCGGATTTTCTTCCTGTACTTCGACTTGCTTTGATTCTGTTTCTTCAGAAGCGGGAAGAAGGATTGAAAATGTTGAACCTTTCCCAGGCGAGGATTCCACGCTGAGTTCCCCGCCATGTCGTTTTACTATGGAGTGTACCGTTGACAGGCCCAATCCGCTGCCTTCTTCCTTTGTCGTAAAAAACGGATCAAATATTTTTGATTTTAAATCAGAAGATATGCCGGAGCCGGTGTCCGAAACACGGATTCGGACAAATTTGCCGGGGGCTAATTCTCCAGTTGCGTTTTTAATCTCAAAGTTTTCAGCACATACACGAATGGTCCCACCGTCCGGCATTGCCTGCACCGCATTGATGAGCAGGTTACTCATTACTTGCCTGAACTGTCCCGGGTCAACAAGTCCATTCCAGAGACCGTCAGCTATTTCAATTTCACCTTTAACCGGTTTCCCCCTGAGATTAAACGAAACACTGTCTTCAATCAATTCTTCGAGGCTCACTGATTCAATTAAGGGTGCGCCTCCGGATGCGAAGGTCAGGAGTTGTCGGGCAAGTGCCCGGCATGTATTCGTCGCTTTCTCAGCTTCATTGAGCAGGGCGGTTGCTTTGGGAGAGTTCTCCATCATGGCCTTTACCAGCGATATGTTACCGGTAATCCCGGTCATTTGATTGTTGAAGTCATGGGCAATTCCACCTGCCAGCGCGCCGAGAGATTCAAGTCGTTGTGTTTTCTGAAGCTCCTGTTCCATCTTCAGGCGTTCAGTAATATCCCGAAAGACCACGACAATGCCCAGGACACCGCTGTCTTCCCACATAATCGGAGAACTGTTGCAAAGAACAGTGTGTTCTTCTCCATCTCTCCCAATGAGGATTTCAGAAAGGTTCTTTTCTGCAGGGGAATTCACTGATGATTCCGGATGACCGGGAAGAGGATTTGGTTTTCGAGTTTCCGGATTAATGCTTTTGTAAATAAGAGCAAGGGGTTTTCCAATTGCTTCCTCCTGAGCCCAGCCGGTTAAGCTCTCAGCCACTGGATTCATCAATTCAACATGGAATTCTTTGTCCGTCACAATAACTGCACTTGACATGCTTGCCAGGGTAATTTTCATTTTTTCATGTTCTGCGCGTGCCTGCCTTTCTTTTTCAATGAGTTCAGTTATGTCCTGAATGACACCAAGGACTTGAACAGCTCGCCCGGTTCTGTCTGTTATCCGTTCGGCAATGGAGCGGAGGAAACGGATTTCACCGTCATTGAATCGCCGGATCCTGAAAACCGTGTCGTAAGGGGTGCCGTTGATGATAAAGTTACGAAATTCTGTTTTCACCCGGCTTCTATCTTCCGGATGAATAGCTCTTGAAACTTCTTCAAAGGAAGTGATTGCGCCAAGAGCCGTATATCCGTAAATCCGATAGGCCTCATCCGATGCGGCATAATAATTTCTTATCAGGTCCACTTCCCAGTTTCCGGCTTTCGATAATTCCTGGGATTTGCGAAGCCGGGCCTCGCTCTTTTTCAGATTCTCCATGGCGCCTTTACTTTTTGTTATGTCGCGCCAGATCACGAAAATACAATCTTCTTCATCCCAGGGGATTCGTGTGAGGGAGATTTCACACCAGAACTCTTCACCACTGAATTTCTTATGGAGCCATTCAAATTTGGCGCTCCCGTTCTTATAAGCACTGCGGATGAGTTCTTTTGCCTTCTCTTCTGAGGATCGGCCATCCGGTTGAAATTCCGGGGATAATTTCCACGGGGGGGTAAACATTTGAGATTTCTTTGATGCGTGGAAAAGGGTGAGCAATGCCTGGTTACAATCAATGAATCCGGCCCTGCTCAAAATACTCATGGCATCTCGGGATTTCTCAAAGAGTTGTCGAAATTTCGCTTCACTTTTTTTCAGGGCAGACTCGATCTCTTTTCTTGAATTTATCATTCGGTTTGCTTGTTCCGCAAGTTGTTGAAATTCGGCCAGCTTCAACAGCTCTGTATCAATTGCCCTGTGGGCAGTTGCACAGTCTTTGAAAAAATTGGAAAAGACCTCGAATTCAGAGCTGAGCTTTCGGCCCATTCGCTTTGTCAGTAGATAAATAACGCCCAAAACAAGAAGGAAGGCCAGAAAGGAAAGGCCTGCCTGCCATCGAATGAGTTGTGTAAACCTGGCTTTTCTCCGGTTGATTGCAGCTTCCATCTCGTCGAGATAGGTTCCGGTCCCCACCATCCAGTGCCAATCATTCATCCCCCGTATGTAGGACATTTTTGGCATGGGCTCATGGCCACTCAGTTTTCGCCAGCTGTAATGGATAAATCCCCCCTGGTTTTTCCTTGCGGCCTCATATTCTTTCTGAATGACTTTTACCCCGTTGGGGTCGGTCAGGTTCCAGATACTCTTGCCGTTTTTTACCCGTTTACCATCTCGAAGCAGGGGAATTCCCTCAAAGGTATTGATAAAGATGTACCCATTCCCTTTGAATCGTAAGGACGCAGCAAATTTCAGAACCTGTTCTTTCATCCATTCCTCCTGCTGAACCCGGGGCTCTAGAACTACAGCGGAAAGGTGGATTTCGGGAATCGTAACTGCCAGGCCGATGAGCCCGTCAGACTCAAAGTAAGAATGGTTCAAGTGAGTCAGAATGGTGCGTTTCTGTTCCGGGGTGAGAGATGATGTCAGGGATGAAAATATGGTTTTCTGAGTTTTTGTGTCAATAGCAATTATCCCGAAACCCGTGGGTGGTTCCAGCTTCTTGATGATGGAAATTGCCCGTTTCTGCAGGAGTTTAAGGGACATAGCGGAGGATTCTTTCCGCAGGTTGAGGCGAACCATGGTCATTACCTCATTTGACCAGGCAGAGCAGTGGGCACGAATGTTTTCTTCAGAGCGGGCCCGCTTGAAATCGATAAAGCAGAATACAGCTTCCAATCGTTGTTTGAGCAGTTTTTTCTCATTGCGCATGTAGTTATCACGGATGTTGGCGAATTCTTCTCTGGAGCGCTGCCATTCCATGCCGACTCTCAAGAGTCCAGACAAAATAGTGGAGACAACAATCAGCCACAAAACATAACGAAAAAAAACGGAACGAATGCTCTGAACTTTTTTCATTCATTAACTCCAGTAAAATACGATACAAGTGTAACGAAATAGGGACGGAGCTGCAAGGAAAAGTTGAGAAGAGAAGTGTTCTGACCGGAGGGGAGTGAAGGGTGATGAGTGATGGGTGACAAAAAGGCAGGGAATGACCAACTCCCTGATTTTTCTTACTCTGCCGCCCACGCCCACGCAAAATGCCCGCTCTGTCTGCCGTGATTCGTAACTTGTGATTTGTGATTAGCAGAAGCAAAGCAGGGAATGACCCCCTTCTTTCGCTCACTCTGTGTGCCGTGATTCGTAACTTGTGATTTGTGATTAGCAGAAGCAAAACGGGGAATGGCCAACTCTTTGATTTTTCTTACCCCTACTCCAACTCCTACCCCTACTTCTTTTCTGCCACCCACGCCTGCGGAGCAGCGGGTGGTTTTCAACCCTGTCCGGGTGGGGCTTACCGGGAAAAGATGGCGGCGTCAGCTGCATTTCCTGAAGCCTGACTCCACAGTAAAGATGTGATTATAACCATTTCTGTGCAGGTATCTGAAAAGAGAAGGGAGCCGGAGCCGAATGCAGCGGAGAGGTCGTCAAAATTACTGGAATCATGATAGATTTTATAGTCCTGTTCAATGGCGTTCAGATGAGCCTTTCCCAATTCTGGAACATGGAACAGGCGAACACAGACGTCTTTCGGGGATATGTCTTTGAAAGTCAAGGGAATCCCGGCGAAAAAGAAACAATCAAGTTTTCTTTCAACGTAGTTTCGATAATTATCAGCATGGGGGGATTTGGAGTCGAGATAGGGGTCGCTCAATTGTGCGGATATTGCCATCAACTTTCCCAGTTTATTCGCAATGATCCGGAAATCCGGCCTGGTAGCGAGCATTGTCGAAATTTCTTCGCTGATTCTGCATCCATCGTTAATTAAATCGTTTCCCGTTTTTCCTGACAGGTCAACAGAGGCACCGGAGAGAAAGGATTTTCGATGATGATTCAATGCCAATCGGACATCTGTCGGAAAAGCACGGAAAGCGGTAATGGCCAAATACTGTCGGGTTTGAGGAGTCCAGGCCAGAATAGATGTTGTGAACAGCAGCAAAATGAAGTATCTCATCGAATCCTCCTTTAATCTCTGGATGTTACACGAAAATGCTCCTCTTTCCAAGAAAGAATTGGGAGTGTGGGCCGTTGTTCCCTGTTGTGATAATACAAGAAAATAAACCGGTGCACTGAGCCCCGGATACAATCGAAAGGTAGTGAATGCAATCCAAAAGCAGAATCGAACATCCACTTTTAGAAAATTTCAAAAACTGATTCGAAAATTCGGGAGCAACAGGGAGCTGAAGAAGTGATGAGTGATGGGTGATGAGTGAAAAAGATGTGTTCTGTGTTCTGACCGAAAGGGAAGAGAAGGGACAGGGAAAGGTCAGGCCAACTCCCTGATTTTTCTTACCCCTACTCCTACCCCTACTCCTACTCACCCGAAGGGTGATGAGTGCCAAAAAGGCAGGGAATGACCAACTCCCCTCTTTCACGCACTCGCACTTTCACTTGCACTATTCTTATCCCTACCCCTACTCCTACTTCTTTTTCTTCCGCCCACGGCCTGCTGCCCGCAGGCGGGACACAGTCAGGAATTACAGTTGCGGTTCCTTGTCCCGGGTCGTACAATAGAACCGAGCATGAATAATCTGTTTCAGGAGGGTGATATGGCGATTCAGAAAGTGGGTGTTTGCGGTTCGGGGACCATGGGGAATGGAATTGCCCATGTATTTGCGGCTACCGGTTTTCAGGTTGTGATGCGGGATGTAAAGACTGAGTTTGTGGAACGGGGACTTAACACCATTTCAAAAAATCTGCAAAGGGGTGTGGACAAGGGCCGGATGACCGCGGAGGAAAAGGAAGCTGTTCTGGGCCGGATTCAGCCGACGGTGGAATTGAATGATCTGAAAGACTGCGACTTTGTGGTTGAAGCGATCACGGAGAATTATGATATCAAAAAAGCCCTGATTCAGGACTTGGACAAGATGCTGCCGGAGGGTGTGATCATTGCATCCAACACCTCGTCAATTTCCATCACAAAACTGGCGGCACTGACAGGCCGTTCTGACTCTGTAATCGGTATGCATTTCATGAATCCGGTACCGGTGATGAAGCTGGTGGAGATTATCCGGGGTGCCCAGACCAGTGATGAAACCATGAAAAAGGTACTGGAATTGACGGAAAAACTGGGGAAAGTCGGCGCTGAAGTGAATGATTATCCCGGGTTTATTGCTAACCGGATTTTGATGCCCATGATCAATGAGGCGATTTTCGCTCTGATGGAAGGCGTGGGAACCGTTGAATCCATTGACACTGTGATGAAACTCGGGATGAACCATCCCATGGGGCCATTGACACTGGCGGATTTTATCGGTCTGGATGTGTGTCTGTTTATTTTGCAGGTAATGTATGATGGATTCAAGGACCCGAAGTACCGGCCGTGCCCCCTTCTGGTTAAGATGGTGGATGCCGGTTATCTGGGGCGGAAGTCCGGAAAGGGATTTTACGACTACAGCCGGTAAAAAACACAGGATGGCTCTGTGCCGGGCCACAGGAGTAATGTAAATGTATTGTTATGTATGCGGGTTCTACAATCCGGAAGATGCGCCGATATGTTCCAATTGTGGAACCCGTCTGATTACCAACGCAAATCCCCGGTTCGGCACTCTGGAAGAGTTCGATAAGGACAATATTATCGCTCAGGTTTTTTCCAAGTTTGAGAGTAATTTTTCAGACCTGTTTGAAGAAATGGGAGAGATGAAGAGAAAAATCGGAACACTGGACCAGGATGTCGTTGTGCTGCGCAACGGCTTGTTGTCTCTCGTGGAAATCCTGTCTGAGAAGGGCCTGATTCAACGGGATAAATTTTCCCACATCTGGGAAAACCGGATTCTTTCCGACATTCAGAATAAGGAAGAGCGGGAGCGGTTCCAGGCTTACAAAGAAAATATTCTGATGATGTTTCATGGACGAAACCGGGACGCTTTTGAACAGCTGGTACTGGAGGGAGAGGGCCTTATTGATGAAGGCGAACTGGATGAGGGCCTGGAAACGCTGGAGAAGGCGCTGAAAAAAGACCCGGAGAATTATCGTCTTTCTTTCTATCTTGGCCAGACATATTATATGCGTTCCGACCTGAAGCGGGCCCGCAAGTTCTTTCAACAGACCCTCGTGAGCCATCCCAACGACTATGATGCCAACCTCTTCCTCGGCCTGGTTCACAACGACACCGGGGAAATTGAGGAAGCGGTTGAACACCTGAACAAAGCGGTAGAAATCTCCTCGGAGTTCTATCTGCCGTTTTTTACACTGGGCACTATTTTTTATTTTGAAGGGAACCTGAAACTGGCTGACTTTTTTCTGGGTATGGCACTTGAACGGGAAAAATTACCGGAAATCCTGTTCTTCATGGCTTTGGTGAAAAAAGATCGGAATCAGCCCAAAAAGGCAGAAAAACTCCTGCTGGAAACCATTGAAATTGATCCGGGATTTGAAGATGCTTACTACTATCTCGGAATGGTGTACCTGGAACTGGGCTGGTCCAGAAAAGCTCAAGGCATGTTTGAAGAAGTCCTGCAGTTGAATCCCTCCCGCCTTGAACTGGTTCGCCCATTTGAACTGGATGATAAGAGTATAGAATATGTACAGCATAATGAAGAAATTATGAAGCTGCTCGAAAAGTGTGACAAATTTGCCGAAAGACGAGAGCACCATCGTGCCATTGCATATTGCAGGGGATTGTTGTCTGTGGAACAGGGAAATCCGTTGGTAATGGTATATCTGGCCATGTATCTCGTGGATAGTGAACAACTGGAAGAGGCGGCGTTACTTGCGGAGCGGATTTTGAGCCAGGATGTGCCTGAGGGAATGGGGCTGGCGGCGTACAGCATTCGTCATAGCGCATTAAAAGCGACGGGCCAGCTGGAAGAGGCGGTTGGGCTTGCGCATGAAATGATGGAGCGCTATCCCTCAAATTACGCGAAAACATTGGGCTATGTGCATCTGGCGATGGATTTGTGCGAATTGAAAAACCTGTCGGATGCTGAGGAATGCGCGAAAACCGGGTTGAAAATATCTGACAGAGATCTTCGCCACCACGCGCTGGATGCCCTGGCATGGGTGAATTACCGAAAAGGGAAACTGGAGAAAGCATATGACCTTCTTGAGGAAAGCCTTTCTCTGTCACCGGGAAATCCACTGGCCCTGTACCATCTTGGGATCGTATTGCTTTCAATGAAGAGAAAGAAAGAGGCGGAGCAAATTCTGAAAAAACTCCTGGAACTCAGAGAGGAGGGCTCACCCTTTCCCAAGCATCTGATTATGTCCATCCGGGAGCATTTATCTGCGTTGAAGAAGCATGGAACCACTGAAAAACCAGATACTGAATCTACCGAATAAAACCGGCGTTTACGTTTTCAGAGGGGCGCACGGGAACATCCTTTATGTTGGAAAAGCAGTGGATTTGAAGCGCCGGGTTGTCTCCTATCTCAGGGACAAAAATCACAAATCCGAAATGCTGCGCAAAGAGGCGAATAAGCTTGAGTTCTATGTTACAAATACCGAGGTTGAAGCCCTGATTCTGGAGCACAATCTCATCAAAAAACATCGGCCCCGCTATAACATTCTCCTGAAAGATGACAAAACATATCCCTACATTGAAATTCGAATGGCGGATGCGTTCCCCGGAATTTATTTTTCCAGGAAATGCAATCGAAAGGAAAGTCGGTATTTTGGGCCGTTTCCTTCTGCTGGGGCGGTGCGGCGCATCATCGGTATAACAGAGAAATTCTTTCAGCTTAGAACCTGTGCCCAGGATTTTGAAAAGCGGAAACGTCCCTGCCTCAAATACCAGGTAAAACGCTGTTCAGCTCCATGTGTCGGTTATCTGGATCGGCTGAACTATCACCGCTCAGTGGAGAAAGCAGTGTGGTTTCTCGGCGGCCATTACGAAATACTGGAAAGAGCGCTGACCACAGAAATGGAAGGGTATGCGTCCCGGCTTGCATATGAGAAAGCAGGCCGTATCCGCGATCTGTTGGCTGAGATCCGGCGATTCAAAGCCAGGCAATCTGTTTTTCTGGAAGGCGAACCCGTTCTCGATGCAGTGGCTCTTGTGGAGGAGGGAGGGAAAGCAGGTGTGGTGGTGCTGCATTTTCGGGGAGGGCGGCTCCTTGATAAAAGCGAATATCTGTTTGAGAACAATGAGGGCCTCTTTCGACAAGTACTGGAACAGCACCTGTACCGCCTGCGTCAGGCATTGCCCCTGCTTCTCATCAATCTGCCGGTTCCGTCGGTGGATGTTCTGGAAAGCTATCACCGCCAGCGATTTGGGAAGAAAATCGAGATCCGATTCCCGAAGCGCGGGCGCTTCCTTGCTGTAATCCATATGGCGGAGGAAAATGCAAGGGAACTGCTTTCCAGGGCCGAATCCCGGCGGAAAGAATTGGAAACCCTGCAGCAGATGTTGAGATTAAAGAAACTTCCGGAAAGAATGGAATGTATTGATATTTCCCATCTTGGTGGCGAGTTTATGGTAGGTTCCCTGGTATCTTTCAGGAACGGAGCGCCGGACAAAGGAAATTATCGACGATTTCGGATCAGCCACGGTGGAGGAAACGATGATTTCCGTTCAGTCGCGGAAGTGGTCAGGCGCAGGTATCAACGACTCCTCGAAGAAAAGTCAGCTTTACCCGATCTGATATTGATTGACGGAGGAAAAGGCCAGTTGAGTGCGGCAAAGGCGGAACTGGCAACCCTGGGGCTTTTGGGCCGGGTGGAACTGGCAGCATTGGCAAAAAAAGAGGAAACGGTTTTTTCTGCACATTACCCGGATGGTATTGTCCTGAATATACGAGAACCCGGAGCGCGCATTCTCATCCGACTCCGTGATGAAGCTCATCGCTTTGCCATTACATTTAACCGTCAGCTCAGGGAGAAGCATGCAACTTCTCCCAGACTGACTGAAGTTCCCGGCATCGGAGACCGGAAAGCCCGGCGCCTCCTTGCTCATTATGGTTCACTGCAAGCCGTATTGGACGCGAAGGATGAAAAACTCGCTGAGCTCATCGGTAAAGTGGACATTCGGGGCATCCGGGAATATTTTGGTAAGCCATAATGGCGCAGTCACGATAAACAAACGGTTGTTACAGACGTTTTCAAGCAGGGTAGATTGAAATTTGTCCGAATTAACACACTGATTCAAATAGAGACGACAATATTAAAGCCGGTTTCCGTGGAGGGTTGGCATTGTTCTCGCATGATAAATGTGCAGAAATGAATAGCCTCCATTTCTACCTCTAAAAGCCGGTACCCCCCGGCTTTTTCCTTTTCCGGGAGAAAATGTTTATGCAGAGTTTGATAAGAATTCGCTATAATTGATGGGGAATAAAAATCGTCGGGGGTTTGAGTGAAAACAAGAATAACTGAGATGCTTGGAATCGATTTTCCTGTGATTGCGGCGCCGATGTTTCTGGTCTCCAATCCGGAGTTGGTCGCGGCTGTTTCAGAAGCAGGTGGGCTGGGGACATTTCCTGCCCTGAACTACAGGAAACCGGAACAGTTTGAAGAAGGCCTGAAAGTTGTGAACTCTTTGACAGACAAGCCATATGGAGTCAATATTATTACGAACAAGTCCAATATTTATCAGGAACAGCACCTGGAAATCTGTATCCGGAACAAAGTTCCGGTAATAATCACCTCTCTCGGCTCGCCCAGACAGGTGATTGAAGAAGCCCATAAAATCGGCACAAAGGTTTTCTGCGATGTGACAAACCTGGACTATGCAAAGAAAGTGGAATCCCTCGGTGCCGATGCCGTAGTTGCCGTGGGCTACGGGGCAGGGGGCCATGCGGGGAAAATTGTCGGAAGTGTACTGGTACCATGGCTGGTGGAAAACCTGAAAATTCCCGTCATTGCTGCAGGAGGTATCGCGGATGGGAAAACCCTGCTCTCGGCGTTGGCACTGGGTGCAGAGGCCGGTTACATGGGAACCCGGTTCATCGCCTGTAACGAAACGGCGGTCAACGAGGAATACAAGAAAAGCATTCTGGAATCCGACCCGGAAGACATTGTTTTCACTGCAAGGGTTACAGGTGCCCACGCAAACTTTATCAATACGCCATACCTTGAGAGGCTGGGTACGGAGCTTGGGTTCTTTGAACGTTTCTGGACCCGATTTTCCTTTACCAGGAAGTGGTTCAAGATGTATAAAGGGTACCGTGCGATGAAGGGAATGGGAGAATCAGCATCCACCGGAAAAAAGAAAGCCTGGAAAGATGTCTGGTCGGCAGGGCAGACTGTGGGGCTGATAAAAGACACAAAACCCGCAGCTGAAATCCTGGCAGAAGTCGTTCGGGAATATTCGGAGGCGAAGAAAAAACTGCCCTGACGGATTTTGGGCAAAAGGCACAACATCATGATAGAAAGAAAAGAACTTTTGAAAGGCACCGTACTTTTTGAAAAATTGAACGAAGAAGAGCTGGAAAAAATTGCCGCTTGTTTTACATCAAAGAAATTTGGGGCAAAAGAAGTCCTGTTCCGGGAACATTCTCCAAGAAACCGTTTCATGGTAGTGATGGACGGACAAGTGGAAATCAGTAAGCGGGTACATGCAGGAAAGGAAGTGCTGGCTGTTTTGTCAAAGGGAGATTTTCTGGGAGAGGCTATTTTTCTGGACGACACAGTCCATTCCGCAACTGCTACGGCGAAAACCCAGGTTCGGGTCATGCAGCTGACACGGGAACGGCTCCAGGTCATTCGCCGGGAGAATCCCCGGGTCTACTTCCTGATGGTAGAAGGGATTTCAAAACTCTTAAGCCGGCGGCTGGAAAGCTCCAGTAAAAAGTTGGTGAACCAGGGCGCAGACTACCACGCCGACGGATTCAGGATGGAGCATGACCTTCTCGGGGAGCGCGGTGTTCCCGCCCATGTTTACTACGGTGTTCAGACCCTTCGGGCCATAGAAAACTTTCCCATCACCGGCGTTCCAATCAGCCACTATCCCAACCTCATCCGGGCGCTGGCCATGGTGAAAAAAGCCGCCGCACTGGCGAACCTGAAACTTGGGCTGTTGGAACAGGACATTGCCGACGCCATTGTTGCTGCCTGTGATGACTTAATCTCAGGTGCCTACCACCGTCACTTCTCCGTAGACGTTATCCAGGGCGGTGCCGGTACCTCCACCAACATGAATGCCAACGAAGTGATTGCCAACCTTGCGCTGCAGAAACTGGGGCGAAAGCCGGGGGAATATGACATTATCCATCCCAATAACCACGTGAACCTGTCCCAGTCTACAAACGATGCCTATCCCACTGCACTGAAAATTGGCCTTCTCCTTTCCATCACCAGCCTCCTCGAAGGGATGCGTCATCTGAAAGCCGCTTTCCGCAAGAAAGAAAAAGAATTTCGCACGGTAATGAAAATGGGGAGAACCCAGCTCCAGGACGCTGTTCCCATGACCCTGGGCCAGGAATTCGGTGCCTATGCCACCATGCTGGGTGAAGACATCCGGATGCTGAAGAAAGCAGCCAGACTCCTGAATGAAATCAACATGGGGGGTACCGCGATCGGCACTGGCATCAACGCTGATCCAGCCTACGCCAAGCTCTGCACTGAAGAATTGTGTGCCGTTACCGGGATGGATCTGGAACTGTCCGGCAACCTCGTAGAAGCCACCCAGGACACCGGCGTATTTGTCCAGCTTTCCGGCGTATTCAAGCGCATCTCTGTGAAACTTTCAAAAATATGCAATGATCTGCGGCTGCTCTCTTCCGGGCCCCGTGCCGGCCTCAATGAAATCAACCTGCCGGCCATGCAGCCCGGTTCCAGTATCATGCCGGGGAAAGTGAACCCGGTTATTCCCGAAGTCGTCAACCAGATTGCCTTTCAGGTCATCGGAAACGACCTGGCCATCACCATGGCGGCGGAAGCGGGACAGTTGGAACTCAACGTCATGGAGCCCATCATTGCCTTCAACCTCTTTCAGTCCATTGACATTATGCGAAACGGCATGATGACACTGGCCGACCGCTGCATCCTCGGTATCACAGCCAATAAGGATGTATGCCGGGGCTACGTGGAAAACAGCATTGGCATCGTAACGGCACTGAACCCCTACATCGGCTATGAAAACTCATCTTCCATTGCCAAAGAAGCGTTGAAAACCGGCCGCTCTGTCTATGAACTGGTATTGGAGCGGAACCTCCTGACCAAAGAAGAAATTGACCGCATTCTCTCCCCTGAAGCCATGCTTCATCCCCGCCGCTGGACGGAAGAAGATAGGTAAGGTTGAGTGGAAGGCAAGGCTGAGGTTGAGACCG
>QMQE01000048.1 GCA_003650445.1 Acidobacteriota bacterium | reverse complement strand
CCGGTCTAAATGATATAATAATCCATAGATAAATAAACATGTTCCTCGACAAAAGGAGGCATCATGCTTGACCGGAAAGACCGAACCCGACACGCCTTATTCATTCCGGGCTCCCTGGTGGATTACATCCCCAAAGACCACATCCTGAAGAAGGTGGACAAAGTTCTGGACTTAAGCTGGCTGCGGGAAGAAGTCGCCGACTGCTACGACCTCACCAACGGCCGTCCGGGAATTGACCCGGAAGCGGCTGTGCGTCTCATGCTGGCAGGATTCTTTCAGGGCATTGTTCATGACAGGAAACTCATCCGGGAAGCGGAAGTCAACATCGCCATCCGCTGGTTTGCCGGGTATGACCTGACGGATAAACTTCCCCATCACAGCTCCCTGACCCGTATCCGGCAACGGTGGGGCATGGAACGATTCCTGAAAATCTTTCAAAAAACCGTAGAAGCCTGCAACAAAGCGGGGCTGATCAGTGGCGAAACCATCCACATTGATGCGACACTGATTCGTGCCGACGTATCCTGGGAAAGCCTGACTACTCAACATGTGGAAACCGTATTTGATCAAAATAATGACGACGGGAAAGAAAACGAAACAGACGATTCTGATAAACCGAAAAAGAAGGGACGCCCCGGAAAAGCCGAGAAAAAACCCAAGAAAATAAGCAGAACAGATCCTGATGCCACCATGACCACCAGCAAACACAGCTTCCACATGGAACCCAGCTACAAACAACACACTGCCGTGGATGATAAGGCAGGTGTCGTTGTTGATGTGAAGTTGACCACAGGGGAACAGAACGAAGGCAAAGAACTGCTGGATCAGATTGCACGAATCCGGAGGCTTAATGGGAAAAAGCCTGTTCATGTCACAGCTGATATGAGCTATGCTCACGGCAGCAATTACGGGGAACTTGAGAAAGAGGGAATTGATGCTGTCATTCCACCCAATCTAAAATTCGGCAAAAAGAAAAGTTTTCCCGCCATCCGGTTCAAGTACGATGCCCGCCATGACATTGTAAAATGCCCCGGAAAACAGATACTGACAAAACGGGGTAAAAAAAACAACGGTTGGGTCTATCACTGCGGTGTTAGAATCTGCCAAGCCTGCAAACACAAAGAGAAATGTCTTTCGCCAACAGCCAGATATAGACAGGTTACCATCGTGAATGGGCACGAAGCATTGCTTCGTGCAAGGCGGAGAAAGGTGAAAAGCTGGGACAAAACCACCTACGAACTCTATCTGCGACACAAGTGGCGGGTAGAGGGCGCTCACGGAGAAGCCAAGACACTGCACGGACTGCGCCGTGCTGTGCGAAGAGGGCTCTGGAACGTGGCAATTCAGATGTATCTGACCGCCACTGTGATGAATCTGAAACGCCTGGCGGCGTTTTATTTGTCTTTTTTCAAGAAAAGCACCTCTATTTTCGGGAATTCTGGCTTTCGAG
Organism: Acidobacteriota bacterium; assembly: GCA_003650445.1. Classification (GTDB taxonomy): domain Bacteria; phylum Acidobacteriota; class Holophagae; order Thermotomaculales; family Thermotomaculaceae; genus UM-FILTER-49-7. The sequence goes on along the minus strand of QMQE01000048.1, from coordinate 13,327 downwards.
GATGGATTTTGGGGCTGATTCAGGAAATTTCATAGAATGTGTAATTCAGAAGCGGTGGGAAAATGGAACAAGAACCATTCACTAGTTTTTACGGGGTTCTTCAACAGCCCCACTGTCCCCGGATTTCCCCGAAAGAAGAGCCGGGGGGCGTATTCTGTGGGCGCGGGGCCGGGGATTTACTCGTTGCGGCGGCTGACGGGATAGGGAGAGGGACGGGATCCGGTTCCAAACCTGCTAAGAAAGCAAGCTTCTGAAGAATGACAGGGAAGGTCGCCGATTCCCTGATTGATCTGACTTCTACACGTGACATTCTGCGCTGTGCGCGGGAGTATGGGCGTCAGAAAGACAACTTGTTGTTGCGAACTGTGTCGTGATACGCTATCAGTTATGAGGCAAGAAGATCATAAATCTGTCCGGCTGGGGGCATGAACGTGAGGAGGACGGGATGGAAGGATTTCTTAAGGAGAAAGACTGGAAATACATGAGAAGTATCCATGACGAGATGCTTCACAAGTTGTGCGCTGATATTAACAGACGTGCGGCAGAGATTGCCACGTCAAGTCCGGGGAATCCGCACGATCAGTACCTGGCTCTTTATCGGTATATTCAAGAGTCAGATGCAGTCATCGCGGATTGTTTCAATGACTGGAGACGATCCAGATTGTCGCTCAAGATTATGAATTTACGTTACCATGGATTGCTCACAAATCAACATATAAAAAAACTGTCAGCTGAAGCACAAGAGTGGCTCCGAAGAATTGAAGGGCCGGAGAATGCAACCCTGAAAGAATAATCAGAAGGTGAATTCCAATTCAAAGTGTACAACGTTGTTAGTGAAAGGAGGCCTGTCCGGCATCCAATACCCGAGGCATTTCTTGACAAAGCAACCTGTCATCCCTTATTGCAGTTCCGAAGGACAAATGATTGCCGTTGCGTAAAATGTAGAAATATTGGTTTTCATGCGTGGGAGATAGTATGATCCCATTGAGAACGGGGATAAAAATTTCTTTGGGGAAGGTTATTTCTATGAATGAATTGTACGATCAGCACACAGAGTACCGTCACTGTCATTTGGGTGGAGCTGTCTATCTTGGGGTTGAAGGGGTTCTCTGGCTTATTTCTGCTGCTTTCGGTGCGGTTGGCCGGATTCCGATTGCCATGATTATTCTGTTAATCGGCGGTATGTTCATTCATCCGATTGCAGCCGGATGTTCCCGGCTCTTGAGGTTGTCATCACCGGACGAGTCCAACCGGCTGCCAGTACTGAATACATGGATTGCCCTTACCATTCCCCTCGGATTACCCCTTATCTTCATGGCCACAGCGGGTGGTCGGGAACACCTTTTCTTTCCGGCATTCGCAGTTCTTGTTGGGGCACACTGGCTTCCATTCGCCTATATTTACTCTATGAAATCGTTTCTGGTGATTGCAGGTATTCTCGTTCTCACCGGTGTTCTTTTTGGTTTCATCTTTGTTCAATCTTTTTCTGCATGCGGGTTTGTTGCCGGAGGTGTTCTACTTCTCTTTGCTGCTATCCATTATTTTATCGTTCACCGGGAGTTGCGGTGTGAATCTTGAGATTTGTTCTGGGGAAAGCTATCTGGTTCATAACGCGTGAGAGGCAATGGGTTCTATGAATTACCGGCGTCAAAAGGTATAGTGATTTGCGGATAGCTAAGCATTTTTTTGATTAGAGAATGCCAATGAAGAAAGAAAAATAAGACGACTGTCTCCGGATTTTCCCTAAGTCATTATAAATGCTTAAGATGAGTGCCGTTGGGCGAGATTTTCGGCGGCGATGTGTTTGTGTGTTCTTCACCTTTCTTTGTGGTTTTTTCTGTTTATGTTTTGTATTCTTTTAGATGGTATGTTGCATAGACCGGGACTTAAAGGGAGGGGGCAGGCCTTGAAGATGTTCTTTTTTCGGTTGATGTTTAATTTGTATCCGCCTTATTTAGGGGCGGGGATTCGAGTGAAGTCGATTTCTCCGGATTTTCGGGATATTGTGGTTCAGATGAAGCGTCACTGGTATACCCGTAATTATGTAGGTACCCATTTCGGCGGAAGTCTCTACAGTATGACGGATCCCTTTTATATGCTGATGGTGATGAAAAATCTGGGGCGGGAATACATTGTATGGGACAAGGCTGCGTCGATTGAGTTTCTGAAACCGGGTCGGGGAAAGATGGTTGCTCATTTTCAGGTAACGGAAGCCCAGTTGAAAGAAATCCGGGAGAACACGAAGGATGGACAGAAATATACCCCGGTCTGGCCCATTGATGTCGTGGACGAACATGGTGAGGCAGTGGCAAGGATTCAGAAAACGCTCTATATCCGAAAGAAACGACACCATTGAGGATAACAGGGCTTGATAAAAGGGGCGGGAAATTTCCCGCCCCTTTTTATTTCTCAATGTATCGGTTTAAGGGGGTTTACTTGAATCCTTTTCGTTTTAGAAGGGCGTCCACTTTGGGGTCCCGTCCTCTGAAGCGGCGGTACAGCACCATGGGGTCTTCGGTGTTGCCCCGGGAAATTACGTTATTCCGGAATGATTTTGCCGTTGCCGGGTCAAAAAGGCCGTGCTCTTTGAAAGCGGCAAAGGCATCGGCATCCAGTACGGCTGCCCAGATATAACTGTAGTACCCGGCATCGTATCCACCGGCGAAGGCATGGCGGAAGTATGGACTGCGGTAGCGTTCCACAATTTCCGGAATCAGGTGAATTTTTGCCATGGCCTTTTTCTCAAAATCTATGGGTTTCCCGGTAAAGGGAGTTGTGATGGTGTGCCAGTCCATGTCGAGGTATGCGGCTGCCATGTATTCTCCGGTGATGAACCCCTGGTTGAACTTGCCGGCATTCTGAATCTTCTGGATGAGACTGTCGGGGATGACTTCTCCGGTCTTGTAGTTTTTCGCGTAGAGTTTCAGAATCTGCGGGTCGGTGGCCCAGTTTTCCATGAACTGAGAGGGCATTTCCACAAAGTCTCTGGGTACCGAGGTTCCAGCCAGTTTCCGATAGGTGCAGTTGGATAACAGGCCGTGGAGGGCATGGCCGAATTCATGGAAAAGTGTTGTGACTTCTTCCAGGCTCAGGAGCGACGGTGTGGTTGCGGTGGGTTTGGTAAAGTTGGTGACATTACAGATGACGGGCAGGATGTTTTTCCCATTTTCCCGGTGCTGGGGGCGGTAAGCGTTCATCCATGCCCCACCTCGTTTACTGGGCCGGGGAAAATTGTCCGCGTAGTAAACACCAATGGTGGAGCCGTCTGCGTCTTTTACCTCGTAGGCCTTCACATCCTTCTGGTAAACCGGGATATCCGGCCTTGGGGTAAAGGTGATGCCATAGAGCTTGTTTGCCACCATGAACGCACCCTTCCGCACGGTTTCCAGTTCAAAATAGGGACGAAGCTCCGCGTCGTCCAGATTGTATTTTGCCTTGCGGACTTTTTCTGAATAAAACCACCAGTCCCAGGGCTGAAGTTTGAAATTTCCCCCTTCCTTGTTGATAATTTTCTGCATGTCCGCCACTTCCCGTTTCGCTGTTTCCATTGTCGGTTTCCAGACCTTACCCAGCAGCTTATACACGTTTTCCGGGGTCTTGGCGACGTTTTCTTCCAGAACGTAAGACGCATGGTTTTTGTATCCAAGGAGTTTTGCTTTCCGGAGCCGGAGGTTGACCAGTTTGACAATGTTGGCGTTGTTGTCCAGCTGGTTTCCGTGGTTGCACTGGTTGATGTAGGCCTTGAAGATTTTCTCCCGGAGTGCCCGGTTTTCACAGTAAGTAAGGAAGGGAAGCAGGCTGGGTTTATCCAGCGTGAACACCCATTCTCCATCCTCGCCCTCGGCCTTCGCAGCTTCCGCGGCTGCTTCCACCACAGAGGCGGGGAGCCCGGCCAGGTCTTTTTTGTTGTCAATCCCTAATTCGTAGCTGTTGACCTGTTTCCGTACATTCTCCCCGAAATTCAACTCCAGTACCGAAATCTCCTGGTTGATTTTCTTCAGTTCCGCCTTCTTTTCCGGGTTCAGGTTGGCGCCGCCCCGGACAAAATCTTTCCACGTTTCCGTTACCAGCCGGAGCTGTTCCGGATTGAGATTCAGTTTATCCCGTTGCTGGTAAACCGCGTCCACACGTTTGAACAGCTTGTCGTTCATCATGATGTCGTCGTGGAGGGCGGACAGTTTCGGAGTCACCTTCTGAGCGATTTCCTGCAGCTCATCGTTGGTATCTGCGGAAGTCAGATTAAAAAAAACGCCGCTGACCTTTTCCAGAAGCTTTCCTGTTTCATCCAGGGCGGCCACTGTATTCTCAAAATCAGGTTTTGTCGAGCTGTCCGCTATTGCGTCCACTTCATTTCGTTTTTCCTGAATTGCCTTATCAAAAGCAGGCAGATAGTCGCTTTCCTTAATTTTGCCAAAAGGCGCGACACCAAAGGGCGTATTCCATGTTTCGAAAAAAGGATTCACGTGGCCTCCTTCAACTTTTGCTTTTTCCGGTGCTGTGGAGCAGCCGAACATAAGCAGTACCGGAACTGCGAGGATAAACAATTTTTTCATGTATTTTCTCCCTTTCTGAATTTCCAGATTCAATCCGACTCCATGATACATTTTTCTTTTCCACTTGTCATTGATGTTCCCTGCTCTTTTGGCTCCCTCATGGCTTTCATCAGCGACAAGAAAAAGGCTTCCGAAACCTGACAGCGCAGGTTTTCTATGATTTTTCTTCACTGTCACATTGGCCTGGAGTAGAATCAACCGGAAAACGAATAAAGGACGGCACTCATGAACTCAGATGCACTGATTATCGGTTCCGGTATTGCCGGGTGCGCGGCGGCATTGCATCTCGCAGATGCGGGCCTTTCCGTGAGAATGATAACAAAGGCGGCCCGGCCGGAAATCTCCAACACTTATTACGCTCAAGGGGGGATTATTGGCCAGTGCGACGGGGATACGCCCCAATGCCTGGAGTCAGACATCATTGCCGCGGGAGCCGGACTTTGCAATCCGGCCGCAGTCAGGCAGTTGGCGGAAAAGGGCCCCGCGCTGGCCCGGGATTTTCTCCTGATAAGGATGGGAGTGCCATTTACAAAAAAAGGGGGGAAACCGGATTGCACGGCGGAGGCTGCCCACAGTCTGCGCCGGATTTACCATGCAGATGACATCACCGGCCGGGAAATTGAAATTGCCCTGTTGCGGGCCGTGGCAGCTCATCCGGGGATTGAGCTTCAGGCCGAGACGATGGCGGTGGACCTGATTACCAATACCCACCATTCTACCGATCCGCTGGAACGCTACCGGGAGCCCCGCTGTTTCGGGGCCTACGCACTTAATATGAATACCGGTGAGGTAGAACGGATTGTTGCTGCCAGTACAATCCTGGCAACAGGGGGCATTGGCGCAATTTACCTTCACACCACCAACCCGGCAGGGGCAACGGGAGACGGCATTGCCATGGCGTACCGGGCCGGGGTTCCAATCATTAACAGTGAATTTGTTCAGTTTCATCCAACAACACTGTATTTGCCAGACAAAAATGAACGTTTCCTGATTTCAGAGTCTGTTCGAGGAGAGGGGGCGGTACTGGTGGATCGGAAGGGAAATGCCTTTATGAAGAGGTTCCACCCAGACGGAGACCTGGCCCCGAGAGATGTAGTCGCAAGAGCAATTTTCACGAAAATGCTAAACGAAGATGCTGCCAGCATGTACCTGGATTTGTCCGGTGTGGCAAAACACATCGATTTTGCTTCCCGTTTCCCAAACATTACGGAAACCTGCCGGGAAAGGGGAATCCGTGTTCCTGAAGACCCAATTCCTGTTGTCCCGGCTGCCCATTACTTCTGTGGCGGAATCAAGGCCGACACCGTTGGCGTGACTGCAGTTCCAGGCCTCTATGCAATCGGAGAATGTGCCTGCACCGGGCTGCACGGCGCCAATCGACTGGCATCTACCTCTTTGCTGGAGGGACTGGTCTGGGGTGTGGAAACAGCTCGGAGGATAGCGAAGAGCGGGAAAGCATTATCTGTGGAGCGTACCCGTTCGATTCCCCAATGGGAAATGCCGGCCGGTACAGGGGCAGATCCCATTCTCGTCCAGAACGATGTCCGTCAATTGAAAACTACGATGTGGAATTACATTGGGATAATCCGGAACCAGTCCCGGCTGAATCGGGCAAAACAGGACTTATCCCAGTTGTTTGCCTCCATTGACAGTTTTTATCGGCTGAACCTGCTTTCGGCGCCCCTGCTGGAACTTCGTAACATGATTACCGTTGCCCGGATCATTGCCTTTGCCGCCGGGCGAAATTCTCACAGCATTGGATGCCATTATCTGGAAGGGAAGGCTGAGTAGAAGGCAAGGTTGAGGTTGAGGTTGAGGTTGAGCGGGGAAGAGAAAAGGACAGAGAATTACCAATTCCCTGTCTTTTCCCATCTGTTTCTGGGCTTAACCTTGCCTTCTACTCAACCTTCCCTTCTATTTGCCTTTTGCCTGTCTTCCTGTCATTTTTCAGTGAATGCGTGGGTAAAAACTACATAAATTGCGTAGAATTTCCCTGAAAAAGCCGGTATGTTTTTTGCATAAATAATAGATGGAAACAAATTTCAAGGGAGGGGATATGGATAAAGAAAAGGGGTTCTCACTGATTGAAGTCCTGATTGCGGCCACCATTTTTTCCATTGGCCTGATTGCACTGGCCGGGGCGCAACTGGTTTCAATCCGTTCAACCCAGAGTAATTACAATTTTACAGCCGCCACATCGCTGGTGGGGCAGCAGCTGGAAGACCTTCATGCGGTGGGGTCAGCGGGCCTTGTAAACGGCAGTGACGGACCGCTGGATATGCTGGGCAGGACAGTGGAGGATTACCAGAACCCACCGGATGCGGCGAATTTTATTTTTAACCGGACCTGGACCTGTACACCGGCGAATCCGGGAACAGGGAATCCTTCCATTGTCCATGTGGAAGTCAGATGGACAGAAGCCCGTACCGGGGCAAACCGGATGGTGTCTTCCGATGCCATCATTACACCGTGAGGAGGCGCGTATGAACAGACAAAGAGAAAAGGGCTTCAGCCTGGTGGAACTCCTCGTTGCAACGGTGGTGGGCGGTTTAATTATGGCGGGGATTTATTCCGCATTCATGAGCTCTATTAATGTTTTTTCCTCCCAGCAGGAAATCAGCCAGATGCAGTTTAATTCCAAGGCTGTGGTTAGTTTTCTGAAGGAAAAGCTGGCCAACGCCGGGAGCGGCGTGCCGGCGGATGTTCCGATTCCCCCCATTGCATTCCTGAACAATGCCGCTACCATCAGTTCCACCAGTTATCTGAATGGAGCGGATGCCATCCAGATTCGCATGTACGGAAATGTGGGTGAAGCAATGATTGTCCACAGTTATAATGGCTCCGCGGCCAACCTCAGGTTGGAACAGCCCAACCCGGTGGATGTAAATACTGTAAATAATCAGAATACCTCAGTAGGGAACCTGCTGTTAGTCTGGAACCCGGGGACGACTCAATACGCATTAGTGGAAATTACCCACGTCAACGAGGTAGCTACGGGGGGCGGTGGTACCGGAAATGATACTAAAGTGAATTTTTCACCTGGATTATCCATTTACAATGAACCTGGTGGTCTGGGAGCCAATTATACCGGGGGCCTCGCCATGATGATTGACCAGAGTGCCATGAGTACGTTGACTTTTTTTGTGGATACCAACGGGGTCTTGCGGATGGCAGATGGCAATTTTGATTTGCAAAACCCGACAGCATCTACGGTTGCGGCATTGCCACTCCTTGACAATGTGGAAGATTTCCAGATTCAGATTGGTTACGATACCAACGCAGACAATATTGTGGACAATTGGAGCTGGACTTATGACCCGGTTGCGAACAATCCGAATATCAACCAGGCGCTGGTGCTTCGGTGCTTCCTTCTGGCCCGTTCCCAGCGAACGGAACGGTTTGTAAGCAATGTGACCCGGCCCGATATTGACCCCGATGACGGGATTACTTATGGCGGTGCGCCGACGAATGTACGGCGCCGAATCTATTCTTTTACGGTTCAACTGCGGAATCGGCTGAATTGACGGATAGAGAGGTGAGATATGAAAATAAATAGTGAAAGAGGCGGCGCGGTGCTGATTACCACCATCCTGATCCTTCTGATCAGTGCGGTGATTGCCATGTCGCTTTTGAATTCTTCCCGTGTGGGGTCAAGGGTTAGTTCCAACTACAAGCTCCAGGAGAATGCCTTTAATGTGGCAGAAGCCGGTTTTGAACGGGTGCGAAGCCAGATTCTGAATTTTGCCAACGTTACGGCCCAGCTTTTCTATGACCCGTCAAATAAAACCACGCTGTACGATCCGAATTTTAACCTTTACAGCCAGATTACCGGAAGCAGCGGCCTTTACGCCAGCTACTATGGCACTTATCCCCAGTACAAAGGGACAATGCCCATTACCCTTCCGGGGGGCCAGTCTTTGACCGGAGAGTGGTATGTGCGAATCATTGACAACGATCTGGTCTGCAATAAACCGCTTTCCGGGGATTATCTTCAGGGAGCTTACTTGAATATCCAGAAAATTAAGGATATTCTGGCAAACACCTCGCCGGGCAGTGATGACAGGATTCAGCAGATGAACGGGGTTATGCTCAACTGCCGGGAATTGAATAATGGTGGGGCCGGGGTTTGCAACGCGATGCCCACCATTGATTTTTCCCAGAATCAGGATAATTCCGTATTCGTGGAATCCCGGGGTATTATCCGCCAGGGAACCCAGGTTGTGGCATCCCGGCTGGTCCGGGTATTGATTCGGACCGATTTAAGTAGTGGCGGCGGCCGGAACCCGTCCCAGAAAGGCGGTGCCGCCGGCGGCACCCGTTCCAACGTATCCGGGGGCACGGCTCCCATCGGATACGGGAACTGAGGAAAGGAGGACAATATGAGAAAAGAAATAAAAACAGTTTTGATGTTTCTGATACTGGGCCTGGCGGCGAGCGCATGGGCCGACGAAAAAATCTATGACCCCATGGATGTATTCAAGCGGGATGTCCCACCGAATATCCTCATTTCTGTGGATAATTCCGGGTCTATGGCTAGGGATGTGGACGGCAGTTATCTGTATGACATGAGGACTCGTCAAAATATTGACGACGGCTATTCACGGGCCACTGTGGGCGATTTCTGGCACTTCAATTTCCCCGGGATTAACCACCGATATGACCCCAAGCCAGCACAATGGCCATACTGGAAAACAGGAATTAATGCTACTCTTGGATATAGTGACATATCAACAAGCATAGCAGTTACAGATACAGGTACGGTGGAGGATGTGGTATTGGCTGTGGATGTCTGGATTCCACAGTCAAAAGTGGCGGACAATACAAGCATTACGTTTACGTTGAGTAAAGACGGGAAAAGCCGGACGATTAATCCAAAAAATCACTGGTACAAAATAAGGCAGTCGACTGGTGATTCAGGACACCAGGACTGGACTAGAATTAATGGTGTCAACTATCTGCGTTACCGTGTGCGTTACGCGTTTACGGATTTCTACAAACTGGACAAAAAGGGGACATGGAGGATTACAGCGAAAGATACAGGTGGCAACGGAGCGATTCTAAGCGATGCTTTTCTCCACTTTCAACCAAAGCTTTCCAAGATGACGATTCTGAAGGTCGTGTTGCAGCGACTGATTAATTCCACGACAAATGCACGTCTGGCGTTGGGCAGCTATGGTTCACGCTGGTACAACAACCGGCATGGTGTGGTGGATGGAGAAGGAAACATCCTGACCGGCTATCGGCATGTTTGGCTTATGTCTACCAGCAATGGCGGATTCAAGAACCTGGTAGACTGGCCGTCCGATCCCCTTGATACCATGTCCAATCACAATGAGTTGCTGGACTGGGTCAATTTTAACGCAGTGGGCGGTAATTATTTCACCGGTAACGGAGAGTATGGTAGTCCGACTTATACAAGGGAACTGATGGCCCGTGGTGGCACACCCATCGGGTATTGCATGCGGGATATTGCCGCCTATGTTGCTTCTGCATCTTCTTCATCTTCGGATCCCAGTACTTCCTGCCGGAATTACTCAGTTATTTTCTTGACAGATGGATACTGTACCTCCGGTAGTTGTGGAAGTACTTATGTCGAGAACCGAATTGGGGATATATACAATGCACACAGTGTTACCAGTGCCAATGGGGATACTGTGGGTACCAAAACCTATATTATCGGATTCGCGATGGGTACCAACTCCAGTACGTTGAATGGTTATGCTACTGCGGGGCATACCGATGCGGATAATGATCCTTCCAACGGGAATCAGGCCTATGCCCCCAATAGCTCGGAAGAACTCCTTCAGGTGTTCAAAGATGCCATTGCTCACGCCAGTACACAGACCTTTACCGGTGAGACGCAGGTAATTCCGGTGAAACTGAATCCGGATCTCCAGAACAAGAAGGACAGCAACGGCAGCCCCTATCTCGTCTGGCAGGATCGTGTGGAAGATGCGATTATTCAGAGCTTTTTCACCTATTCCAATGGAGATGGCTTCAAGGGTCATCTGCGTGCTTACGGCATTTTGAAGCCGGATGGGACCCTTCTCGGGAACGCACAGTACCGGCCCATCTGGGATGTGTCTGACTGGTCGGAAACTTTACGGGATGACCAGGGGCAGCCCTTGTCATCGGAACCGGTGAATCGCCGGGGAACCATTGACGAACGAATTGACCATATCAAGGCCTACATCACACCGGATCCCACAGAGGCTAACTATGTAGGGAGTACGTCAGCGAAGGTTCCATTCCGGGAATCTTTCCGCTGCATTGTGACACCGGATTCGGCAAGTAATGGCAGTTCACTTGTGTACCTGAACGCGTATTCTTATCGGCATCAGAAACATCGCTACAAGCCCTCTCATCAGCTCATTAGCTTTGTAAAGGATCGAACCGGAATTGAGAAAAATTCGGAAGCAGTTGAATTCATTGACTTTCTTCAGACCAAGACCATGGGGGATTCCACCTACTCTACTCCGGCCATCATCGGGGCGCCGGATTCTCATTACCCGGATGACACCTACAATGCTTTTGTGAATGCGCATAAAGATCGGGAAAAAGTTATTTATATCGGTGCCAACGACGGTATGCTTCATTGTCTTGATGCCCATACCGGGGACGAGCTCTGGGCATTTATACCCTATGATTTGTTTCCGAGGCTGATGAACATCTTCAACCAGTACAAGTTGACAGGGGATTTGTCCGGACAACCGGATCCCAAGGGTGCCAGTACGGACCCGCTGGGGCGGAAACCGCATTACTACTACCTTGCCAGTTCTCCCCGGTACACCGACATCAAGGACAGTCAGGGAAATTGGATGACGGTATTGACCATTGGTGAGGGCGGTGGTGGAAATGCCTATACCTCTTTGAATGTGACGGAACCGGAAATCAGAGGGTTCAACAGTGATGGGAATTTTTATCCCGGAGATGACTCGGAAACACCGGATGATGCCATGGATAACCCCTCTCGGATCAATCTGGCATATACAATTGACAATGGTAATGACCTGTATCTCTGGTCCACGGCATCCAGTTCACAATTCAGCGATATGGGTGAAACCTGGTCCACTCCGTCCTATACCCGTTATGACAAGGACAACTTTGTGGGCTACTTTGGCTCCGGTTATCCCGGATATGGTGGTAGCGGCAGCACTCTGTATGCGGTGGATTTGAGCAATGGGGAAATGCTGGACAGTAAGCAGATTGACTCCGGCCGCAGCATCATGTGTTCTCCGGGGGCGTTGGTCGGATCCGACAATACGGTGTACGCGGTATACTTCGGTGATACAAAGGGCGGATTGTGGCGCTATGTACCTGATATGAACGGAATTAATTCCCTTGGCAACAGCCATATGGACAAAATTTTTCAATCCATGTATGGGACCACCATCTTTGATACCCCGGCACTGCTTCTCGATTCCAACGGGGTGGTCTGGATTTCCACCGGAGAGATGGGTTCAGAAGCTGGCGGTAGCGTTGTAGATGACTCTGTACTCTACACGGTGAAAGATGATGCCGGCTATGACCAGCATCCTGCACCGGTTTACACCCCTTCGGATATGGTGGACATGAATGCATTTGAATCAGCCAATGGTGTAAACACTGTGGTTGGCCGGGATGATGTGATGGGGCCGGACGACAAAGGCTATTTTTACCAATTGCCGGTTCGGGAAACATTGTTTACCAGTCCGATTATTACCGGGTATACACTAAATGAACTGGCATACACCACAACACTCTACCTGACTTACCGCTACCCGCAGCAGGGGAACTACTGTTCCCTTGGTGAATCGAACCTTTATATCTTTGGCCTGGCATCCATGTTTATAGCCGATGAGGAAGGAGACGACAACGGTGCCAATCTTGTGGGCGAAGGAAAGCCCGGAAGCCCCTTTGAAAGTGAAGCGGGCGATATCTGGCTCAACACACCAAGCGGCCCGGTTCGTGTGGTAAATGCCCAGGGCGAGGGCCTTGGTACCGGTTCTGCCAGCCAGGACGTGGATGCCCAGACACTTGGGAAAAGCGGCGGATGGTACACGAAATGAGCAGACGCCACAAAGAAGCAGGATATTCATTGATCGAGCTGCTGGTGGTGATTGCGATACTTGCCATTGTCATGGGGGTTGCGGCGTTTTCTTACCGCACCGCCATGCGCTCGACTCGGGTGAAACAGGGCTTATCCGATCTCTATGATGGTTTTACTGCGGCGAGGAGCCGGGCCATTATTCAAAATGGTGAAATTTCCGTGGCATACAATGCCGGGGACAAAAGTATCACATTCACACAGAACGGGACCGTATTGAACCGAATTGTATTCAGCAATACAAGTACCGACCCCGGGCGGCAGGCCGGAGACCTGGACTATCATTTTGAAAAATACACGGTACTTCGTTCCAGTACCCGGGAGGGGGCGACGGCGATTACCGGCCTTGACGTGGATGGCGATGGTACAAACGACAACATTCCCATCCTTGCGGCAGCCGTGAGCCTTACCATCCAGCAGACCGGATTCATCAACGGTGTCGGAAATGCTTCGGCCATTTTGATAATGCATCAGGGAGATATTGATGATAATGACACCTCTGGGGAGCGTCAGTACGCGCTGATTATTTTCAGCACAGGGCTTTTGAAGAAGGCTCGCTTTGATGCTTCAACTGGCTGGGAACTGTTCTAAGACAAAATCATTCCGGGAGGGCTATCTGGCCCTCCCGGAACAGGTTCAGGTTGAGGCCGGACAAGGCTAAGCAAAAGGCCGGGACTGGTTATTTTCT
>QMQE01000047.1 GCA_003650445.1 Acidobacteriota bacterium | reverse complement strand
GTTTGATAGTTTTTATCGAGATAATCTTTCAGTGCCAGCAGCATCATGTATTGATTCCGGTTGGTATCCTGCATCTCAAGGCTGGTGTTCCTGATTTTCTGTTCCACCTGCTGCTGTCTTGCGAGGAGGGTTTGCGTCTGCTGCTGAAAGCGGTTGACGTACAGTCCGGCGAAACCAAGACAGATGGCAAGTACAGCTGCTGCGGCAAATTTAAGGGCCTTGTGGACTCCCGAAGAAGGGGGCGCCATCAGGATGACAAGGGGCGTAACATCGCCGGAATCTTTCTTTCGAAACCAGTCTGATGTGTCTTTCAGTTGCCAGTAGACGTTCCGGCAATCCGGGCATTCTGCAAGATGTTCTCTCCATGTGTGAAGTGTTGCCGGGTCTGCTTCACCGTACAAGAGTTCCATCATTTCAACTGAGTTCAGGCAGTTCATTTTTCATCCTCCACTTGAGGCCCAAAGGCCGGTTTTCGGTCTCGGCTAAGGATTTCCCGAAGTTTTTTCAGGGAAGTGTACATACGTGTTTTTGCCGTATTCTCAGGAATTTGAAGTATTTCGGCAATTTCACGGAAGGTGAGGCCGTTTATTTCTTTCAACACCACAACCTGCCGTTGTTCATCAGGGAGTAAGTCCAGTGCTTTCCCCAATGCGTCAATTTCGGCCCGGCGCTGGGCAAATAGCAGGGGGGATTCTTTCGTTGAGAGTTTTTCGTCCAGTGCCTCGGTGGGGCGCCGCCGGGATTGGCGGATAAAATCGATGGCCCGATTGGACGCAATCCGGAATACCCAGGTTTTCATGCTGGCATCCCCTCGGAAGGTGTGAAGTTTACGAAAAATCAACAGCAGGACTTCCTGTAGAACATCCTGCGCGTCTTCCCGGTTTCCCACCATGCGATGAATGTGGCGATACAGCATCCCGGAATATTGGCGAGCAATGGCTTCAAATTCCAAATTTCTGTCCTCCCGTTTCTATTGACGCACAAAATACCTTAGAAGTTTTAAAAAAGAGATGTTCTGTGTTCCGTGTTCTGTGTTCTGACCGGAAAGACAAGGCAAAACCAGGATGGTCACGGAGAGTTGTCAATGCGTGTTATTCCTTTCCCTTCTTTCAGAACACAGAACACCGGCGCCACAGGCGCACAGAACACGTTTCTTAAAAAGGAATATCATCATCAAGGTCGCTTTTGGGGACCTCGATATCATCTACAAAGTCAGTGGAAGTGGGCTCCGGCCGGGAAGTGGGTTCCGGTGCAGATGCTGAATCCACAGGGCCGGGCTGCGGCCCGGGGGCCCCGCCGGAACGCTTGGCAGATAACATCAGAAGGGTCTGTGCCCGGATGTCTGTGCGATAATGCTTGATACCCTCATTATCCTGCCAGTTTGAATATTCGATTGCCCCTTCTACCATAATTAAAGAGCCCTTTGTGACCATCTTTTCGGCACGATCAGCGAGATATCCCCAGCAGACGATGTTGTGCCATTCTGTTTTTTCCTGACGCACGCCGGAGCGGTCGTTCCAGTATCGGTTGGTTGCCATACTGAATTTGACAATTTTACTCTGGTTTTGAGTGTAACGGACTTCGGCGTCGGTGCCGGCTCTTCCAATGAGGGTGACTTTGTTGTACATAATCGTCTCCTTGAATGATTAGTTTGACGGAATATTGATTCTAAGTTTACGAAGCAGGTTGGTGGAAGAACGGAGAAGTTGAATCTCACTTCCCCCTATCTCCCGTTTCAGGTCTTTCAGCGTTTCGGTGATTTGGGGATCGGCAAAATCGGCCAGTGTATTGCGGGTCTGGAGAAAATGATCCTGAAAAGCGGAGACTTCATCAAGTATTCCACCGACAGCATCGAGAAGATTGGGTAATTCGCTTTCAATTTTTTCTGAGAATCGTGCGGATTCAATAACCATATTGTCAATCTGGAATTTCAACGTACGGTCATCGTCAGTTTCCTGCTGGGATTTACGAACCTCAGACATGGTCCTCCCCAGGTTTGCCTGCCGTTCACGGGTGGTTTTTTCTTCTACATTGAGGAATTCTTCAAGCCGATTCAGGGCATTGGATAGAACGTTTTCATTTTCCAGGGCAGTTTCCCGGCCGGATAAGTTTGCGTTGTATTTTTCAAGGCCGTCCCTGGAAAATTGTTCTATAGAATGTTCGGTTGAGGCCAATTGCTCTATTTGGCCGATTGTGTGCTGGGTGATTTTTTCCAGTTGCCCCAATTCCTGCTGGAGACGGTGTTGGAGAATCGCTGCCGATTCCGTAATCGTTTTCATTTCCCGGGCAATGGTACTGAATCCTTTTCCTTCTTCCCCCGCGTCGCCTGCGTAAATGGCTGCATTCAAAGCCAAAATCTTGCTTTTTTCATGTACATCTTCCAATTCTGTAATCAGTGAAGCAAGTGTGCGAATTTGTGATGGAAGTTGGTTTGCCAGCGTCTGAATTTCACTGATCTCGTTTGAAAGGCGCAAGAATCTGGTGGTGAGATTTTGAAGGAACTCTTCTCCTTCCCTGAGAGCGGTATCAGCATTTTGGAGGGTTTCCTCGAGATTTTGAATCGCATTGTTGATTTTCTTAAGGGTTTCCTGCTGTTTGGTAATCATGCCGATTTCACCTTCGGCCACAGCCGATTGTGTACCGAGGAATCCCTCCTGCGCCGCCATGAGCGCTTCCCGATTCTGCCTGCAATTGGCGTAAACTTTTTTCAGGAGGTTCAACATGTTGGCCGGCCCCTCATTAAAGTGTTCCAGTTCAAATCGAATTTTTAAAATTGTTTCTGAGAGATTTTCCTGGTTATCAGCTTGAATAAGTGCATTTTCCAGTCTCTGATACAGGTGCTGAATTCTGCTGGCCAGTTTGTCCACGTTTCCAATAAACTGTGCCATTCGGTCAGTGAGTCGGATTACCCGTTCAAGGTTCATACTGACAATGTCTGATGTTTCTCCATGATCCGCAAAGATCAGGCGGATACGGGACTGTTCCTCTTTGAGTCGAGTGAGCAAATCATTCAGTTCATCGGATAAATCTATGGTGTTTTCAGGAAACTGATTTTCGACAGCCTGGCGAAGCACGGATAATTCCATTAACCTGGCACGGTTTTCACGGTGAGAGGCCCATGTGTTGGCAAGAATAGAGAGAAGTAATAAAATCGGTGTGCCGATCAGTGCGATGGTGACGGCCGGCCCTGACTGGGATGTCAGAAGAGCCGAAGTGGTTAGCAGACAGGCACCTGCAAAGAGAATGACATTTATTAAAATTATTCGTTTGTCAGGTTGTTTCATAGCAGATAGTCCTGTTTCTTCCGGTTTCCTTTGCGCGGTAAAGAGCTTCGTCTGCATATTGTATCAGATTTCGCCCCTCCATGAAATTTCGGATTCCGTGGACGCCACAGCTGATGGAGACAGAAATTGTTAAGTTACCAGTTTGAAATTGCTTTTTTTCTGTGGCTGTTCGGATTTTTTCTGCAAGAATTACTGCACCTTCCGGGTCGGTCTGGGGGAGGAGCAGAAGAAATTCTTCTCCTCCGTATCGAGTGACAATGTCGGATTCCCGGCTCTGTTTCTTTATGATTTCTGCCAGTTCTTTCAGGACAAAATCCCCTGCGATGTGCCCGTATGTATCATTGATGTCCTTGAAATGATCAATGTCAATCATGATACAGGAGAGCCATTCCTCCCTCCGGCTCAGTTTCTTGATTTCAGCTTTCAGCATCCGGTTCAGATATCCCCGGTTGAAAAGGCCGGTCAGCGGGTCTGTGACCGACAATTCCCGAAGGCGTTCGTTGACACTGGACAGTTTCCGGATCAGTTGATGCAATCGAATATGGGTTTCACTCCTTGAAATCAACTCTTCTTCGACAAAGGGGGCAAGGACATAGTCCACTGCACCGGCTTTCAGGGCGTGGATAATTTTGGCCTTTCTGTTTTCATCTGTGACAGCAAGGATGGGGAGATGGGGCCTGAGAAGCAATAATTCCTTCAATGCCGCCTCAAAGGATATTTCAGGTAAGTCTATGTTAAAGAGGAGCAGTTCCGGTTCGTAGCCGGCACTGAACTGTTCTTTCAGCTCCGGTAGAGTGGAGAACACGCTTGTCTGGAATCCGTGTTTCAGGAAGGCAAACTGGGTGATTTTCAGCGAGGTTTTCCGGTGGTCCAGAACTGCAACCGGAATAGTCCGGTGGGATTCTATCTTGACAAACAAATTCCGGACAAAAGTGCCAAGTGTCCCTGCTTCAAAAGGTTTGACAAAGTATTCGATCGCTCCCGCATGGAATCCTTTTTCGATATCTTTTTCTTCACCAAGTGTGGTGACAAAGATGATGGGGATGTCTTCCGTACCCGGATCATGACGAATCAGTTCGCAGGCCTTGTATCCATCCATCACAGGCATTTCAATGTCCATGGTGATCAGATCCGGGTGATGCTTCCGTGCAGCCTGGTAACCGGCAAGTCCATTTTCGGCAAAAATGAGATCATAGTCCTTGAGATCAAACTCCGCTGCAACCATTTCCCGGAAAGAAGGGGTATCATCTGTGATTAAAATTTTCCTTTTTCTCAGGATATGGGAGATGAGGAAAAGCAGTTTTTCTCCTTCAACAGGTTTTGAGAGAGTCTGCAGGATGCCATCTGTGTGCAGGGTGCGCGGTTCTCCGCCTCTGAAAAGAATTACAGGGGTTTCAGTGTCAAAGGTGGTTTCCTCATTGATCAGGGACGCGGCATCGATGAGAAAGAGTGCCGGAGGAACTTCCCCCGGCACATCAGTCGGTTCCGGTAATTCAGTCAGCAGATTACAGTGATATCCCGCAGTCTCCAGTTGGGAGACAATGTCCCGCATGAGTGCGGTCTGCGGCGCCAGAACTGCAACTTGCTTCCCTTTCATTTATAAGGCATCCGTTTCTTAACGAATGGCAAACAATACCTTGCTCATCTGGAATTTTCCTGGATTCACAATGTAAATAACAGCTGTGGATTTATCCGGCGCAAGGTCAATTTTGTAGTCCTTGTCTTTTACAAAGCTACGGGGCATGACATAAATGGAACGAATCTTCTTCACCCCGGCATCTGCCGCCGTAATGGTGATGGAATCGGATTGACGAAGATCCAGGGATTTGTCAAATACGACAGCATTGAAATTTTTCAATTGTGGGCGTCCAAAAAGGAAGCGGCCCACAATTTTCTTAGCTGTCAATGACTTGTAGTTGTCTACATGATAGAAAACAGAATTCAGCCGCCGCTCTTTTTCTGTGTTCTGGGTAGAGAGCTTTTTATTGCGGGTATTCAGGTTCTGAACCTGGCTGGTCAGTTCAGCTCTTGCCTGTTCCAGTTGCGCCAGTTGGTTTGTCAGTTCGGCTTTGCGAGCTTCCAGTTCATTCACGTCGTCTTTAAGCGTGGCTGCTTCCTGGCGTGCTGTGTTCCTTTCGTTAATTAGTTTTGTTTTGTAGTACTTCTTAATCTGATTTGGGTTCTGGTCTGCGGTTCCCTGTGTAACGAATGTTCCGAATGTGCCGCCATCATAGAATAACCACACTTCAAAGCCGGGAACCAGATAGTCCAGGAGATTTACCCGCTCGATGAGCTTCTGCGCATCCTTTGTGTTGAGCCCTTTCTGATCCACGAGATACCGCATGCAGAGGTCATAATGGTTGTCTCCCTGCTTCACCACAACCGGTTTCGGGAGCTGCTCGCGAAGGGAGTCAATTTCTTTTCTCAAGTCTTTGATTTCCTGATCTTTGTCCAGAACTTCCTGAAGGACAGCTTTATAGGAGGAGTCCTGTTCCTTGTTCAGCCGATCTTGAAGCATCTGGCGCTGTTCCGGTGTCAGGGAGAGCATCTGCCATTGTTCATCAGTGAGTTGTTTGTCGCCTTTCAGGCCATACTGGGTCAGGATTTTACGATATTCTTCTTCTTTCTGATTCAACTGGCTGTCCAATTGGTCAATCTTGGCTGCCATTTTCTGCATTTTTTCAACCTGGTGTTTCTCCATGAGGTTGCACCCGGTTCCCATGACCAGAACCCCGGCAATGAACAGTCCAATCAATTTTTTCAACATTTTTTTAATCCTCCTTAAAACGGATGTTTTCAAGAAACAGCCCCTTTGCCGGGGCAGTCGGACCCGCGTATCGCCTGTCTTTTTTTTCAAACAGGGCGGGCAATTCTTCCACCTTCATTTTCCCTTTACCGATCCAGATAAGCGTGCCGACAATAATCCGGACCATGTTGTGGAGAAAACGATTCCCTGAAATTATATATTCTAAATGGTCATTCTGCAACTTATTAAAACGGGATTCTGAAATTTCTCTGATGGTTGTTCTGGCAGAACAGTGGGAAGCGCGAAAAGATGAGAAATCATGGGTGCCGACAAAATATTCAGCAGCTTTCTCCATTTCTTCAAGATTGATTTTCCCACGGACAGGAGCCACATACAGCCGTTGAAAAACAGGGATTTTTCTTCCTGTGAACAGGGCGTAGCGGTAAGTCTTGGAAATGGCATCCGCACGGGGATGAAAGCGGGCTGGCGCTTCTTCTGCCCGGCGAATCCGGATGTCCGATGGAAGCATGGCATTGAGCCCCTTCATGATGACGGAAACCGGGCGAAGGCTGGGCGTCCGAAAAGCGGCGACCTGAAAGCGGGCGTGTACCCCGGCGTCTGTTCGGCTGGCGCCGTAGATGGTGGCAGGATGGTTCATCACAGTTTCCACAACCCGCTTCAGAACACCCTGGACCGTTTGCGCGTGGGGCTGAATCTGCCAGCCGGCGTAGGCAGTTCCATCATATTCCAGTACAAGCTTGATGGTTCGTGTCGGGGATGAGGCCCGTATCGATGTTTCGCTGTCCATTGGCTAATCCACAGAAATCCGGGGGATGTCCGGATTGATTCTGGCAAGGATTTCGTATTGGATAGTCCCGGCAATTTCGGCAAGGGTTTCTGCTGTTATTTCTTCATTCCCGTCACGGCCGATGAGGGTCACAATGTCATCCCGGTCAGCTCCGTCAATGTGGCTGACATCCACCATCATCAGATTCATGCAGATTCTTCCGCAGATGGGGGCGCGCTGTCCCCTGAATAATACGTAAGCGGAATTGGACAGACGCCGGTCGTAGCCGTCACTGTACCCAACCGGGAGGACAGCTATGGTCATGGGACGGTGGGCGCGGAAAGTGAGTCCGTAGCCGACAAAATCTCCTACTGCTACAGATTTAATCTGGATTGGCTGTGTTTTCCAGGAGAGAACCGGGCGGAGCTTGTCCTCCGGCTGTAAGCCCTGTTGAATCGCTGAGAGCCTTGTTTCTCCGCTGGAATAGTAGCCGTAGAGGGAAATCCCCAGTCGAACCATGTCCATATGGGTTTCCGGAAAGAGTAGTGCTGCCGCGGAACAGGAGCAATGGAAACGAAGGGTTTCGGATTTCGGCAGGGATTGGCGGAACGAATTGAAAATGGAGAGCTGTTCCATGGCAAATTGATGGTTGATTGTGTCCTCAATGTTGGCAAAATGGGTGGAAAATCCTGAAAGGTGAATGTTTTTGAATGCTTCCAGTTCAAGTGCCAGAGCCCGAGCCTCATCTGGTTGAAGCCCCAGCCGGTGAGTTCCGGTTTCAACCTTGATATGGACAGATGCCGAGGCCTTGGCTGCTTTTGCAGCACGATCCAGGAATGCGGCCTGTGACGCGGAGGTGATGGTGAACACAGGCTGGCGATCCAGCATTAACCGGGCAAGAAAACCCATGTCATCGGGGAAATGGCCCAGAATCAACACCGGTTTGCCGCCGGGAAGCCGGGCGGCTTCTTTCGCGCTGTGAACACAGAAGCCATCTGCCAAAGGCTGGATGGTATTGACAATTTCTGTCATGCCGTGGCCGTAGGCATTGGCTTTAACCACCGGGTAAATGGTGGTCCGGCGTTGAATCCGATTTCGGAAAAAATGGAAATTACGTTTCAGTGCCGGAATGTCCAGTTCGATCCATGAAGGTGAAGGAAGCGCAGTCATAACTGGTACTCGTTTTTAAATTTCTGAATGTTCTCGTGGACACCCACTACAACCATCCGGTCATTCTCTCTGAAGGGCTGGTTGGGATCCGGGATTATGTCTGCACTGCCTTTTCGTTTGACCAGGATCAGTTCCAGCTTGTACTTGTTTCTGAATGACAGTTCTTTCAGGGATTTGCCGACGAATTCTTTCGGGACGACGAATTCTGCCAGTCGATAGCCTTCTCCCAGGGAGATACCCTTGGTGATATCCTTGAATTTCTTGCGGGTTACAACGGCCAGTGCAAGTTCGCGTTTCTTGACTTCCGAATTGTAAAGGGAAATGACGTCCTGGATGAAAATCATTCCCGCGTATTTCATGCTTTCCCGGTCTTCCACCACCGGAATTTCTTCCATCAGATTGTGGCCGTTCAATTCCATGGCTTGCTGCAGATTGGCATTTCTCGTTAAGAACACCGGTTCGGATGCCACATCTTCCGCAATAACCAGATCCGCCAGCGTTTCCCGCTCATAAAACACGGTTTTCAGATCATTGAGGGTGAGTATCCCCACCAGAATCTCATCTTCCCGCGTTAGCACCGGAAAGACCGTTTGAGTTGTGTCCAGTGCGATATCAATGATGGAGCGGAGGTTCATGTCCTCATAAAAAAACGTACCTTTCTTGATGCTTCTCTCAACCGTCAGTTCCCGGAGAATGCTTTCTTCCTTGCCTTCGGTAAGCCGTATTCCTTTCAACTCCAATTTCTGGGTGTAGATGGATTCTTTTTTGATTGTTGTGGCAATCAGTGTACTGATGATGCAGGTAAACATCAGGGGTGGGATAATGTGATAATCCTGGGTAAGCTCGAAAATGATGATAATTGCCGTGATGGGGGCTTGCGTTGTTGCGGCCACAACGGCACCCATTCCCACAAGGGCGTAAGTGCCGGAGGTTGCGGCAATGGGGAAAAACTGGTGGGTCACCATTCCCACAGCGCCGCCGGTAGCCGCTCCAATGAAAAGTGAGGGTGCAAAGATACCACCGGAGCCCCCGGACCCCAGCGTAACGGATGTTGCCAGAATCTTCATGAATATCAATATGATGAGAAACCACAGGGGCCACTGGTTGTGAAGGGCGCCGTTGATGGTTTCGTAGCCGACACCGTACATCTGGGGTACCATGATTCCCACTATTGCGATGAACAGGCCGCCGGTCATGGGCTGGAGCCATTCAGGGAAATTCCACTGGTCATAGAGAAGTTCCGCCTTGTACAGGGTCACGATGAACAGCACCGCCACCAGGCCGGACACAATTCCCAGCATGGTGTAGGGGAAGAGCTCCAGTGGGGTGTTCAGCGCGTAGGGCGGGACGGTGAATGCCAGCAGGTCTCCCTCAATATGACGGGCGACAATGGTTGAGATTACGGAACTGATAATAATAGGGGAGAGGGCAGCCATGCCGAAATCCCCCAGGATAATTTCTACCGCGAACAGGGCCCCTGCAATGGGGGCGTTGAATGCCGCGGCAATCCCGCCGGCTGCCCCGCAGGCCACAAGGGTGGAAACCTCTCTTTTTTCCAGCTGAAAATATTGGGCGAGGGAAGAGCCGAGAGACGCGCCAATCTGAACAATGGGGCCTTCACGCCCAACAGAACCGCCTGACCCGATACTGATGGCAGATGCGAGGGACTTGACGAAGGCTACCCTGGGGCGGATTTTTCCGTCTTTCAGCAGCACGGCCAGCATAACTTCCGGAACACCATGCCCCTTTGCTTCCTTGGCCATGAAATAAATAATGGGTCCCACCACCAGGCCGCCGATGACAGGCGCCAGAATTCGGCGGGTCAGGGAGACGTGCTGCACAGCGGCGAGAAAATTGTCATACACACCGAAAAACGCCAGCATTCCGTACTTGATGAGATAGCGGATCGCGACCCCGCCCAATCCAGAGCAGACGCCGACGACAATGGCAAGAAGAATCAGAAAAAGGTGTTTATTTCGGACCAGGTTCTGCAGGCGCTCGTTCATGGATTTTCCGGAAAATTCCGCTTGTACCAGCCCTGGGGGTCATTGCGAAAATCGTTGATAACATGTGCATCTTTCTGGCTCAATGTCCCATCTGAAACCGCCAGTTTCAGAAGGGAGGAAATCGTTTCCAGTGATATTGGAGCAATGTTCACGGTCTTGAAATTTTCATTTGCCTTTTCCATTTCATAACTGAAAATGGAGATGACTCCTGTGACAGTGAGCCCTGCGTCCAGCAAATTTCGCACAACGGACACCGAGCTTTTTCCCGTTGAGATGAGGTCTTCAATGACCAGAACATTATCTCCGGCGTGGACATCTCCTTCGATGGCCTTGCCCTTGCCGTGGGCTTTTTTTTCCGCCCGGACATAGCACATTGGCAGATTCATTCTGTCTGCTACCCAGGCGGCAAAGGGAATACCGGAAGTGGCTGTGCCGGCAATGCAGTCCGGTTTTTCCCCCATGGACAGAATCTCATCCACAAAGCGGTTTACCACCAGGTTTCGTTCTGTCGGATGCGAAATCAACAGGCGATTGTCACAGTAAATCGGGGATCGAATGCCGGATACCCAGGTAAAGGGCGGATTCAATGACAGTGCCACGGCATTGATTCTTAATAGTGCTTTTGCAATCTCATGTCTGTTTGCCATAATAAGTTTCCAACTCCTTCACATCTATTTCATATTGTTCCAGTTTTTTGTATAAATTACTTCGGGGTGTTTCCATAATTTCCGCTGTTTTTGAGATGTTGAATGCATTCTGTTTCAGCTTTTCAATGATAAACAAACGTTCAATCCGATCCCGGAACTCCTTCAGTGAGTTGATTTTGAAAAAATCGATTTCAGAGGGACTGGGAGGCGTTGGAAGGTCTGGATTTTCCGGGGAATTTTCCTCAGGGATATCAAAGCGGTTATCCAGAATCATCTTCACATCCTCCATAGAAATGGAAGGCTTCTGCGAAATAACCACGATTCGTTCCACCAGATTCTTCAGTTCCCGTATATTGCCCGGATAATCCCGATCCGCCAGCAACATCTTGGCATCTTCAGCAAATCGCACCTGTTTCAGGCCGTTTTCCTTGCCGGAGATTGTGGCAAAATGCTCCACCATCAGCGGAATATCTGATTTTCGTTCGGAGAGAGAAGGCATTCTCAGCTCGATTACATTCAGTCTGTAAAACAGATCTTCCCGGAATCGATTTTCTTCGATTTCATGTGCGAGGTTCTTGTTTGTTGCGGAGATAATTCGTACATTCACACTGACAGGGGTGTTGCTGCCAATGGGAATAATGATTTTTTCCTGGATGGCACGGAGAACTTTGGCCTGTGTTTTCAAGCTCATATCCCCGATTTCATCGAGGAACAGGGTTCCTCCGTCTGCAGCCACAAACTTACCTGTTTTGTCCGCGATGGCACCGGTAAAGGACCCCTTCACATGTCCAAAAAGTTCACTTTCAATCAATTCTTCAGGAATGGCCGCACAATTTACTTCCACAAACTGTTTCTTGCGCTTACTGTGCTTGTGGATGTACCGGGCAATGACCTCTTTCCCGGTTCCGGTGTCCCCGGTAATGAGAACCGGGGCCGTGGTCGGAGCGATTCGTTCTGCCACCCGGAGGCACTGGATGAAGGCAGGATCCCGTCCAATAATCAGATTCTGGTCACCAGGGCTGGCCGGTATTGCCTCTGCGGCTGTTTCCAGCGCGTTTTGAACCGCGATTAAAAGGCCGTTTCGGGAGAGGGGTTTTTCCAGAAAATCAAAGGCACCGAGACGAACCGCCTCCACCGCTGTTTTTACATCTCCGTGCCCCGAGATAATAATTACCGGATTTTCGAATCTTTTCTGGCGAAGCTCATGGAGAGTGTCCATCCCGTCCATGATTGGCATTTTTACATCCAGAATCACCAGGTCAGGTTTTTCATTTACAGCGATTTTCACTGCATCGTAACCCCGATAGGCCTTGAGAATCGCGTATCCTTCCAATGCCAGAATGTTAGCAATGGCTTCCACAATATCCTTTTCATCATCTACAATCAGAATCCGTTTACTCATGGCACGTATTTTATCACAAGAGACGTGTTCTGTGCGAACACTCATCACCCTTCGGGTGAGTAGGAGTAGGGGGGAAGAGGAGTGAAAGTGCGAGTGC
Source organism: Acidobacteriota bacterium (assembly GCA_003650445.1). Classification (GTDB taxonomy): domain Bacteria; phylum Acidobacteriota; class Holophagae; order Thermotomaculales; family Thermotomaculaceae; genus UM-FILTER-49-7. Next base: position 3,096 of record QMQE01000047.1, on the reverse strand, counting down.
AAGTGCAAGTGCGTGAAAGAAGGGAATTGGCCATTTTCTTTTCCCTCTGAACATTATTCTTTCTGTTTCTGAACGTTGTGTCTCCGTGTCTTTTTGTTAAATTCTTTTCCCTCTCGTCTTTTCCCCTCCGCTCCTCCCCCTCAGCGGTCTCTGCGTACTCTGCGGTGAGTCTTTTTCTTTCTGTGTTATTTTCTAATTCAGTTTCTTTGCGACTTCCTTTGCGACTTCCAGCGAGGTGTTGCTGCCGCCCATGTCGTAGGTGCGGACTTTCCCCTCACTGATAACTTCGGAGATAGCCTTTTCCAGCCTTGTAGCCATGTCGGTTTCTTTCAGGTAGTCCAGCATCAGTTTGACGGAAAGCAGCATGGCCATGGGGTTGACCTTGTACTGGCCGGCATACTTTGGTGCGGAACCATGGGTGGGTTCGAATACCGCGTAGCTGTCCCCTGTGCTGGCGGATGAGGCGAAGCCGAGGCCGCCCACCAGTTGGGCGGAGAGGTCGGAGATAATATCGCCGAACAGGTTTTCCGCAACCAGTACGCCGTAATTCTGAGGGTTTTTCACCAGCCACATGCACATGGCGTCAATGTTGGTTTCCCAGAGCTCAATGCCCGGGTAATCTGCTGCCACTGTCCGGGCAACCCGGGTCATCATGCCGCCACTTTCCCGGAGTACGTTGGGTTTTTCAACCAGGGTTACGGTTTCCTTCCCGAAGGTTTTGGCGTATTCAAAAGCTGCCCGGATAATCCGCTCGGCGCCTTTTTTTGTGATGATCCGGGTGGAAATGGCGATTTCATCGTCGGGGACGTTCATGAACCGCTTCATTTTGGGGCTGTGTTTTGCCATTGTTTGTTTCAGTTCACTGCCCACCGGGTGAAATTCCACACCGGCGTACATGCCTTCGGTGTTTTCCCGGAATATAATCAGGTCAATATCATCCTTGTAGTTCAAGGGATTGCCGACAAATGCCTTGCAGGGCCGCATGTTGACGAAGAGATCAAATTCCTGGCGCAGCTTCACGATGGGGGAGAAGTAAACCGGCCCCTTATCCCTCAGGGCGGGTTCCAGTTCCTTTGCTGCCTCGTCCTTGGGCTTGGAGGTGATGGCGCCGAAGAGGGCGCAGTCGGTCTGCTTCATCATCTCAACAGTTCGGTCGGGCAGGGGATTCCCCTCTTTCTTCCAGAATTCCCAGCCGATATCCCCGTGAATATACTCGGCATCCAGTTTCAAGGTATTAAGCACGATTCGTGCCGCTTCCATGACATCGTTTCCCACACCGTCGCCCGGCAACCAGGCAATCTTGTATCTGGACATGTCTCCTCCTTCAGTAACAGCTTCCCGGTCATTGTATCTGAAGAATACGGGAAATCAACCCCCGGATGAGTAGGGGTCAGGGTAGGAGTAGGGAATGGGAAAAAGAGGGAGAGGGCATTTCCCTGTCTTTACTCTTACCCCAACTCCTACTCCAACTCCTACTGTTTTTATCTCCCCAGTGTCAGCACTTTGTACATGGGGTCCCAGGGCGGCAGCAGGGTGGCTCTCTGTTTGAATATTTTCAGTACGTCTTTGGGGACAAATTCCTTTTTTACGACGACGACCTGAATGTAGTAATCAAACCATTTGTCCGCCATGTAATAGAAGCCGTCGTGGCCGAATTCCTTTCCCCAGGAGTTTTCCACCAGCCACTTTGCGGGCTGTTCGCCGTTCATGTCCACACCGGTAAATACCATGGCATGGGTGGGGGCGTCGGTGTAGGTTTCGAACATCTGTTTCCGGGTCAGTTTGAAGTCCATTCCGTAGAGGGAGGCCATGTCGTAAATGCCGGGGGCCATAATGCCGTTCTTGCTGGAGGATTCTTTGCCCACATCACAGCCGAACCAGACCGGGGTGTCTGCCAGAACGCTTTTCAGTGCCACCTGCCGCAGTACGTCAATATCCACGTTGGCAAAAGTCAGGTTGGGCCGGTCATACACAGATTTGTCCAGGTCAATCTGATAGAGTTTGCCGAATTCTTTTGTGGGGACAGATTCCAGCGTCATGTAATCGTCAAGGGGGGCACCGATTGCTTCGTTGTAAAACTGAGACGGGGTGTAGGTTTTGTACGCGGTGAGCTTTTTATCCTTGTCTTTATACCGCCACCGAAAGGATGTGGGCGGAACGCCGAAGTTGATGGCGAGGATTCGGTACACATCCTTTAATGCTTGAATTTTCAGTGCAGCTTGTTTGTTGACATCTTTTTCAGCCCGGATTTTCAGCGCGTATTCCTTCAGTTTGAAGTCCAGGGTGCGGTTAATCGTACCGGAATGGGAAGAAGCATAGGTTTCCGGCATGACATCTTTGGGTACGATGCCATATTTCTTTGCCAGTTCAGCAAGATTTACCCAGTATCCTCCATCCGGGGTCGTGTGGTTCATCAGGAATTCCATGTAGCGATTGTCCATGGGAAGGGAACGTGTTTTCATCACAGCTTCGAGGAACATATTCGCTTTTTCCAGTTTATCGTAGAAAAACAGGTAGTTTTCTGAAAATTCAATATCTTTGATTCCCAGTTTTTTCGCGGCGATGGGCCGGAGAATGTTGAGGCCGGCGAACATCCAGCAGCGGCCGGAGTGTTCCTGGTTTGTGATGGACATATCCTTGATTCTATGGGAAAAATTATCGTCTATACTGTTGATGAGGTCCCGGTTCAGCGTCAATTTTGCGGCGTCGTTGTCTGCCAGGGCGTTCCGTGCAAAGGTCAGGTGGCTGTCCATTTTCAGGGACTGGAACAGTTCTTTCAACATTTCCGGTGTCAAACCGGTGGGACGGGGTTTCTTCGCCACTGCAGGGGCGACAGTGAGGGCCACGGCAAGGAGAACCATGGCAAATCTGGCAAAATATTTCATACAATCCTCCTGAAGCATTCATTCATCCGTATTGTAACGCGATGGACAATGAAAATGTTTCAGAAAAGGTGGAAATGGTACAATGCCGGTCAGACAGAGATAGACAGGAGGCGAAAATGCGCTTGCTTTCATGGAATGTAAACGGGATTCGCGCGGTTCATAAAAAGGGATTTGTCGATTGGCTGAAGAAGGATAATCCCGATATCCTGTG
>QMQE01000046.1 GCA_003650445.1 Acidobacteriota bacterium | reverse complement strand
CAGTATCAGCAATTGGAAGAAGGCGGAAGCCCACATGAACAATTCTTTCCACCGTGGAAACCTGTACATCCTTCTTTCCACTAAACTGGAGAGTATCCTTCAATATGATTCAAAAGTAGAACCTGGTAAGTATTTTTCAGCGGAACCCGACCGCATTCTGTTCCTCAGTTATCAGTCGGTACTGTTTCACTATTTCCCGGTATTGACAGAAATTTATGTTGAAAACGGCAAGTTGATGATGAAAGAGACCCCCTTTTTCTGGGACCGGCCCAATACCGAGCTTCCGGAACCGAGGGAGATGGAACTGGCTGACCACGTGAAAAAACTGGAAATGGGCTACCTGATGCGGGCAAAAGTGAAAAGAAATGACCTTGGCAATTGGGAAGATCACTATGACCCGGATACGGAAAAAGGGAAAATCATGCGTGATATCCGGTTCGAAATTACCTGGGAAGAGGGAGACACGATGGTCGTGACGCATCCTTTGCCTCAGAAGGAGAATACGCGAAATGCGAAACGCCGCTTCTGAACGGGGATCAATCCTGCTGCTGGTTCTCTGGATTGTGGCGGCACTGGCGGTTCTGTCTGCTATGCTGTCCCTGCGCACCCGGGTATTTTTTAGAAGCCAGGCCTATCTCAATGCCAGAACCGGAGGATTTCTGGAACTGGAGGGGGGAATTCAACGGGCATTTTATGACATCCTGCAGTTGCCCACCCGGAAGGACCTGGACCCGGCAGAGCGGAATCAGTCTGTTTTCAACTACGATATTGGCGGATCAAAGGTGAAAGTTATCCGTATTCCAGTTACATCCAAACTATCAATCCAGAAGGTTCGTCAGGATGTGTGGAGGGAGATCTTCATGAAGTATGACAAAACAGAGGACGAAGCCAACGACATTATCGCATCTATTCAGGACTGGGTGGATAGAGACAATCTCCTGCATCCCGGCGGTGCGGAGGATGATTATTATCAGGGGCTTCCTTTTCCGTATTTCCCCCATAATAACAAGATTGAAGATATCCGGGAACTTCTTCTGATCAAGGGCATTGACGAGGAAATGTTTTACGGCAGTGATAAATATCCGCCGCTGACTGATTTTTTCACCGTTCGGGAAGCCGGAAGCAAACTGGATATCAATGCGGCTTCCCGGGCATTGATTCAGGCCATGATGGAAACTACAGATGAAGAAACGGACTCAATTATTGCGGCAAGGGAGGAAAAACCATTTCAAACCATGTCGGATCTGGCGAACCTGGTGAGTCCCAATTCTTTCAGTAATGCGACACGGTATTTTACAACAACCAGGAATGCCGATATAATGACGCTACGCGCCACGATTTTGCGGGGTAAGCAGACACTGGCAGTGGAAGAGACATTCCAGGTTCAAGGGCGCACTATCAAATGGCTGGAGAGACACGAATGGACATATTGACTGATTATTTCTCAAAAGCATTCCGCCTGATTTCAGAAGACCGGGACGAGTATTTCACCGTTAAAAAGAGGGAAATCCAGCCGGTTTCTATTGAGGATGAGCCGGAAAATCAATTTGACACCTTCTATCTGGTTCCATCTGAAGATGTCATTCTGTATTCACTGAGATTACCGGCTCAGGTGGAAGAAAATCTGAACGAAGTTGTTCGTTCCTTTGTACTGGAAAAAGAGCCGGTCCGGGAAGGCATTCGGATTGGCATGGCTTATACCAAAGAGAAAGGGCAGTTGAAGGTTCTGGCCACTGTAATCCGTGAATCCCGGTATCAGGAAATCCGGAAGCAGGCAGCGGGGAAAGCATCGGAACTCAGCGGGATTCTTCCCATGCAGGTACTTTTTCTCGCCCATGCACTGAGGCAAGGGGTGACAGGGGGCCTTGTCCTTTTTCAGGATGGGACCAGTGTCCTCGGCGCATACCTGGAAGACGGTTTTCCCGTTTCGTTCTTGAAATGCCGAGAAGGTTGTCCCTTGTCTCAGACCTTGTTCCGTTTTCTCTCCGGGCTTCGCGCACCTGAAGATACTCCGGTCACTTGTTTTGGTGAGATTCCGGGTATTTCGGATTCATTTCCTGATGCAGAAAAAAAAGACATGCCGGAGTCTCCTGCATCCTCACTGCTGGCACTACTGAAAGAAAAAACGCTTCCCGTCGCTAACCTTCTGCCGGTCAAGGAACGAAAAGTACACCGTAAGTTATGGCGATATATCGGTATTGCCGTATTGGTGGTGGCTGCTGGCATCTACAGCACTTCCCTGATCCGGGATTATCTCGGGCTTCGGGGTGAGGTGAACACCCTGCAGCAGAACTATGATACAAAGAAAAAACAGGCTATGAAACTGGTGAAGAAGGTGGACAGGCGGGATCAGTTAAAGGCGCAGGTTCAGTTTTACCGGGAGATATTGAAAAAGAAAAAGAAGGTCTGTAGCGTGCTTCAGGAGCTGACCAGCATAACGCCACTTGATTCTTACGCGACTTCCATCAACATTCGGCGGAACAATTCCTTTGATTTTAATGGAAAATCAAAGGATATGTACACCTTGATCCGAAAGCTGGACGAATCGAAATTCTTTACCGGCGTTCAGAAGAGTGGTTCCAGCAAGGAAATGTCCGATGGCTACACAGCCTTTCTGATCAGGGGGAAAATTGTTTACTAAACTGAAATTGAAACGGTCTGAAAAACGTGCCATTAAGCTTGGTATTTTTGCTGTAGTTTTGATTGTTTTCTTGAATCTTGTGGTATTCCCTCTGAGAGACAGCTATGGAGAGCTTACGAAGAGAAAGAGCGCGCTAACCGCAAATCTTGTCAAATTGACTAAAAAACTACAGGAGGCAAGAGGTGTGGAGGCTGAAAGTGCCAGATACAAAAAGGAAATTGAGCAGAACAAACAGCATGCATTGGAAGGGGGCTCCGCTGAACTGGCCCAGGTAGCGTTGGAGGAACTTGCAAATAAACTGGCAAAAGCCCAGGGTTTAACCGTCACAAATACCTACAAAGAACGATCTAAGGATGAGAAGTTCGGGTATCTTCGGGTCAGCGCCCGAATTACAGTCAAGGGAGATTACGATGCCATTATCCGGTTTCTGGAAGCGATTCAGAAGGCACCGGAGCTGATTGCGACCAGTGAAGTTTCCCTGAAGCACTACCGGGGATATGAGGCAACAGTTACTGTGATGGGTTTGTCAAAGAAGGAGAAATCGTGAAAACCATATCCTTTTTCATGCTGATTTTATTGTTTTCGACAGCCGCTTTTGCCCAGCAGGCGGACAGTATCATAAAGAAAAACCTGTTTGATCCGCAGCGGGGGCAGGCGGAACCGGTGGACGCTTCCGGTCCGGTGGAAGAGGTATTACCCAAAGATATTCCAATTCTCGATGGAATCATTTCCATTGGGAACTACCAGCGGGTTATCTTTCGCTACAAGGACGATAAGAGCCGTAAAATCGTCAGTGGCGCGTTTAAGAAGGGCGATGCCTTCACCGGTGCTAAAATCCTTCAGATTCTTCCAAACGAAGTGACCATTGCATTTGGGGGGAAGAAATACAGAATGACGGTAGATTCCAAGGACAAGATGAAGAATGTACCGAAAACCAGTGCTTCCCACGGGGGTATGCACAGAGCAGTTTCATCCGGTGCCCGGACATCAAAAATCGTGGAACGGAAAATGGCTGCTCCCCGGAGGCGTCCGGCGGTGCGGACGCCTCCCCGTCGATCCGGGACGGCCGTCAGAAGTGGCGGCGCAAGCACGCCCTTTGGCCCCAGCCGAGGCGCTTCCAGAACAAAGAAAAGGCCGAAAAAATCGCGCAAGACAACACCATTTTAATAAGTGAGGACATGAAATGAGGAAATTGACGCCCATCTTCCTGATGCTTTTAATGACAGCCTGTACCGTACCGCCAAAGCAAGTGCCCAAGAATGAGATTGAACGGGCACTGTCCGGGAAGCGCCCGGTTCAGAAAACAGAAATTGAAACTCCGAAACCGGAAAAATCTCACTATCAGGTGATTGAGCGGGGGCGGTCTACCCGTGCGAGCCAGACACCATCGAAAGCACTGATTCCAGCTGTGAAAGGGAAATCGTCGGCTGCCGTCAAGAAAGGAAAAGAGGCATTCCCTCTGTTGAATCTGGAGGATGCCAGCTTATGGGAAGTAATCAAAATAGTCGCGGATTATCGTCACTGGAACTATGTGATTGACCCTGCGGTACCGGACAAGGGGATCAATATCCGGCTGAATTCCACAATTGAGGGACTCGGTGTGGAAAACATCCTTCACCTGCTCCTCTCTATCTATGATGTCGCGATGGTTAACCGGGACGGGATGGTCTATTTTGTCCCGACAAAGGGGGCGGATTACAAACTGGGGGCACCTGTTTACGTGGGAAACAAGGTGGGCCGGGATCAGATCGGAGAAGGGTGGGTGACCCAGGTGATTCCCCTGCATTTTGTTTCCCCCAAAGACCTGTCTCCGATTTTGAAAGAATTTATTTCCACCGGCGGTAAGATTGTTGAGGATCCGGTGACTTCTACCGTAGTTATAATAGACCGCCTGCCCTACGTTCGAAAGATTATGAATATCATCTCACTGTTTGATGTGAACATATTCAAAAACAAAAAAATGCTGCTGATCCGGTTCCAGAACGCGGACGCAGAAAAGGTCACCAATAATATCATTGAAATTTTCAAGGGCTACGGAGCCCTGCCGGAAGATAAGTACTATATTACATCCATTAAAGACCTCAACGCCCTCTTGTGCGTTACACCCCTGCAGGAAGTGGTGGATGAAGTGAAATTCTGGTCCGACAAGTTCGAGAAGGAATCCGAGGTTGGAGAGGCCCAGATTTTCATCTACCACGCGGAGAATTCCAAGGCCGAGGACCTGGTGAACATTATTAAGGAGCTTTATTCGGAAGAACACACCGCCACCAAAGACAGTAAGGGAAAACTGGAGCTCCGGCCGGTTTTGAAGGGTGATTTTAAGGTCATTACCGACAAAAACAACAACTCGTTGATTTTCAAGACGACCCGCCGGGATTACAATATTATTGAAAAGACCCTGAAACAACTGGATGCGCCCAAGAAACAGGTTTTGATTGAGGCGATGATTCTCGATGTGTCGTTGAGTGGGAGTTTGAGTTATGGATTTACTTTCTTTCTGAAGCATTTACAGGCAGATGCGGGTAGGGGCGGCGAATTCCACTTTCAGCCCGGAGCAGATGCCGGGGGGTTTACAGGGGCGTATACGTTTTTATCCAAACAATTTCAGATTGACTCTGTTCTCAATATGAATGAAGTCAAGTCCCGGACCAATGTTTTATCCACTCCGCATATTATGGTGCTGGATAACGAGAGTGCCAGTATTGACGTTGGGGAGCAGATCTCCATCCAGAGCGGCAATATCGCGGTACCGGGAGCAGCGGGGACTACCAATGCAGGCGTTTACAACAGCACATCTTATCAATACCTTTCCACCGGGGTTAAACTCAATGTTAAACCCTCCATCAGTAATAACGGGATTGTGCGAATGGAGATAGACCAGTCCTATTCGGTCCCCGGTTCGTCCACCGGTTCCGGAAATCCGCCCATCAAGAACCGCAGTGCCAAGACGATTGTGAATGTACCTGATGGCCAGTCTCTGATTATAGGTGGTATGATTCAGCAGAGTCAGACCAATAACGATAACGGTATTCCGCTTCTCAGCAAAATCCCCCTTGTCAAGTACCTGTTTTCGAACAAGACCCAGAGCCGGTCCAAGAGTGAGCTGATTATCATTATTACACCTCATGTGATTTATAATCAGGTGGATGCGAATAGAATTACCAATGAGTTCCGCAAGGAAATTGATAAATTCAGGACAGAAATCTACGGGAAACTGAAAGAATGAGAAAGTTTCTGATAGCCGTACTGCTGCTGGCAGTCTCAGTGGGGGGTTTTGCCGGGGAAAGTGATGATTACCGGGTGATTCGCGGGCTTGTCCGGGACGGAACCTATACCATTGCGGTGGACCGGATGACCGCATTTCTGGAAGCCTATCCTGAGAGTTCCCATAAAAAAGAAGTCAGGGAGATGTTGGTCTCCGCCTGCCTCTCGGCCCGGATGTATGACCGGGAACACCATGTTGCGGCAGAATTTGTGAAGGATTACTGTGGGCAGTCTGTTGTTTCCTGTGTGCCTGTTATTCTCTACGATGCCACGGCATTCTATCTGGAGCAGCGCTATCCTGAGGCGGAAGCAAAGCTGGATTCCATCAGGGAAAGCCTGAAGGGCCAGTCTCCGGACACGTTGAAAGCGTACCATCAGCTGGCCGGTGATGTGGCCTATGCCAGAAAGCGATTTCAGGATGCGGTGGACCAGTACAATGGTTTCCTGAAACTGGGAATGGACAACGGAATCCGCCTGAAACTCGGGATTGCGTACTATCATTTGAAAAAGTACCGGAAAACGAAACGGGTGCTGGGGCGACTGGCGGAAGAAAACTTTCAATCCCCTGAACTTTTCCGCTATCTTGGCCTGTTGAAATTTGCCGATGAAAAATATGCACAAGCCGCCGACTATTTTCAGAAGGCAGGAGAGAAACAGGATAAATTATTTGAGGTACATACTTTGCTGAAGGAAGGGAAGGCGGCAGAGGCCTACACCCTCTTTCGCAGCGTTGTACCGCTGGAACCGGTATCTCCTGAGGCACTCTCCCTATATCGGATCCAGGCCCTTTTGAGCCAGGGGAGGCTTTTGGAAGCGGACGCTTTGATGGAGAAAGTTACCCTGACAGACAGCCGCGAGGCAATGGAACTTGAATTCTCTATAAATGACCGGTTTCGCCGGTTCAACCGGGCGGCGGAGATTTTGCACACCGTGGCATTGACAGGGACAAGACCGGGCCATGATTTTTACCGTCTGGCAGAATACCGGCTGACAAAGCTCAATGATGCCGCCGGAGCATTCCGTTTTTACGGCGAAGTTCTGAAGAAGGCACCAGACAGTCCCTATGCGTCACTTGCGCTGATGAACCGTATCAAAGCCTCTCTGTACATGGGAAACCCGGACCAGGCCCTGAAATTGACAACAGATTTTCTCCGGGAATATGGGGTTAAATCTCCCATTACCGATGAGGCATATTTTATTCTGGGGAAGCTGATGTTGAACCGTGGGGTTTATCCGGAGGCGGTTAAGAGTTTTGAGAATATTCTGGCCAACTATCCGGATTCCAACCTCCGGGCCGATGCCGCTTATCTTCTTGCAGATGCATATTTCAGAAATGGGATGTTTCAGGATGCCGGAAAAGTGGCGGCTGGCCTGAATGACTCGAAATACAGGGGAAAGGCATTGCGCCTTGCGGCATTGTCCGCCTATCTGGACAAGCAGTATTCCAAAGCGGCTGAATATTTTAACGAACTGGATGAGGCAAAAGCGAACAGCCTGCCTGCCAGCCTCTATGCATTTGCACTGGCACTTTCGGGGAAAGTGCAGGATGCCGTAAAATTTGCCGGAAAGGATCAGTCTCTGGCCTTCTACATTTATCTCCGGCTGAAGGACGGAGAGAATGCAACAGACATAGCCCTTTCTGAAAAACCGATGCTGCCGGCTCATCTCTACGAAGCTGCCGGCCTGGCCACTGACCCGGTTCTAAAGCGCCAGTTGCTGGAAAAAGCGGTGGAATTATCGGATCCGGCTGCCACCATTCACCTGCTGGCCTTCCATGAGCTGGAGCCGGCCGCCATTGCCGCGGGGGATTATCAGATTCTGATGGAACTGGAACCGGACTTCATTCAGAATGACCCGGAAAGTTTCCACGGGGCGCAGGCGATATTAAAAAAAGCACGGAAGTACCGGGAAAAGGGAAAACTGAGCAAGGCGATTTCTCTGTACCAGATGTCAATCCGGGCATTTCCCGAAGCCCCGGGAAACGATGAGTCCTATTATTTTCTCTACCAGTACGCGCGGCCGCGGAAACCGGCTTACCTCAGGAAAATTGTGAAGGATTACCCCGATGGCCAATACGCGGCCCTTGCCGCCTACAATCTGGGTGCCGTTGCATTCAAGGAAAAACAGTACAAGAAAGCAGCTGATTTGTTTCAACTGGCATTGGGGAAAAATGATCCGTCCATGGCAAAACTGGCCTTCGCCCTTCAATATTATCTCGGAGTTTCACTGGAAAAAACCGGGGATATTGACGGTGCCATTGTCCATTATCGGGAATATCTCAAGGAAATCCCAGCGGATGTCCACCAGGTTGGGGAACGCATTCGTATCGGGCTTCTGTTTCAAAAACAGGGGCTGTTGGATGAGGCACTTGCAGAGTTCAACCGACTTCTTCAACTGCCGGAAGCAGCGGACAGGAAAGCGGAACTTACCTACTACATTGCCGAATGCCTTGAGGGACAGGGTAAATTGAAACCAGCACTGCAGCAATATCTTGCTGTGACCTATCTGCACTCCAATGAACTGATGTGGTCTACCACAGCCCGTTTCAAAGCGGCGAAGATCTGTGAACAGCTGGAATATTACGATGATGCAGCCAAGCTCTACCGGAAAATTGCCAGTGCCTATAAGGGCCAGGTCCAGGGCGAATTCGCAAAGAAGAAGCTGGAAGAGTTACAGGGAAAAGAGAAAAAGTAAAGAAAAGGTTGAGGCTAAGGTTGAGCGGGGAGGAGGGAAGACTGATTTTTTTCTGTTTTTTCCGAATTCTATCCGGCCTCAACCTCAACCTTGTGTTTTAATCAACCTTGTTTCCTCCCCTTGCTTAAATAAATTGACAGATTGGCTCTTTTTTCATATCCTTAGGAAAAGATAGAGAGGGCGAATGAAGAAGCTGGATACTGTTGGGCGTTACAAGATAGAATCGGTTCTGGGTGAGGGTGCTATGGGGATTGTCTACCGTGCGCATGATCCCATCATTAAGCGTACTGTGGCGATTAAGCTCATCAAGGTGGATGCCTCTATATCAGAAGCGGAAAAATCGGAGTTTTATGAGCGATTCTACCGCGAAGCCCAGGTATCCGGTACCCTGAACCACCCTAATATTGTAGGGGTTTACGACATTGGTGAAGAGCAGGGCATGCCTTATATCGCCATGGAATATGTGGAAGGCTGGACACTGTCGGAAATGATGGCAGAACATGGGCCGATGGCGATAGAGAACGTGGTCAAGATTGTTTCCCAGGTATCTTCTGCACTGGATTATGCACATAAGAAAGGAATTGTTCATCGGGACATCAAACCGGGGAACATTATGGTGGACGAAGAGTTCCGGTGCAAGATAATGGATTTTGGTATTGCGAAGCTCCAGAACTCATCATTGACACAGACGGGAACTTTTCTCGGAACGCCAAGCTACGCGTCGCCGGAACAGATAATGGAAGGCCACATCGACCACCGATCTGATCTTTTTTCTCTGGCTACCGTGACTTATGAATTGATCTGTGGGCAGCTTCCATTCCGGGGGAAAACCCTGTCCTCAATTCTATATAAGATTGCCCACGAGGCGCCGGAAGCTGTGGAAAATCCGGCACAATTCGGACTGGATGTCCCCTCGTGGAACCGTCTGTTTAATCGGGCATTTGCCAAAAAAGCGGATGAACGGTTCCAAACAGCTAAGGACTTTTCCAGCGAACTGACCCGTTCTGTGTCACTGACCAGCTCTCAGAAGAGCCGAATTCGCCAGCTTCTGGTAGATAATTCAACCGACACGGATACAGCTATTGATAAACAATTATTTAGAAATGAATATGAACTGGCCCGGGCGCAGGGTGACAGCCCGAAAAAGAAACGTTCAAAAATGCTGATTTTCTTTTTTGTGTTTCTACTGCTTATCGGAGGTGCTTTCGCGGCCTATTTTTTTACCAATGGGGAGATACTGAACAAGCTGAACGCGGATGGTTTCCGAAAATTGATCGCATTTAAGGTGACTGCCAATCTATCCGTTGAGTCCACTCCTGAAGGGGCCAAGGTTTATCTGGATAATGAGTTCAAAGGCCTGACTCCGCTCAAACTGGCGGTTACGGGAGAAGAGGGCGAACAGCACAGCATCCGGCTTAAAAAACAGGGCTTTGAACCGTTGACAGATACTTTTTACGTATCTTCTGCAACCCGGTTGAATCCCTATGTTTTGAAATCCAACCTGCAGAGAATGCAATTATATACGGAGCCAGCGGTTTGTGACGTGTCTGTAGACGGAAAACCACCGGTAAAAAGTACGGAACCACTCTCCCTTAAAAAAACATCTCCACACAAATTGGTGATTTCCGCCCATGGATACCAGCCGAGAACCATTGAACTTGCTGCGGGAGAAGTAATTGCAGACAAAATCACATTAACCCCTATCCCAAAGCCGGGATTCTTAAAGTTGAAGGGAGAATTCCCGGTATCCATAACGCTGATCCGAAGAGGAAAGCCGGTTTTGAGAAAAACGCTTCGTCCTGGAGCTTCACTGAAGCTGGAGGCGGGCAGTTACACGGTGAAATTATCTGCTGAAAAGGTCTTTTATAAGGCTTCAATGCGGGAGGATGTGTTGGCGGGACAGACGACGGTATTGAGGACCCCCGTGTTGGGTTTGATCAATAAGATTACGATTAAAGGTGGTTGGGGTAACGTCTTTATTGATGGTGTTGACGCGGGGCCGACCCCGATACTGGGGCTTAAAATTGTGACCGGGAAACATCATTTCAAATTGGTGGGCCCCCAGGGTAAAAAGACAAAAGAGCTGGATCGGGATATCACATTTTCAGCTCCTTTGAAAATTGAGGAGCGTCTGAAATGAAAACTCTCCTTCTATTTCTGCTAATTGGCAGTTTGACCAGCCCCAATGACCAGCGGCTGTATGAAAGTGGCCTGGCATTTGAGGCAAACCAGAACTATGAACAGGCGATGCGGGAATTCAACTTGCTGCTGGAGCAATACCCGAAATCCGCTTTCGCAGATGATGCATTGCTGGAAATCGGGCGCTATCATTTCAATCAGGGAGATGCCGAACGTGCAAAGGCATTCTTAGATCGAATTATTTCGGAATATGGAAAGAGCGACAGCTCGGATAATGCCTATCTCCTTATTGGCCGGATTCAACTGAAAGCAGGAGATATTGACGATGCATACAATACATTCTTTCATCTGAAGGGTGCTTTCCCGGAATCGGACGTGCTGGACCGGGACTATTTTTATCTTTCCATTATTTCAAGTCGTCGTGGACAGTTTAAGAAAGCCCTCTATTTTCTGTCTCAGATTTACACGCGGTTTTCAGAGAGTCCGGTTTTTCCCGATTCACTCTATCAGGCGGCTTACTGCTATTATCGGATTGGAGAACCCCAGGAAGCATTGAAAATGATTGCGGCACTGAATGAGGAAGGAAAAGGGGAACAGGCTGTGAAGGCTGAAGACTACACACGCAGTTTGCTCCGGTTCCTGTTGAAACGGCATTATAAAAGGGCAAAACAGTACTTCCAGATGGACAATCCCTCATTACTTGCGACGGGGGAGGCGAATACCCTCTATGTCCAGGCGAAAAAAGGAAGGTTTATCCAGATGATTTCTCCGGGGCAGAACCGGAGGCGCAATACACCGGGAAATGTGCGTGCGATGTATTACCAGAATGACGTCGGCCTGTGGTTCAGCACCGGTGACCAGCTTATTTCGCCATCCGGGTCCGTGAGATTGATCGCAGAGGGGAGTGCGTTGCAGGATATCACTTCCTTTTTCCTCACCAGCAGCGGCGAGATATGGGCCTTTGATAAGAAGACAGGACTGAGCTATGTGTTTTCAAAGGAGCGAAAGCTCATTCGCAAGATGGCGTTGGGGGATGTAGATTTTTTTAAAATCCGTCGGGATGGCCGGATCTTTGTTGTGAAAAATTCCCGCAATGTCATGGAAATCCGAACTCTGGACGGCCACGCGATTAAACAATTCAATAACTTCAAGAAAATTGTGGATATTGCATTTGACCCATTGGACAATATTTACTTGCTTACCAATAAAGGCCGGTCATTGTCCGTATTGACCAGTGATTTTCATGTCTTTCAGTCCGTGCAGCTGCAGAGTATTACCCATAGCAGCAGTCGATATAACCATCTCGCTGTGGATCAGGGAGCCAACATCTTTCTCTCAGTTTCAAGGGAAAGAGAGATATTGAAGGTGTACTGATGAAAAAACTAATTGTTTTCCTGTTGATTGCAACCATCCCCATTTTCGGATTTGACGTTGTCTCCGTGTTCCATGACAATGTGCAGATATTTGAAAATTCGGACAATCCGGAAAACGCCATCAATGGGTTTCAGAAAATTGTCAGTGCCTATGATCTGGGTGAAATTAAGGGGACGGATGCTTTTGGCTACTATCTGCAGAGCATGGAATACCTTATCGTGCTTTATTCCAATAAAGGAGATACAAAGACAGTTTATACAATTTTTGAAAAAATCATTCGTTCCGATCCCGGTCATAAGTTGAACAAGTTTTTTATCTCACCGAAAATCATTCGGGATTTCGAAAATAAGCGAAGTCAAATGGTAGGATACCTCAAAATAAAATGTCCGGTCCCGGGGCTGAATGTTTCTGCAGGGACGCTGAAATTGAGTCCGAATTCAAAGGGCTTGTACACGACACTTGCCGGAGACCTGACCCTCAGGATAGGAAAGGAAAACTACCAACCGGTGACCCGTAATGTGACAGTGGCGGTAGGGAAGACAGTGGAAGTTGAAGTTGACCTTATCCGGACACTGGCTTCCGTCACTGTGCTGACTGATCCGACCGGTGCCCAGGTTTTCATGGACGGTGTGCTGATGGGAGAAACATCAGGAAGTGCGCCAGTGGATTATCTGAAAGATCACTCAGATACAATTGAGGAACTGGGCTTAAACCCCTCTACACTATCCAACTATTTCGTAATCAACCGGGTAGAACCGGGGGACCATGTTCTGGAGTTGAAAAAAAACTGCTACAAACCTGTTCGATTGTCGCTTCCAAAACTGGAGAAACGGGACTATCAGTTCAAGCCGATTCTGCTGGAGCGGAGTATCGGCTATTTGATTGTAGAGGCAGGTGCAGATGATCAGACAGGTGATCTTTTCTTAGACAGCCGGCGAATTGGTTCTCTGCCGATAAGGGACCTGGAAGTCTGTTCAGGTGAACACTTGTTAAAGGTTGCATTTGAAAATGGCACGTTCATTAAAAAGTTGAAAGTGGAAGAAGGCGAACACCGTGTTGTGAAAGCGGTTCCAAAACCGACCTTGCTTTTTACGGGGATAAAGCCTCTGGATACCAATCTGTCAACTGTTCGGCAAGTGACAAATTCTCTGGAAAAGCAATTCCAGAAAATTCCCTTTTACAACGCAGAGATGGATGATTCCTATATTTCTGCCATTGATGGCTTGTTGAAAGGGGATAATAAGGTAATTGAAAATATTCGAAACGACTACGGACAATCTCTTATTATTTTGGGGGTGGAGAAACGGGTAAAGTTGAAGCGATTTATTGATGTCTACGTATTGAATACAGAATTGTACCACCAGGAAAAGTTTACATTGGACCCGGCCAATCCGGATTCTGAAAAGCGGTTTGTTGAGGCTGTATCTATTATGCCGAAACTTGTGGAAAACACGGCTGGTATTGCTGTAATTCGTGACCCGGACCGGAACCTTCCGGTTGTAATTTCATCCACCGTGGAGGGGGTTCAGGCAGGGGATGTCATTCTTTCGGTGAACGGGAATCAATGTGCCAATGAGGCATCTTTTTACAAAACCCTTGTGGTGCCGGAAACGAAGCTGCAGTTGGAGCGTTCCGGGGCTGCTCTGGAAGTTGCCGTAAAGGTTGAAACGACCCCGGTGGTCATGCGCCAGAATCTCAATTCCCTTTCCTACAACTCAGCTTATCTGTATTTCCTGTCACGGATTCAGTTTCCCGGAACGGATGCCCAGAAAGCCGGTGCCCAGCTGAATCTCGCCATGTGCAACCTCCGGTTCAGGCGCTTTGAGCAAGCCTTTGATACCCTGAGTATGGTGCAGCTGCCCGATCGTCCGGGAATCTCTGCCGGTACCGTACTCTACCTCAAAGGCATTTGCTACAAAGAAATCGGTTCCTGGATCGATCTGCAGACCCTGTTCAAGAACTATCATTTCAACGACGGGGCGACGGTGATCAACTCAAGGGGACTTCGGGTTCAGTCTTTGATTGATTTTACCTTTGAATACCTTAGAAAGCAATGAAGAACGCACTGGTCTTGTTAATTGAAACACCGGAAGCGACCCTTTCCGGAAATACATTGGGAACAGAAATTTCATTGGAACTGGCTCGGGAACTCTGTGATTTTTTTACGGATTTGTCCATTTCAGAACTGTATCCGGTGAACAATACGTATGATTTCTATCTGTTGAGTTATTCACCTGAAGAGGCAATCCGCCTGCAGAAACGGATTGGAGATAGTTTTCGGTTCCTCGCTGGGAAGGGGGACACTCAGGTGGAATTTCTCCTGGATGCCGCATCCAGACTGGAAGAATATGAGGGGGTTATTTTTCTCAAATCCAATACGAGCTGCCTTTCTGAAGAAACTGTTGCCGGTTTTTTTGACAGAATGAATGAGTTTGACTTGCTGTTCGGCCCATCAGGCCCTGCGTTTTATCTTTTCGGTATTCACCGGGAAGCCTTGCCCTTTGTGGGGTCTCTTGCCGGATTAAGCGAGGAAAACATGGATGTCTGCGAAATGGAAAATTCATTACACGGTTTTCATTTACCGGAGCGGCCAATAGCGGAGACAGTCAACCTGCTAAGCCGGTTACGTGAGGGCCTCCTTGCCGAATCCGGGCTGGCCCGTAAAATTGACGACATCATCATCCGCGCCACTGCAGCGGATGAACAGGGGAAATGATAGATTTTGGAGTGGGGGCAGGATGCAGATAAGTTAAAGAATTCACTGCTGTTATTGCAAATAGATTCTTGCCCATCACTCATCACCCATCACTCATTACAAAGGCGGAGCCGCAAAGAAGTTGACTTGTCAGGGATTTCGGAGATAATGGTCACGGCATGAAGAAGACATTGAAGAAATGGCTGGAATCTATAAAAACTGAATTGTTTAATCCTGCGCGGACACCGGAGATGAAAGCGCTCTCTGTGGCACTGGGGACTTTTATTGCCTTCAGCCCATTCATGGGCTTCCATTTTATCATGGCTTTCACCCTGGCTGCCCTGTACAAACCGCTGGACAAGGTGTTGTTGGTCGGGTTCACCATCGTGAACAACTGGTGGACAATGGTCCCCATATACGCATTGGGCCTTTGGGTCGGTGGATTGTTGACGGGAGTTTCAGGATTCACCGTTACCGCTATACAATGGGATATGTTCAAGTTGCGAAACTTCTTCAACGGCAGTGCGTTTGTTTATATTGGCCATACCCTGAAACCCATACTTCTGCCCTTCATCGTTGGCAACATGGTGACAGCCGTAGTCGCAGCCTTGCTTGCGTTTTTTATCGTCCGGTTTCTCCTGAAAAAAAGAAAAGGGGCGTGAGTTGGAATGAAAAGCATTCATGT
>QMQE01000045.1 GCA_003650445.1 Acidobacteriota bacterium | reverse complement strand
TGCGTCGGGGTGGCAGGATCCAGGATTAAAGCTGTTTTGAAGGAACTGAGAGGTGAAAAGATTGACGTTATCAAGTACGAAGATGATATCGAACATTTCGGAGCAAACGCGATGAGCCCGGCAAAGGTTCAGAGAATGACTATTGTAGACCGGGATGAAAAGCGGCTGGAAGCAATCGTTTCCGACGAGCAGTACAGTCTTGCGATCGGGACCCACGGCCAGAATGTGCGACTGGCCAGTAAGCTTGTGGGTTGGACGATAGATGTGAAGAAAGAAGCAGATAAAAAAATAGAAATTATGGCCCAGATGGGCGGTCATGCAGGAGACCTTGCAGAGCCGGAACGGGATCCTGCGGATGGAACCCCTGTCAGTGATATGCCGGGGGTCGGGGTAAAAACCGAGGCAAAATTGGCTGCTTCCGGTTATACCTCAGTTGAGACAATTGCAAATTCCACTGTGGAGGAATTGAGTGATGTTTCCGGATTTGGCCATAAGTCCGCTGAAAAACTACTCATGAAAGCACAGAAGTTTCTGGAAGGGGAGGCGAAATAATGTCTGGGACACGGGTTCATGAGCTGGCGAAGGAGTTGACACTTACCAGCAGGGAAATAGTGTCTTTCCTTCAGGAAAAAGGATTTGATGTAAAATCTCATATGAGCGTTCTGACAGAAGAAATGATTTCTGTTGTAAAGAAAAAGCTGGTTCCCAAACCGAACAAAAAGAAAGCTTCTGTAAAGAAAACAGAAACGGCGAAAAAGAAGGAAATTTCCGGTAAAGGGAAAACAGGAGATAAGAAGGAAACGGAGAAAGCTACTGAAAAGAAGCCGAAATCAACACCTGAAAAAGAAGCAAAAGCCGATAGTCTGGATACGGGTAGTAAGTCTAAGACAAAAAAGGCAGTTATCGAAAGAGAAAGCACAGTTGGAACAGATAAGAAGGCTGTTGAACCTGAAAGTGACAGTGTAAAAGAAAAAAAGAAAAAGACTACAAAGAAAACGGGCGAAAAAGAGAAGGAAATCTTGGAATTATCCCGGTATTTGACTGTCCGGCAGCTTGCATCCAGGCTGAATCGAAAAACCAAAGAGGTAATGGCAGAGCTTCGAAAGAGAGGAATCAATGCCGGAGCCAACCAGGGCGTGGATACTGAGCTGGTGGAGGAAATTGCGGAAGAATTCGGTTTTGTGGTAGCGTTTATTGAGCATGAGCATGAGATGTTGGCAGAACTGGAAAAACCGGATGATCCTGCTTCTTTAAAGCCCCGAATTCCCGTAGTGACCCTGATGGGGCACGTGGATCATGGAAAGACGTCTCTCCTCGACAAGATTCGATCCAGCCATATTACCGACCGTGAATCCGGAGGTATTACTCAGCATATTGGTGCTTATCAGATCGACGCAAATGGAAAGCGGGTTACTTTTCTGGATACGCCGGGCCATGAAGCATTTACCCTGATGCGGGCCAGAGGCGCGGATGTTACGGATATTGTTATTCTGGTTGTGGCGGCGGAAGAGGGGCTGAAACCGCAGACAATTGAGGCTATCAATCATTCTCAGGCCGCTGGAGTAGCCATCATTGTGGCGCTGAATAAAGTGGATAAACCTGAAGCGAACCCGGATAGAGTTAAGCAGCAATTGCTTGAACATGACCTTGTTGTGGAAGATTACGGCGGTGATGTGATTGCTGTTGAAGTTTCAGCAAAAACGGGGAAGGGAATTGACGAACTGGTAGAATATATCGCACTTGTTGCAGAGATGCTGGATTTGAAAGCAAACCCGGATGCCAGCGCGAGGGGATCTATTATTGAAGCTCGAGTTGACAAGGGGAAAGGCCCGGTGGCAACGGTGCTGGTTCAGAATGGCACCTTGCGTGTCGGGGAGATTTTTACCTGTGGAGTCACCATCGGGAAGGTGAGGGCGATGTTCAATGAGCATGGAACACAATTGACAACGGCTGGTCCGTCTGACCCGGTTGAAATCCTGGGATTCAATGATGTGCCAATGGCAGGCGACAAGTTTTATGTTGTGCATGATGAGCCGATTGCCCGTGAAATTGCAGAGGCCAAAAAACGGCGCCACGATGAACTGAACATGAGTGCTCCTGCTAAGAAACTGAGTCTGGACGAGTTATTCAGAAGAGTAGAAGACGAAGGCGTGAAAGAGCTGCCGATTATCCTTAAATGTGATGTTCAGGGCTCGGTTGAGACCATTGAGGCGATGCTGAACAAGTTGACCACAAGAAAAGTAAAGTTGAATGTGATTCACAAAGGCGTCGGTGCAATCAGTGAAAATGATGTTTTGCTCGCTGCTGCTTCCAACGCAATTATCCTCGGCTTCCATGTCCGGGCAGATAAGAAAACAGTGGCGCTGGCGCTGCAGGAAGGAATTGAAATACGCACTCACAATATCATCTATGAATTGACGAATGAAATCCGTGCCGCAATGCTCGGTATGCTGGAGCCGGATGTGACGGAAGAAGTAATTGGACATGCACAAGTGAGACAGGTGTTCAAGGTGCCTAAGATTGGTTTCATTGCCGGCTGTTACGTAACCGATGGCGTGGTAACCCGGAAAGGACTGGCACGGGTGTATCGAGACAACATCATGATTCAGGAAGGCCGTCTTGGCTCATTGAAACGATTCAAAGACGATGCCAGTGAAGTAAAGCAGGGCTTTGAATGTGGAATTGGCTTTGAAAATTTTAAAGACATTCGGGAAGGCGACGAGATCGAGATCTATGTGAAGAAGGAGACCGCCGCTACTTTGGACTGATGGCTGTCTGGCAGATGCTGGCGTCAGGGGTGATACCGGGAAGCCAGTCCTTGAAAGAAAAAAGAATGGTGTTGAAGAGTGTAAAAGACCGAGTGAGGAACCGCTTTAATGTTGCGGTTTCAGAACTGGATTACCAGGACAAATGGCAAAAAACGCTGCTGGGTTTTGTGACACTTGGGCCGTCATCCAAATATTGTGGCCAGACGCTGGACCATATCGAAAGGATGCTGGATGAAGACGGCAGGCTTTTGATAAACCGGATTAAACGGGAAGAACTGGCATGAAAAAACACGATAAAACAGCACATCGCATAGCGGATCAGATCCGCTATGCGATATCGATGAAACTGTTGCGGTCGGTAAAAGACCCGAGGCTGGGCTTTGTCACCATAACCCATGTGGAGCTCAATAAGGATTTCAGAGTCGCAACTGTCTATTACACAAGGCTTGGAGGGGAAGGGAGCGAGATGGAAACTGCTGAACTTCTGGAGGAACTGAAAGGCACCCTGAGGAAGGAAATCGGCCAGCATCTGCGTCTCCGCTATGTCCCTGAACTGCGATTCGCTTATGATGAAATGTTGGAGATGAGTTATGGGCAGCCTGCCCGTGACGAACAAGCGGATGACTGAAATGGAAACCGGGTTCCGTCTGCTTTCAGAAATTCTCAGGAAACAAACTGATTTTGTGATTGTTGGACACAAAAATGCAGATGGGGACTGCCTGGGAACAATGGGGGCCTTCTATAGATTGATTTCTTCACGGGGGAGGGATGTGACTCTGCTTACCGTTGATCCCATTCCCGAAAATTACCTTTTTCTCCCCGGGATGAATGAGGTTCATGTGTGTGACAGCTACGATTGTGAAGGCCGGGTACTCTTCTTACTGGAATGCGGAACAGTGGAGCGTTCCGGTATTGCCCTTTCCAACTATGGAAAGACAATCAACCTGGACCATCACCCCGACAATTCCTTCTATGCTTCACTGAACATCGTGGACAGCGGCGCGTCCAGTATCGGAGAGATGGCTACATGTTTTATGCGTGCCTATTTCCCATTGGAAATTAAAGATGAAGTAGCAGATTCATTGTATGTCGCAATTCACACGGATACTGGCGGATTTTCATATGGAAATACCTCGCCTACAGCACTCACTTCAGCCGCATACCTCGTGGAGAATGGTGCAGACCCCGGTAAAATATGTGCAGCCGTTTATCAGGAAAACAAGCTGGAACGGATTCGCCTGATGGGTCATTTTCTTTCTGGAATTCAAACCGACGAAACCGGAAAAATTGCAATTGGGAAAATCCGATTGAATGAACTGAAGAAATATAAATGTACACCGGCAGATACAGACAATTTTTCCAGCTATCCCAGGGGAATAAGCGGTGTGAAAGCCGGTGTTTTTATGATGGAGATTTCTCCCTCTGTTTTCAAAGTATCTCTTCGAAGCAAGGGGGAATGGTCTGTCAACAACACGGCAATGAAACTGGGTGGCGGTGGCCATCGGGCAGCTGCCGGTTTTGTCCAAAAGGGAAGAGCGGAAGAACTGGTTTCGGAAATCATCCGGTACCTTAAGGAAGAAAATGAAGAATCAAATTTATCTAATAGATAAACCAGCAGGAATCACATCTTTTGATGTGGTTCGAAAGGTGAGAAAAGCCATTGGTGTCCGGAGGGTAGGCCACGCCGGAACGCTGGACCCTTTCGCAACCGGATTACTGATAGTGGCATCCGGGCCGTTTACACGTCTTGTGGACCTGTTCCACAATTACCCCAAAACATACCGCGCTGACTTTCAATTGGGAATTACCACAGATACAGATGACGTGACCGGTGTCATACAAAGCAAGAAGGACGTGTCCAATGTCAGAGAGTCTGAAATTATGACTGCCCTTGACCGGTTTAGAGGGAAAATAATGCAAAGGCCACCGGCAATTTCGGCCAAGAGAGTCAATGGGAAACGTCTGTACAACGTGAATCGGGGAAGCGTAAAAATTGAAGCAAAGTCAGTTGAAGTTATAGTCCATGAGATTCGGTCCATTGAGATCGAATTACCTTTTGTGAGAATGGAAGTTGAATGTGGTACCGGAACCTATATTCGATCCCTTGCACGGGATCTTGGAGAAATTCTCGGTGTGGGCGGAACCGTAAAAACCTTGCGTCGAACAGAAATCGGCCCATTTCATCTAACTGATGCCTGCGATCTCGAAAATGTGAAGCCGATTCCACACCTGTCGATATTGCCTGAATTGGAAGCATTTTCCCTTGGGTCAGAGGCCCTGGGAGAGCTTTTTTCCGGTAAGAGTGTGTTACTTAGGGATGTATTTCTGGATGAGGGACAGAAAATCAGGGTGTTTGATAACTATTTTCGGATAATGCGGGCACTGTGCCGGGTGACGGCAAAGGGAAGCGTGGGGTGTCGGATTCAACCGGAAAAGGTATTTGCTGTATGAAAACGCAGCATTTGACCAGAAGACATTTTCATTTTGTCCGTGGCCGTGGCCGTTTGGGAACAACCATAGTTAATGGATTGAAACAACTTGACTTACACCTTGTAGATGAACCGGAACAGGCTGATGTTATCTGGTTTTGCGTTCCTGAAAAAGCACTGAAATCCGAAGCAGAAAAACTAAAGTCAAAACTAAATCCGGGAGCAAGGCTTGTCCATACCAGTGGCCTTTTGGGATCTGATACGATTCGGGTGCGCCAGGATTTCCAGGTGGCTTCGCTTCATCCTGCGTATTCCTTTTCCAAGCCGCTGACAGAGATGCCGAGGGATATTCTCTGGACTTTTGAGGGGGATGACGGATTACGGAACCTATTGCAGTCTCTGGTAATGGCCTGGGAAGGTAAGTGGGTGGAAATTCCGCCTGAGGTCAAAATTCCCTATCACATTGCCTGCGTACTAATGGGCAATTTAGTGGATATCCCCATTGGAGCTGCCGAGAAAATCTGCAGGGAGTTCAGACTTCCATTTTCAGAAATGGCAGAATCGCTGCTTTTGCCCCACATTGCGGGGTGTAAGGCTGGATCTGTTCTTGAAAATACCACTGGTCCGGCGGCGAGGGGGGATTCTGAAACTGTGAAAACAGAAACGGAATGGCTCCGTCAGAATCTCCCTGAGCAGGAAGATGTTTATCGGCTCTTGTCCGGTTTGATTCAAAAGAAAAACAATTAGCCAAAAATATTTGAAATTCGGAGAGGAAGAAGCAGAAACAGACACCAGACTCACCGAGACAAGATTGAATGGAAGGCAAGGTTGAACCCGGATGGGGAAAGATCGGGAAATGTCGACTCTCTGAGTTTTTCTACCCCTACCCCAACTCCTACTTGCCGGAGGGGGAGGAGCGGAAGGAAAGAGACAGAGAGGGAGAAGAATTTAACACAAGGGCACGAAGGCACAAAGGTAAGATAAAGAAAGAATAATTACATAATATAGGAAAAGATAACGGGAAAAGGTGAAAAAAGGCCAATTCTTTAGCTGCCAAGGAGAACCTGCGTTTCAAAAATTTTGTTTTTGAAATAGGAACTTGAGCTGAAGTGTACCATTGAGCTTGCTCATAAGGGGCGCTTTCAGGAAAGTTTCGTACTGTCAGCGTCAGTCGGCGGTGCGGATTTACAAACCGTCAATTTCCCCCATAACATTCTGAACCTTGTGCCCTTGTGCCTTCGTGTTAAATTTTTCTTCCTCTCCCTCATCCCCCCTCTGTGTCCTCAGCGAACTCTGCGGTGAGTCCCTTTCTCTTTTTAATCCATGATTTTGGATGCGTTCTGAAATTGTTAGAGATGAGCTCTCAGAGTTGCTTTGTAAGCAGCTAAAAGAGCAGAAAGGAACTCGGTGTAAACTTTATTTAACGCTTTTGTGCCCTTCTCAAAGCTTTCCCTGATAGAATTTACCTGAAACATTGTAAGATAAAGAACATAAAGAAGAAAAGATTAACCAGGAACACTGAAAATCTGGCATTCATGTTGCTTCTATAAGCGAGGTCTTTGGGATTCAAAGGAGGTGAACATGACGGACGCAAAAGTTTTCGGTTTTTTTTCAATTCTACTGGGCGGAACAATTATTGTTTTATCTTCTTTTCTTGAAGCAATACCCCTGTTTCTGATTGTAGGCGTATTAACAGGATCGGGGATCGTTTTTGTGGGGATTACAATCGTTTCAAAGTTTGCTTCAGGAACATATTGTCCGGAATGCGGTGAAGTTTTGAGTGAGACATGCCATGAATGTCCCGTCTGCGGCCATCACGTTTCAAACAAAATCTCCCCATCCCTGCTTCGTCGCCTGCTTCACTGATAACTGACCAATTTAGAGATGTTCTTCCCCCCACTTTATTTTGTTGAAAACATAGTCTTGGGAGAAAAAGGCAGGGAGTCAACCGATTCCCTGCCTTATCTGAATATTTTCAAACTTAACCTCAACCTTTTCTACTTCTTCCTCAGCTGCATCCCGAGGTGTTTCCGCAGGAGACGCACTTGAGGCAGGCACCGTTTCGGACCATTGTGAACTGACCACAGACGGGACAGGGGTCTCCTTCATAGCCCCGAAGACGGGCTTTGCGGATCAATTCTGCCTTTTCCTCATCTTCCGAGGCCATTTCCGCGGTGCGGTGCATTTCTTTATCCTTGTGATAATGCAGGTGGGTTCTGTCTGAGTGGGGATGGCTGACATGGCCGTTTCCATTCCCGTTTCCGTTGGGCTTCAATTCGTTTTTTTTCTGGAGTGTGCTGGGGCGAATGTCCTCCGGTAATACCTGGGCCAGGTCAAATCGGTCTAAGTAGGTGATGGCAAGCTCTCTAAAAATGTAGTCGATGACGGATGTGGTCATTTTGATGTGAGGGTTGCCTGCGACCATGCCGTTGGGTTCAAACCGGGTGAATACAAAAGCATCCACATACTCATCAAGGGGTACGCCGTATTGAAGCCCGAGGGAGATGGCAATGGCGAAGCAGTTCATCAGGCTACGGAAAGCCGCGCCTTCCCGGTGCATGTCGATGAAGATTTCGCCGAGGCGGCCATCTTCGTATTCACCGCTTCTCAGAAACACGGAATGTCCGCCAATTTTTGATTTCTGCGTGTATCCGGCCCGACGGTAGGGGAGTCTTTCCCGTTTTCGGATGTATGCCGATGTCAGCTTTCTCGCTGTATCTGCGATGTCTGCATTGGAGAGGGCAGTCAGGTCAATGTCTGTATCTGTGAGTGAAGACAGGGGCTGGCTGAGCTTGGACCCATCCCGGTAGAGGGCCACCGCTTTCAGCATCAGCCGCCAGGATTCAAGATAAATGTCCTGGATGTTTTTCACTGAGGCGGAGTTGGGTAGATTAACTGTTTTGGATATCGCACCGGAGATATAGGGCTGGGCGGCTGCCATCATTTTAAGGTGCCCTTCCGGTGCGATGTAGCGGGCGCCATACCGTCCACATTTGTTGGCGCAATCAAAAACAGGAAGGTGTTCTTCTTTAAGTTCCGGGGCGCCTTCCACTGTCATTCTGCCACAGATAATATCAGAGGAAAGTTGAATTTCTTCTGTTGTAAACCCCAGTTCCACGAGGAGGGAAAACCCCGGTTGTGAATAGGTTTCTTCTGGGATATCCAGCTCTTTTTCAAGGATTGCTTCTCCGATGTTCCAAGACTCAAATACACTCTCAAGGTCAAAGAAAAGGGGTATGGACTTTTCCAGCCGGGATACGGTTTCTTCTGAAAATCCTTTTTCGATAAGGCTTTTCCGGTTGACAGGACAGTTTTCCGTATCAAAGGACTGGGTCCCGACACAATACTCCGTAATTCGCCTGACCTCTGAGGAACTGTATCCCAGTTTCAGCAGTGCGGGTTCTATTGACTGGTTGATGATTTTGAAATATCCACCCCCGGCCAGTTTTTTGAATTTTACCAGGGCAAAATCCGGTTCAATCCCGGTTGTGTCACAATCCATCAATAATCCAATGGTTCCGGTTGGAGCGAGAACGGTAACCTGCGCATTTCGAAATCCATATTTTTCCCCGGCCTCAAGGGCGTTGTCCCAGGATTCGCGGGCAGCTTTCAGTAGAGAGGCAGGGCAGAGAGATTCATTAAATCGATATGGGAAGGCTGTCAGGCCTTCATACTGCTCGTGCTCTGCGTTGTAAATGGCACGGCGGTGGTTTCGGATAACCCGAAGCATGTGTTCCTGATTTTTCTCATACTCGGCAAAAGGGCCTTTTTCCTTCGAAAGTTCCGCAGATGTTTTGTAAGAAGTCCCTGTCATTAACGCAGTTACAGCACTGGAAATTGCACGGCCTTCATCTGAATCGTAGGGAATTCCGGCTGTCATCAGAAGACTGCCGATATTTGCGTAGCCAAGGCCCAGTGTACGGAAGCGGTAGCTGAGTTCCGCAATTTCTCTGCTGGGAAATTGAGCCATCAGCACAGATATTTCCAGCACAATTGTCCACAGGCGTACCGCATGTTTGAATGCGGGAATGTCAAATTGGCCTGTTTCTGTGTCATAGAATTTAAGAAGGTTTAATGATGCGAGATTGCAGGCCGTATTGTCCAGAAACATGTATTCGGAACAGGGATTGGACGCATTGATGCGGCCGGATTCCGGACAGGTATGCCATTCGTTGATGGTGCTGTCAAACTGTAACCCGGGGTCTGCGCAGGCCCATGCTGCGGTGCTGATTTTACCGAACAAATCTCTGGCCTTTACGGTTTTTACAGTTTCTCCGTTGACACGATATTTCAGCTCCCAGTTTTCATTTGCTTCTACTTTTTGCATGAACTCTGCGGTGACCCGTACAGAGTTGTTGGAATTCTGGCCGGAAACGGTGTTATAGGCCTCGGATTCCCAGTTTGTATCAAAGGTAGGGAAAACAATCTCCGTTATTCCCTGCTTTGCAAGTTGCAGAATACGAAAAATGTAGGTTTCCGGAATGCCGCTGCGTTTTGCTTCTCCGAGAGCTTTCGCAAGGACACGGTTTTCAGCCGGATTTACATCGGGTTTTCCGTCCTGTCCTCGGGCAGCCTGGAGGATTTTATTCAAGTGAATATTGCATTGCCTCGAACCGGCGGCCATGGAAGCCACTTTTTCTTCTTCCCTTACTTTCCAATCTACGAACTCTTCAATGTCGGGGTGATCTGCGTCGAGAATGCACATTTTTGCCGCCCGTCTCGTGGTACCGCCGGATTTGATGGCACCTGCCGCACGGTCGCCAATTTTCAGAAAGCTCATCAATCCTGAGCTGAGCCCGCCGCCGGAGAGGGGTTCTCCTTTCCCCCTGAGGTTGGAGAAATTTGTTCCAGACCCGGAGCCGTATTTAAAAATCCGGGCTTCCCGCGTCCACAGATCCATGATGCCGCCTTCGTTAACAAGGGTGTCGGCAATGGATAGAATAAAACATGCGTGTGGCTGAGGGCGTTCGTAAGAACTGGTGGAACTCATCAGTTCTTCCGTGTCGGGATCTACGTAAAAATGCCCCTGTGAGGGCCCATTGACACCGTAAGCCCAGTGGAGACCGGTGTTGAACCATTGAGGGGAATTTGGTGCTGCAATCTGGCGACAGAGCATGTAAACCATTTCATCGTAAAAAGACCTGGCATCTTCTTCAGTATCGAAATAGCCGTATTTGAAACCCCAGTAGGCCCATGTGCCGGCAAGACGATGAAATACCTGCCGGGCATCCGTTTCTCCTTCAGTGCGCTCGTCTTCCGGAAGTAGACTCAATGCTTCCTCGTCCGGTTCGTGGCGTCTTAACCACTCCGGAATACCTTCTTCCTGAACCGGTTTTATTTTTTTTGGAATCCCCGCTTTCCGAAAGTATTTCTGGGCCATGATGTCGGTGGCGACCTGAGACCAGCCTTCCGGTACCATGACATTTGATGCCTCAAAAACCACTGTCCCGTCCGGGTTTACCATGCGGGAACTGCGGCTTGTAAACCGGATGCCCTCGGTGGGAGATTTTATATTTTCAGTAAAATATCGTGAAACCTTCATTACCCTCTCCTTCATAGATGTAGTATAGGGAATTTTTTTATACCACAAGATATTGCGTTTGGTCAAGAAAGAAGTGTCTTTTTTTGTTGAGCCGGGAATGAAAATCCTATAGACTTGCGTAGAAAGTGAAAGATGGGAGGAAAAGATGAAGAAAAGATTGATTGTACTTTTTTTGCTTGTGATTTCCGGTTCCCTTGTGTTTGCCGGCTTAAATGAAGATTATCAGGCATTGCAACAGCAATTCATGAAAAAGAGAAGAATGGTTCGCAGTCGCACGGAAATGAATAAGCTCGGTATTGAACGGGTGCAGGCGCTGAAAAATCTCCTGGCAAAATACAAGGGCAGGAAACTGGCTGAAGATGAACAGATGACAATGGCTGAAGTTCTTATGTCGGTGGATAATCTTGCATCGGCATGGGACATTTTGAAGACTATCACTGCCCCGGCAGACCCTGAAAAGTATAACGCAATGTGTGCCCGCTCGTTATTTGGCCTGGGAAAGGATACCATGGCGTCAAAATATCTTGAGAAGCTGAATCATCAGGGACAGTTTTATGGGATGGTGAACTTTGGAAGGGGTATGTCGCTTTTGAGGAAGGGGGAGGAGAGTGCTGCTATCCCTTATCTCAAGGAAGTTGTTGGAGTTGTTACATTGCAGGATGTCTATCGGGTTTATGCAATAAACGCCCTGGTTACGTATTATGAAGACAATGGTAGTCATGCCAGGGCGATGAAATTACTGGCAAAATCCGTAAAAGACAGTACTTTTTCAGGTAGATCACGGAACGAGTTAAAGAATATGGAAATGGCAATGGCTATGATTGGGAAAGCAGCCATGAATCTTCAGAATATCGTTCGCGGTTTCAATGGGAATGCTCCTGTGGTATTTAAGGAAAAAGGGAAAGTGATTGTCCTTGATTTTTTTGCGCCATGGTGTGGCCCCTGCAAAGCCGCAATTCCAGTGTTGAGCAAGCTGTATCTTGAGAATAGGGATAAGGGCCTTGACGTGATCGGCGTAACCCGGCTCTATGGATATTATGCCGACGGGAAAACACGGCAACAGAACATTACAGCAGCAAAAGAAGCTGAATTGATTGCAACCTTTGTAAAATCTCAGAAGGCGTCTTACCCAATGGCACTTGTCGGGAATGAGGATGCATTTAAGGATTATGCGGTTACAGGGTTGCCCCATTCTGTGCTGATTGACAGAAAGGGCATCATCCGGCGTGTGTTTACCGGTATGTATTCTCAGAAATCCTTTATAAAAGCGGTCCGGACTCTTCTGGATGAAAAAGTAAAATAAGAATTCATGGAAAGAGAGGGCGGGGGGAAGACTTCCCCCGCCTTTTTATTGTGTAAATTTCAGTTTTTCTGAATCGGCCGATACATAAACTTTCTTTTCTTTCGAATACCGTCCCTCAAGAATCATCTTAGAGAGGGGATTCAACAGCAGTTTCTGGATAATCCGTTTGAGCGGCCTTGCTCCGAACCTCGTATCATATCCCAGATCAGCCAGAAGTTTGTGAGCAGCCTCATCGAGGTGCAGTTCAAGCCCCTGGTTCTGGAGTCGCTGTCGGACAGACCTGAGCTGAATGTTTACAATGTCTGTCATTACTTCCCTGCTCAAGCGGTTAAAAATAACGATTTCATCCACACGGTTGAGAAACTCAGGCCTGAATGTGGCGTGGAGAATATTGTCCAGGGCGGCCCGGGTCTCACTGTCTGTGGGATCCTTTGCCTGAAGTATAATATCACTGCCGAGATTTGAAGTCAGAATCAGCACCGTATTTCGAAAATTCACAACTCTCCCTTTTCCATCGGTGAGACGGCCATCATCCAGAATCTGCAGAAGGATATTCAGGACATCCGGATGTGCCTTCTCAATCTCATCAAAGAGAATTACAGAATAGGGCTGACGGCGGATTTTTTCCGTCAGTGCGCCCCCTTCATCGTAACCTACATATCCCGGAGGGGCCCCAATCAGCCTTGAAACTGCGTGTTTTTCCATGTATTCCGACATATCCATTCTCACCAGCGCCTGTTCCGTATCAAAGAGGTACTCTGCCAGTGCCTTTGCCAGCTCTGTTTTCCCTACGCCGGTGGGCCCCATGAAAATGAAAGAACCGATGGGGCGGGTCGGGTCCTGGAGTCCGGCCCGGGAACGCCGAATGGTATTGCTGAGTAAAGAAAGAGCGTTATCCTGCCCCACAACCCGAAGTTTCAGCGCTTCTTCCATCTTTAACAGGCGTTCCCGAGTACTTTCCATCATTCTGCTCACCGGAATTCCTGTCCATTTGGAGACAATTTCGGCAATATCATCATCATCAATTTCTTCTTTCAGCATCTTCTGTCCGGATTGAATCTGGTTTAAAGCCTCATTTGCCTCGGCCAATTTTGCTTTTGTCTCCGGGAGCATGCCATATTGGATCTTGGCAGCCCTTTCCAGGTCACCATTACGGGTGGATTCTTCCAGTTCATGCTCCAGTTGCTCAAGTTTTTTCTTGATATTCTGCACATTCTGCAACTTGCTCTTCTCATTTTGCCAGCGTGCCAGCAGGGCCTGCTCCTGTTCTCTTGTGGAAGAAAGATGTGCTTCAAGTTCCGCAAGCCGTTTCTTGGCTGCCTCATTCTTTTCTTTCTTCATCGCCTGTTTTTCGATTTCAAGCTGCATAATCTGCCGCTGTAACTGGTCCAGTTCAGAAGGGACGCTGTCCACTTCGATCTTTCGCCTTGCACAGGCCTCATCTACGAGATCAATTGCCTTATCCGGAAGGAAACGGTCTGTAATATATCGGTGGGATAACGTCGCGGCGGCTACAAGCGCGTCATCTGAGATTCTGACACCGTGAAAAAGCTCATACTTTTCTTTCAAACCCCTCAGAATGGAAATCGTGTCTTCCACATTGGGTTCAAGGACCAGAACCTGCTGAAAACGGCGCTCCAGCGCTGCGTCTTTCTCAATATATTTCTGATACTCGTTCAGAGTTGTAGCACCGATGCACCGCAGCCGCCCCCTCGCAAGGGCGGGTTTCAGCATGTTGGACGCATCCATAGAGCCCTCACTGGCCCCTGCGCCCACGAGAGTGTGTAATTCGTCGATGAACAGAATGATATCCCCGTCTGCTTTCTCAATTTCATTGAGCACGGCTTTCAGGCGCTCCTCAAATTCACCCCTGAACTTGGCCCCGGCAATCAAGGCTGCCAGATCCAGTGCCACGAGTTTTTTGTCCTTCAGGTTTTCCGGTACATCCTGATTCACAATCCGTTGGGCAATGCCTTCCACAATGGCTGTTTTTCCAACGCCCGGTTCACCGATTAGAACCGGATTGTTTTTTGTGCGACGGGTTAGCACCTGAAGAACCCTGCGTATTTCATCATCACGCCCGATAACCGGGTCCAGTTTGCCCTGTTCCGAAAGCCGGGTATAATCAATGCAGAATCGTTCAATTGATTGATAATTATCTTCGGCGGTCGGGCTGTCCACTGTTTTCCCACCCCGAATATCTTTCAGTGCGGAAAGAATAGCCTTTTTTTCGACATGGGCGGTATTGAGAAGCTCAGCCAATTCCCCCGGATTTTCCAGAAGGGCGAGAAGAATATGTTCCGAACTGACATAACTGTCCTTCATTTCCCGAGACAGCTTTCTGGCGATGCTGAGAATATGGGTAAAATTTGAGGACAGAGATCGGTCTCCTCCTGATACTGCGGGTTTTGAGTCAAGAACAGAAGCCAGATTGCTTACAAGTACATCAACAAAGGCACCGCTCTTGGTGAGAATAGGGGCAACAACCCCTTCTTTTCTCTGCGAAAGTGCATAGAGAAGGTGAGACTCAGTGGTTTCAGCGTGTTGTTTTTCTTCGGCAATCTGAATTGCATCTGAAATTGCCTCCTGTGCCTGTATTGTAAAATCGTTTATATTCATATTTACCTCCTGAATACGTTTCGTTTCATAGACAATATGGTCTCCTTTTGAAAAAATGCAAGATAATTATCAATTAATCTGAGTCTCATTGTATCAAATAAGGGGGAGTTGTGATTTTTCTGTGTATTTGGGTGCAAAGAAGTCTATAATCCTCAGTGAAGGTAAGAATCCGAAAAATCATTTTGCGGAGGTCTCGATGAGTAAATCAGGAATAAATGATCAGGGAAGGGAATGCCCGATATGCAAAGAAACTATTCTTCCCCATGAAATTGCTCTCTTTTTCAGTGGCCGGGATAATCTCGTTCAACTTCGGGTGGGCAATGAAATCATTCTATTGCACCGGCACTGTGCCGATTCTTTTGAAACAAGAAGTTCGCTGCTCAGATTCCTGACCAATGACAAAGAAGATCTCTCCTGGCTGGAGTGAGCAGCCAGCCAATCACCGTCTTTCGCGTACTTTCACGCGTACCTGACCGCAGGTAAGAGAAGAGAATTTAACACGAAGGCACGAAGGCACAAAGTTCAGAAAAGATAAAACTAAGGTTTAGAGAAGAGGGGAACAGCCACCATTCTTCTTCTGTGGGCGACAGAAAAAATCAATGAGTTGGTAACTACCTGTTCCTTCCGACTCTTTTCCGAATCTTAATCTTATCTTACCTTTGTGTCTTGGTGCCCTTGTGTTAAATTCTTCTCCCTCTCCATCTCTTCCCTTCCGCTTCTCCCTCTCCGGCAAGTAGGAGTAGGAGTTGGGGTAGGGGTAGGAAAACTCAGAGAGTTGACATTTCCCGGTCTTTCCCCATTCGGGCTTAATCTTGTCTTCCACTCAATCTTGTCTCGGTGAGTCTGGTGTCTGTTTCTGCTTCTTCTTCTCCGAATTTCAAATATCTTTAGCTTGGAGGGGTTTCTGCTTGGCGACTTTCGTTTCTCTATTCTTTCAGAACACTGAAAACTGAACACAGAACACATCTTTTCTGTGTTATACTTCCGTCGGAAGAAAGGCGAGCTGCCGCGGGTGAGAGCCCGAGGAAAGTCCGAACTCCACAGGACAGTGTGCCGG
>QMQE01000044.1 GCA_003650445.1 Acidobacteriota bacterium | reverse complement strand
AGGGGCATTTACAGTATCATCCCTTGAGAAAAAGGAAAAAAAGCGGCGTCCGCTACCGCCCTTCATCACAAGCAAACTACAGCAGGAAGCCTCCCGTGCACTGGGCTTTTCGGTGAAAAAAACAATGACCACCGCCCAACACCTCTACGAGGGGAAAGATATCGGCCAACAGGGCACGGTGGGCCTCATCACCTACATGAGAACCGACTCCACCCGGATTGCCGCGCAGGCACTGGATGAAGCCCGGGACTTCATCAGTGAAACAATGGGAAAAGAACAGATTCCGGCCAGGCCAAACATGTTTGCAGCCAAGTCCGGGGCCCAGGATGCCCATGAGGCGATTCGCCCCACCATGGTGCACCTGGTGCCGGAAAAGGACAAAAATTTACTTACCCGGGATGAACTGGCGCTGTACACCCTCATCTGGAAACGCTTTGTCGCCTCCCAGATGATTCCCGCCATCTTGCACGAAACCACAGTAACCATCAGCTCGGGAGTATATGATTTTATCGCCAGCGGCACCACACTGGTGGAGCCGGGCTTTACACAGATTTACAACCCGGGAATTGCAAAAGACAAACTCCTGGCACCGATTTCGGAAGGCGAAACGGTAAAAGCGGGAAAACTGATCCCCGAACAGAATTTTACAACACCACCGGCCCGATTCACCGAAGCCACGCTGGTGAAAGAACTGGAGAGCAACGGCATCGGCCGACCCAGTACATACGCATCCATCATCTCAGTGATTCAAAATCGGGAATATGCCGAACAGCAGGAAAAGAAATTTCATCCCACCGCGCTGGGGGAATTGGTCAATGACATCCTGGTCAAAGCTTTCCCCGATATTTTTGATGTCAACTACACCGCCGAACTGGAAAACCAGCTGGACAGCATCGGGCAGGGGAAAACAGACTGGCAGGAACTCCTGAAAACCTTCTACCAGAGATTTGCAAGCGAACTGGAAAATGCCAGTGACAACATTGCCAATGTAAAACGTAACGGACTCCCCACAGACGAAAAATGCGGCAAATGCGGGGCCCCCATGGTAATAAAAGTGGGACGTTACGGCCTCTTCATGGCTTGCAGTAATTATCCCGAATGCAAGAACACCCGGGATTTGGATAATGGCAGTGATGAAAACCAGACGGAAGAAAGCTGTCCCAAATGCGGAAAACCGCTGGTGTTAAAGTCTGGACGCTACGGCAGATATTTCCAGTGCAGTGACTACCCGGAATGTGACTATCGAAAATCAAAGAAAAACGGGGAAATCAAAGAACTGGATCGAAACTGCCCCAAATGTGGAAAACCACTTGTAGAACGGAAGGGACGCTACGGAGTTTTTGTCTCCTGCTCCGGGTATCCGGAATGCCGATATATCGAAAACGGCAAAAAAGAATTGGATATTTCCTGCCCGAAATGCAAGGACGGAAAAGTCGTTCAACGGAGAACGAGAAAAGGAAAGACATTTTACGGCTGCTCCAACTATCCTGATTGCGATTACGTTTCGTGGACACGGCCCGGTTCGGAAAAGAAAAAGGGGAAAAAAGAAAAGGACAAAAAGCCCAACGCCCCCGAATCAGACTAAAAAGTTCTTTGCAATGTGGAGACGTTGCATTATAATGTGAACCCTGAGTGGATTTTTAAGGAGGATTGTGCAATGAAAAAAGACATTCACCCGGAATACAATGAAGTGACCGTCACCTGTGCCTGTGGCAACACATTCAAGACCCGGTCAACTAAAAAAGAAATTTCGGTGGAAATATGCTCGGCATGTCATCCCTTTTTTACAGGGAAGCAGAAACTCATTGATGCCGCCGGCCGCGTTGAGAAATTCAACCGCCGTTATGGAAACAAGGGGAAAAACTGAGCACCGCAAATGTTTGATAAACTTGCGGACATTGAAAATGATTTTGAAAATCTAACACGAAAAATGAGTGATCCTGAGGTGGCTCAGGATCACTCTCTTTTTCGGAAGCTTTCAAAACAGCGTGCAGATCTTGAGCCCCTTGTTTCAAGCTATCGTAATTACATTCGGATACAGAATCAGATAAATGAGGCACATGAAATCCTTTCTGATTCTGCCGGCGACCGTGAAATGAAGGCACTGGCAGAAGAAGAACTCTCCGCACTGAAAGAGGAATTGTCTTCAATCGAAGAGCAGCTCAAGATTCTGCTTCTCCCTAAGGACCCAAACGATGAACGCAATGTCGTTCTTGAAATTCGTGCCGGTACCGGTGGTGATGAAGCTGCGCTCTTTGCTGCAGAAATATTCCGCATGTACAGCCGCTATGCAGAAAAACACAACTGGAAGCTGGAAATTATGGACATCAACCAGACTGGCGTCGGCGGTTTGAAAGAAGTCGTCGCAGTTATTGAAGGAGAAAACGCTTACTCCAGGCTGAAATACGAAAGTGGGGTTCATCGGGTTCAACGAGTTCCACAGACTGAATCCGGTGGCCGTATTCATACCTCCGCGGTTACCGTAGCCGTCCTGCCTGAGGTAGACGCAGTTGAAGTCAACATCGGTGAAAAAGACTTGCGCATAGACCGGTATTGTTCATCCGGCCCTGGCGGCCAGTCTGTCAATACTACGTACTCGGCTATCCGTATCACCCACATCCCCAGCGGCCTTGTGGTCACCTGCCAGGACGAAAAATCTCAGATAAAGAATAAAGAAAAAGCCATGCGGGTACTTCGCTCCAGACTCTATGAAATGGAACAGGAGAAACAGCAGGCAGTAATAGCAAAAGACAGGAAAAGCCAGGTTGGCTCAGGAGACCGCAGTGAGAAAATCCGCACCTACAATTTCCCCCAGAGCCGAATCACAGATCATCGTATCGGGAAAACCATACACCAGCTGACTGCTTTCCTTGATGGTGAACTGGATGAAGTCATCGATGCCCTCGTTGCCCACTACCAGGCCATTGCCATGAAGGAAGCCTCCACAGTCCGGAGTTAATTCAAAGCATGGCCATGATGGACAAATCCTCACTCATTAATATTCAACTTGCCGTAGAAAGACTCCAGAATGCGGACATCCTTTCACCACAGCCGGACATCACAACTATCTTATCCCATTCATTTCATATCCCCCGTCATCGGGCAATAACAGGAGACTTTGTCCTTTCAGAAGAGGAATGGGCCCGTTTTCATGAAACAATTGGGGAACGTGCCACTCATGCCCCTCTCCAATACATCCTTGGAAAGTGCGATTTCTGGAAATATGAATTCAATGTAACACCGGATGTGCTGATTCCCCGCCCGGAAACGGAACATCTTGTTGAAACCGCACTGAATTTATTGCCTTCCCGGGGAAAGAAGTTAATCATTGACTGCTGCACCGGTTCCGGATGTGTCGCCATTTCCATCGCACTGGAACGACCTGAAAACCGGGTCATCGGCTGTGATATTTCAACCTCAGCTCTGAATATTGCTAAGATAAACAAGAATCGGCTTTCCGCAGACAACTGCTCCTTTCTTGCGACAGATATGCTGACCTCGTTTGCGCCCTCATCCGTGGACCTGATCACCGCAAACCCACCCTATGTCGCCGAAGAAGAAGCCCCGGCCCTTCAGCCTGAACTTGGGTTTGAACCCCGGAAAGCACTGTTCTCCGGCAATGACGGCCTTACCCATATCCGATCCCTCCTGAAACAGGCACCGGTACTCCTTAAAAAAAAGGGATACCTGGCCTTCGAGTTCGGGTATAATCAGGGGGAAGCAATACGGGAATTGGTGGAACCTGAAATTTCCGGAAAAATCCATCGGTTCGAAATTATAAGGGATCTGGCCAACCATGAGCGAATTGGAGTCATACAATATGCTTGACAAGCTGGTGATTCAGGGTGGAAAACGCCTGACAGGAGACGTACGCATGTCTGGCGCAAAAAATGCCGCGCTACCCCTCATTGCCGCTTCTATTCTCTCTGAAGACGGACTGGAACTTGAGAATGTGCCGGACGTGACGGATGTTCGGACCCTGCTGAAAGCAATGGAACGCCTGGGCGCCATTGTCGAATTTCAGGCAGAAACCGGAAAACTCAATCTCACCACATCCAATGTCCGGCCAGATGAAATACCCTACGATATTGTGAGAAAAATGCGTGCGTCTGTCCTCCTCATGGGGCCACTCCTGGGGCGCTTCCGAGAAGCCCATGTATATACGCCAGGCGGATGCGCAATCGGTGCCCGCCCCATTAATGAACACATCCATGCATTTCAGAAGCTGGGGGCAGACCACAGAATTGAATCGGGATTTGCCATCCTACGGGCACCAAAACTCAGAGGCACACAAATCCTGTTTGACCGGGTAACCGTGACCGGAACGGAAAATGCCATAATGGCAGCCGTAATGGCAGAAGGCGAGACTGTTATTGAACACGCCGCCAATGAACCGGAAGTCGTAGATCTGTGTAATTGCCTAATCAAAATGGGTGCTAAAATAAATGGTGTTGGGAACAGTCGAATTACTATCAAGGGGGTCCGCTCTCTGCATCGGATCTCGCATCGCGTAATCCCCGACCGGATTGAAGCCGGCACCTACCTGATGGCAATCGCGGCCAGCGGTGGAAACGGTACCCTCTTTGCAGTCAATCCTGAACACCTCCGTATTCCCATCGAAAAACTCGTGGAAGCCGGTGTAACGGTTATTCCCGGGAAAGATAGCATTTCAATAGAAGCCGCACATGGCGTTCACCCGGTTGACGTTGAGACCTCTCCCTACCCCGGATTCCCCACCGACCTTCAGGCCCAGTTCATGGCGTTAATGACTCAGGCCGAAGGCGTATCATTTGTCAAAGAAACAATCTTCGAAAATCGGTTTCAACATGTTCAAGAACTAAATCGTCTCGGTGCCCGCTTAAAAATTGACGGCAATCGTGTCATCATCAGGGGTGGCACAACGCTGCAGGGTGCGGAAGTTATGGCCACCGACCTCCGTGCCAGCGCTTCCCTGGTAATCGCCGGCCTCACTGCATCAGGAACCACAAATATTCACCACATTTATCACTTGGACCGTGGCTACCACAATTTTGAAGGGAAGCTCCAGAGCCTCGGTGCCGACATTGCCCGGATATCAGAATAATACAAAGAAATGTTCTATCCGGATTTTGGCTGAGAGGCCTCTGCGATTCCAACGGTGAATCTCTTTCCCTTTCTTACCCCTGCTCCAACTCCTACCCCAACTCTTTTTCAACACTTACAGCGAGCTGGCCGCAGGCGCCTTGAATATCCTGCCCTTTGCTCTTGCGAATGGTAGCAGTGATGTTTTTGCTGAATAGGATCTGCTGGAATGCCTCAATTCGGACAGGATCAGGCGCGAGGTAGTCGGAACCGGGGAAGGGATTGAATGGAATCAGGTTGATTTTGTAGCGAA
Source organism: Acidobacteriota bacterium (assembly GCA_003650445.1). Classification (GTDB taxonomy): domain Bacteria; phylum Acidobacteriota; class Holophagae; order Thermotomaculales; family Thermotomaculaceae; genus UM-FILTER-49-7. The sequence goes on along the minus strand of QMQE01000044.1, from coordinate 10,396 downwards.
GCTTGTTCAGAAGCCGGGACAGACTAGCGGCATCCTTGTCACGGTCGTTGACATCCCGGATCAGGACGTATTCAAAGGTAAAACGCTCCCGCTGGGGGAGTGGATAGCGCCTCAGCTGGTCCAGAAGCTCCGACAGAGGATTCCCTTCGGTTACGGGCATTATTTTCAGCCGGGTTTCATCATCGGCGGCGTTGAGAGAAATGGCAAGACGGGGTGGATATTCTTCCCGTGCCAGGCGGCGGATGCCGGCCACAATACCGCATGTTGAAACGGTGATTCGTCTCCGGGACAGATTCATCCCATCTTTGTCAATGAGAATGCGCATGGCTTTCAGCACATTGTCCAGGTTTGCCAGCGGCTCCCCCATTCCCATGAAGACGACATTAAACGACCGATGCTGCTCCCTGAGCCCCGCTTCCCGGTACAGGTAAAGAACCTGACAGACAATTTCCGAGGGGCTCAGATTGCGAACCATACCCATTCGAGCAGTGTTGCAGAATTTGCACCCCATGGCGCAACCTACCTGAGAAGAGATACAGAAGGTCTGTTTCCCATTCTCCATAGGAATGAGAACCGATTCAATGATGTGCGTGTCGTGGAGGGCAAAGCCAAATTTAATGGTGCCATCCGATGCAGAATTCCGCTTCACTTCCCGGAGACTGTCTATCTGCCATTTCGCAGCCAGTTCTTCCCGAAGGGATTTGGAGAGGTTACTCATGTTCCGAAAATCGGTGACACTATTTTCATAAATCCATTTCAAGACCTGGCCGGCGCGAAAAGCAGGAAAACCGCTTTCCTTGAACGCTTCCCGGACCTCGGCCGGAGACAGATCAGTCAATGTCTTCATTGGGTCGAATCTTCAGCTTTTTCAAGAAATTATGGTCAAACTGGTTAAATTTCAGCTCTGCTTCATCAATGTCCGGATTGGCCTCAATCACAACAGTCAGCATCATTCCTTTGTCTCTAATCTGCTGTATCAGGGCAGAAATCTCCTTGTCATCCGCCAACTTTTTAGAAAGCAGGTCTCCCAGTATTTCCACTTCACTTTGCAGGTTCCGGTTCTTTTTTTCCATTTCTTCACTCGCCGTCTAACTGCCAATGCCAGCCTGTTTCATCAGCCGGGCACGGGCCCTTTTGTATTCATCCTCTGAAATCAGCCCCTTTTCCTTCATGTCATTGAGCCGCTTCAATTCTTTTTCCAGTTGCTCAAAGGTCAGTGTGGCCGGTTCTGTTTCTGTCCCTTTATTGCCCTTGATGTCCCCCTTCCGGTCAGCGTGCTTGTCAATTCTCTGCTTAATTTTGTCTGGATCAAACTGCATGTTTTTCTCAAAGACGAGATCATTGAAATTTGTGGTCCAGAGAGATTTATTCATCAGCACAATATTGAGAAATTTTTTCCCGTCCTTGTTTTTCATCCATTCCATGAAACGGCCCTTCGCAAGATGGTACATCTGTTCCGGTTTTCGGTTCTTGTATGTGATCGCTACATACAGGGTGTCCGCTTTAACAAAACAGAGATAAAGATGGGTGGAATGATCTTCATTGAATGTTCCGTTTTTCTGTTCATGGCCCCAGGCTTTGACAATTTCCAACTGCTGATTTGTTTTTAATGTTTTAAACTCTTTTACCATTTTCGGAGCCAGCATCATCCAGTCTTCCGAGTTCAAAACAGGCACCTCTCCCCTTCCCCTTTCAATGAAAATCGAAGAGAGAATACGGGCAGCTTGTTTAAGCGTCAATATCTGAGGATGCGCGTACGGTGTGTCGGAAACCTGGTATTTGTACGGAGAAATAGTGATGATTATTTTGGAATTGCCTTTCGTTTTAGCGGTTTTGTCTGTGTCCTGCGCAGAGACTTGCATAAGCCCGAGAAGCAGGATAGATGTCAGCAGGATGAATCGGCGCATAAATGAGCCCTCCCTGGTCAAATATTCGCCTAATCATAGCATAAACTGTGATACGATAGACAAAATTTGACTAGATGCGGAGGGATTTTTTGGAACACTTACAGTCCATAATCAACTGGATATCAGACTTGATCTGGAATTCCCCCAAGACAACGCCGTTCATGGTGGTCTTGCTGCTCGGTGCGGGAATCTATGTCACGTTTCGCCTCGGTTTTGTTCAAATCCGTCGATTCAAACATGCCTGGCAAGTTATAAGCGGTAAATACGACGACCCTGATCATGAAGGAGATATTACCCACTTCCAGGCACTCTCAGCCGCCTTGTCTGCCACGGTGGGAATCGGCAATATTGCCGGTGTGGCCACTGCCATTCATTACGGTGGCCCCGGTGCCTTGTTCTGGATGTGGATTACGGCTGTTTTTGGCATGGCGTTGAAATATGCAGAGTGCACCCTTTCGCTGAATTTTCGAAAAGTCAATACGGATGGTTCCGTTTCCGGCGGCCCTATGTATTACATTGAAAGGGGCTTGGGAAAGGCATTCAAACCCATGGCAATTTTCTTTGCGACCTGTGCTGCCATCTCCTCCTTCGGTTCCGGTAACGCCGTGCAGGCGTTTACTGTTGCTGACCAGTTCCGTTCTGATTTCGGTATTGCGCCGTGGATTACCGGCATTGTACTGGTTATTCTGGTTGGCGCTGTCATTCTGGGCGGTATCAAGCGGATTGGGAAAGTAGCCAGTAAACTGGCTCCCTTTATGGCAATCCTATATGTTGCAGCAGCACTCCTGGCACTGCTCCTTCACCTTGACAAAATCCCCGGCATGTTCGAAACCATCATCAAATCCGCTTTCAATCCCCCGGCGCAGATCGGCGGTTTTGCCGGTGCCACTTTCCTGTACACACTGGTATGGGGAGTGAAACGGGGTATTTTTTCCAACGAAGCGGGACAGGGATCCGCCCCCATTGCCCATGCCGCAGCAAAAACCGATGAGCCGGCCCGCGAAGGCGCTGTGGCCATGTTGGGGCCATTTATTGACACTTTGGTTGTATGCACCATGACAGGCCTTGTCATTGTGGCCACAGGGGCATGGACTGTTGTGGATGCCGGAGGGCAGGCACTGAACGGTTCTCCCATGACTGCGTATGCATTCAAAGTGGCGCTGGCCCCTGTGTTGGGTGAATATGGAAACTACCTGGTCACCGTATCGGTTTTCCTTTTTGCTGTTTCCACCGCCATTTCGTGGTCTTACTACGGGGACCGCGCGGTGCAGTACCTGTTTGGAGACCGGGGAATCAAGCCCTATAAACTTCTCTTTCTTGTGATGCAGTTCGCCGGTGCCGTTTTCTCACTGGAGATTGTCTGGGGATTTGGAGACATCGCCCTTGGCCTCATGGCCATCCCCAACCTCATTGCCGTGATTCTCCTGACCCCCAAAGTCAAAGAAATCACAAAAGATTACTTTTCCAGGGAACATAAAATATTCAAGTAGTGTAAGTGAATGTAAAATGTGCGATGGGAGTGAGTGTTCTGTTTCAGTGCATTTTGAAAGGTAGGGAAAAGAAACGCATATTGATTACAAGCTTACATGATCTTTCTGGTTCCCCCTCTCTTTTTTCCTACCGACCACCATCACACTTAAATCAGTCCAAAGGCCGATTTAAGCAAAGGGGACAAGGAGAAATTTCAGGATGATACCGGCAATAAGGATGGGAATCAGAAGAAAAAAGAGCAGCAGTAATTTGAGCCCGACGATAACAAGCACAATCAGGATAGGAAACAATGCCGCAGCAATAATCAATGCGATCAGCGTTCCCGAGAGAAAGAACACGGCCTTAAAAATTAATTTAAAAAACCAGAATGCCACAGCCAGTGCTATCAAGGTAAATCCCAATCCAAACAAGGTACCAATCATATAAACCTCCAAGCTGATTTCTGTTCACTCAACTATACGTAAATCAGACCCCTTTTGTTCATGTGTCCCGGCCTGCCGGCATGATACAATTGTGATTATTGAATGAAGGAAGTGGAAAGCCCTATGAAAAAACCATTTGCAGAACAGTTCCGGCCAATCTCCCTGGACGATTTTGTTGGCCAGGAACACCTGGTGGGGCCGGGAAAGCCCATTCGCCGGTTCATTGAAGAAAAACATATACAATCCATGATTTTCTGGGGGCCACCGGGGTCAGGGAAAACGACCCTTGCCCGAATTCTCAGCCAGTCACTATCCATGACTTTCCTGGACATTTCAGCGACTGACAGTGGAGCAAAGGAATTGAAGGCGATTGTTGCCAAGGCAAAGGCTGTGGGTTCGCTGTTGCTGTTTATTGATGAGATTCACCGTTTCAACAAGTTGCAACAAGACATTCTCCTCCCCCATGTGGAAAAAGGGACTCTGGTTCTAGTTGGTTCCACAACTGAAAATCCGGCATTTTCCGTAAATAAGGCCATTCGCTCCAGGTGTCTTATAATGAGTTTCAAGCCCTTGACGCCAGCCTCCATAGAAAATGCGTTGAAGAAGGCTTCCAAAGAGCACACTATTGAAGTTCAGGAGAAAATGCTTTCAAGAATTGTCCACTTATCACAGGGAGATATGCGTCAGGCCTACAATCTGCTGGAAGCGGTTTCCATTGCCGGAGAATCTGCGTTTTCTGAGCTTGAAACCAACCCGGTTTACGACAGAATGTCTGATGCCCATTATGACCACGCATCCGCTTTGCAGAAAAGCATACGGGGGGGAGACGCAAACGCAGCAGTTTACTGGCTGGGAAAGATGATTGCAGCGGGAGAAGATCCGGAATTTATCGCAAGACGGCTTTTTGTCTGCGCGGCGGAAGATGTTGGAAACGCGGAACCTCTCGCTACAATCCTGGCTTCCGCCGCCCTCAATGCCGTACAGCAACTTGGATTTCCGGAAGCGCGTATTCATCTAACGCAAACTGCCGTCTTTCTGGCACGAGCCCCAAAATCAAATGAAACGATCCGTGCCATTGATACTGCCATGCACCGCATTCAAAACGGAGAAAGTTTTCCGGTTCCTCCTCACCTGAAAGACCACCATTATCCGGATGCCAAAAAAATGACCGGCGGCAAGAATTATATTTACACCCATGATAATCCTTTCGAAAACCAACTTTTTCTGCCGAAAGAGTTACAGGATGCCGCCTTTACCGGAGAAACAGAGTTGACATTTCTGCCGCCGGATGTGGAAAAGGAATTGACCGGATTATTGGAACGGCATCCGGAAGGAAAACTGAACCTTCAATGGATGGCACGGCAATCCGGCATTCCGGCATGGAAGTTAAAGAAAGCACTCCGGTATTTTGTAAAGATTCAAAAGCTGGAACTGAACGGAAATTTAACTTTCCGGCTGAACAAAAAAAACAAGAATCCTCAACGGGATTGATGTGAACGGATGTATGTCAGAATGTCGCCGGGGCTTCCTTCCGGAGAAACACCCCGATAAATTTTTTCCACCCGGCCGGCAGGATTTATCAACACAGTATCTCTTGAACAGAATCCGAAAAAACTCTTGACGCCAAAGAGTTTCATAAGTTTCTTTTTATTGTCTACAAGCAGGTCAATTTTCAACTTATATTTCTTCACAAATTTCTTATGGCTGGCAGAACCGGCAGGATTAACACCAAATACCACCGCATTTAAAGCGGAATAATCGTTTTTCAGCCGCGTAAACGCCAATGCTTCTTTCCGGCAGCCCGGGGTGCCGTCTTTGGGGTAAAAATACAGGATCAACCATTTCCCTTTGTAGGAAAACAGGTTGACAAGTTCTCCGTCCTGGTTTTGGAGACGTACCGCGGGGAATTCGTCTCCCGGTTTCAACGGAGCCGGCCGACTGGCGGCAAACAGCGAGAATCCGATAATGGATAAGAGCATGCACATTGAAATTTTCATTTTTCCCCCTGATTTTTAAGCCACGTTAAACGCCGAATGAAAGGCGCGCGGCAAGGTGATAAGGTAGGCCTTCCGCCAGAATGCGGTTCTGCGCAGCTTCGACATTGTAATGAACCCGGTAGTAGTATAGTTTTCCGGTATCGGAATCCATAATCAGAAAAGAGGCACGATAATCGCGATCTCTCGGCTGTCCTACCGAACCGGGATTTATCAGATAACGGTGATTCGAGTCCAATTGAACGACATCGCGGTCCAGCAGCCGCCTGAAATGGATGGTTGTCCCGTCAAAGTCGAAAATACAAGGGACATGGGTATGCCCGAAAAACATCATATGAGTGGAAAATCGATTAAATACCTGGAACGCATCAAATTCGCTGAAAAGGTAGTAATCCTCGTTTGCCGGAGAACCATGGGACAACAAGATTTTTTCATTCACACGAACCGGGCCTCTCGGCATTTCACGGATAAATTTCAGGTTGTCCATGGAGAGTTTTTCAAATGTCCAGTCTGCCGCTATTTTTGCCTTATCGTTAAAATTGTATCCTTCCTCAATCCCGGAACAGACTTTATCGTGATTTCCTCGAACCGAAACCAACCCCCGCATTCTCTTGAATGTATCGACCACCTGATTCGGCGCAGCCCCATAGCCAACAAGGTCTCCCAGAAATAGAACCCCTGAATATTTTTTGCGCCTGATAAAAGCCATTGTAGCCCGTAGGGCTTCAATATTCCCATGGATGTCACTCAATACAAGATATCTCATTTTCGGGCGAATCTCTCCATAAAATGGGTCGTAAAATTACCGGCCTGGAAATCCTTATCTTCCAGAATTTTCAAATGCATTGGAATATTTGTCTTGATGCCCTCAATAAAAAACATCCCCAGGGCACGCTTCATTCTGGCAATTGCTTCCGGCCTGTTGTGGCCAAAGGTAATCAATTTCCCGATCATGGAATCATAATAAGGAGAAACCGTATAGCCGGAATATGCCGCCGTTTCCAGGCGAACACCCAGGCCGCCCGGTGCATGGAAAGCTTCGATTTTCCCCGGCGAAGGCATAAAGGACACCGGATCCTCAGCATTTATTCTGCATTCGATGCAATGACCGAAAAATTTAACATCCCTTTGGGTCAAAGGGAGTTTCTCACCTGCTGCCAGTGCTATCTGAAGCTTCACCAGATCTATATTGGTAACTCCCTCCGTCACTGTATGCTCCACTTGAATCCTTGTGTTCATTTCCATGAAATAATATTTCCCGTCACCATCCAGTAAAAACTCCACCGTACCCAGATTGGAATATCCAATCGCGGCTGCGGCTTTTTTTGCTGTTGTTCCCATTTCTTTTCGCTGTTCAGGAGTCAATACGGAGGAAAGTGCTTCCTCAATCAGCTTCTGGTGGTTTCTCTGAATGGAACATTCTCGCTCCCCAAGATGAACCGTACTCCCCTCATTATCGGCAGCAATCTGTACTTCTATATGCCTGGGGTTTACAATATATTTTTCCATGTACATGGTGTCATCGCCAAATGCCGCTCCGGCTTCAGTGCGGGCCATGTTGTAGGCAGATAATAATTCGTTTTTTTCACGGACAATTCGCATTCCCTTCCCACCGCCACCGGCAGATGCTTTCAAGATAACCGGATAACCGATCTGCTCGGCAAGCTCAGGCAACTCCCCTTCAGTGGTTATCGGGCCGTCACTCCCCGGAACCACCGGAACCTTTTTGCGAATCATGGTGTCCCTGGCTCGGGACTTGTCTCCCATTAAACGGATATGTTCTGCCCTGGGTCCAATAAAAGTAATACCGCAGCCTTTGCACACTTCAGCAAAATGCGCGTTTTCAGCCAAGAACCCGTAACCCGGATGGATTGCATCCGCTCCGGTAATTTCCGCTGCAGCAATAATGGCGGGAATAGAGAGATAGCTTTTACTGCTGGCCGCTCCACCGATACAGATACATTCGTCAGCCAGTTTCACATGGAGCGATTCACGGTCTGCAACAGAATAAACACCAACAGTGGGAATCCCAAGTTCTTTGCAGGCATTGATAATTCTTAGCGCGATTTCACCCCGGTTGGCAATCAGAATTTTTTTAAACATAAATTCAACTGTCTCACACCGGCTTTACGGCGAAAAGCTTCTGCCCGTACTCAACCGCTTCCGCATTTTTGGGAAAAATTCTGACAACTGTCCCTTCTATCTCAGATTCAATCTCGTTCATAATCTTCATCGCCTCGATGATGCAAAGAACCTGACCTTTTCGGATCACATCGCCCACCGCCACATATGGGGAAGCATCCGGATTCGGAGAACGGTAAAAAGTGCCAATAATGGGCGATTCAATAATTTCAAGGCCCTCTTCAGGAATCGTCTCTTCAACCTCTTCCGACCCAGTCGCCGGAGTTGATGTAACAGGGAATTGGGCCTGGTTCTGGATCATGGACGGTGACGATACCATTGCAACATTTTCAACAACAATCTCACGTTTTAATTTTAAATTGAAAGCCTCATCAGCCAACTCCAGTTCCGTCAAGCCGTTTTTTTGAAATGCTTCCATAAGCTTCTGGATTTCTTTTACATTCACTTTTTTACCCTCGTTATGTATTCTCCGGTTCTCGTATCAACTCTCACCATTTCCCCCTCGCCAATGAACAAAGGAACCTGTATTACAGCTCCTGTTTCAACAGTGGCCGGTTTGCTACCGCCACTCGCGGTATCCCCCCGTAGCCCGGGGTCAGTATGGCTGATGGCAAGTTCAACAAAGATCGGAAGCTCAATTGCAATTGCCTCACCCTTGTAGAAAAGTACGTCAATTTCCATGTCTTCTTTCAGGAACAGGCGCTTGTTTCCCAACTTCTCAACCGGAACAGGGATTTGCTCATACGTATCCAGATCCATCAAAATCACATCATCTGCCTGACTGTATAGAAATTGCATGTGCCTATCCTGAAGCTCGGGCTTACCAACCTTTTCTCCTGCACGAAATGTCTTGCTGAGCACTGCGCCGGTCTGCATGTTCTTCATTTTCGTTCGGACAAATGCCCCGCCTTTTCCCGGTTTTACATGAAGAAACTCAACAATTTCAAATGGGACGCCGTCTAATTCAATTTTTAAACCATTTCTAAAATCACTGGTATCGTACATTGTCTCCTCCTGCAGTTTACAGTCTGAGTATAAGGCCTTTCCATCCTCCCGTCAACTGAAGAAGCCCGCCGGACGTTTCGTCAGCAGGCCTACCTATCTACAAAACATTTCAGGCCGCAGGCAACCCCTTGCAGCTCATCTGTCGTATCGTGATTGAATCCGTTTATGTCAACTCCGGTAACAATCTACTTTCTAATTTCAACATGTCCAGAACGAGTTTTCTACTCTCCTCTCCATTCCCTTCGCAAAGTAATGCAATAAAAAAATCACCCACCTGTTTCAACAGAATCAATCTGCCATTTACATTCAATAATGATTCTGTGGGCGTAAACATCTCCAACCTGACTGCATTCGCTACCAAATCAGCCAAATCGATGACCATCTGATCCAGTTCAGCACCAGGGGATTGATAAACCACAAGCGCTTCCTTGTCAAAAACTACAAATTTCCTGTCTGAAAGGTCTCTGGTCATTTCATTGAATTGCATGTAATTTTCTCCATCCAGTCCCTGAGTGACACAATAACTCTTTCTCTTTGGCCTTTTTGCCCCGTAATCGCCTTATCATCTACAAGTCGCTTAACCCTCTGGATTTCCTCACTCAATTCTTCGGATTGCTCGTTCGAATATAGTGTTTCCAGAATTTCCAAAGCTTCCCGGTACATTTTTTGTCGTTCATAGACCCTTGCCATCGTCAGAGTCTTGATTTCAACATCTTGTTTTTCAGATTCTACGCTCCCTTCCTCTCCATCGGGAACATGCACAGTCACAACTTCGCTCTGCTGAACGTCAACATTCTCAGGCACTTCTTCCAGATGCTCTTCCATATCCGCCATCTCGATTCGGCCAGAACTGATTTCCGGATTATCATGGCCCAAACTGTCTCTCCGTTCTCCAATTGAATCCGGGGCTTCCATAGATTCGACACCTAATTCCTCTTCCGTGAAGATCTCTGTGACATCGTCTTCCAGAATCAAATTATCTCCCTCATCTGCTCCCAAATCATCTGGAGACAATTCCGCCGCATCGTCTTCATTCGCTTCTTCAATGATGCCGAATTCAAGGGGTTGAGGTGCCTCTTCTTCCACTCTTGCCACAGGCTGTAGTTCTTCGGCCCGTTGGCGCAAATCCAGCAGGGCCGGATCATTCTCAGGTACCATAAAAGACAGAAATTCCAGGTGAATCATAGCCTGCTTTTGATCATTCTCTTGAATAAACAGCTCGGTCAAAATCATCCTGGCGCGAATATTTTCCGGATTAGATGCTATAATTTCCCGCAATTCTCTAACAGCCGCTTCAATATCCCCTGTTCTGGACAAAATCTCGCTTTTCAGTACCCTCGCAGGGCTGAAACCGGGGTAAAGATCGAGGCACCGGGAAACAATTCCCAGTGCCTCATTATATTCACCCCTGCGGGCCGCGTCTTCGGCCTTTTGT
>QMQE01000043.1 GCA_003650445.1 Acidobacteriota bacterium | reverse complement strand
GGGCCAGCTTTCTGACGCAAGGAATCGGCTGGAAGCCATTACGGAGATGTTTGAGCCTTTCGAGACAGTGTTTCTGCCTTGTTCATCCGGGTTTGCGTACCTGAGGGAGCATTTCGGTGACAAAATTCAGTTGATGAGCATGACAATGGCGGAAAAGGTGGGGAAAGTTGATTCGGATGACCCTGTCTTCTATCACCAGCCCTGCCATCTGAAAACCGGTCCGGGGACAGAGGAAAAAATCACATTGAAGCAGGTGATTTCCTTTTCCGAATGGGAAAATGAGAATCGCTGTTGCGGCAGCGGGGGCACCTACTTTGTTCAACATCCCCTTATTTCACGAAAAATACTCTCACGGAAAAAACCCGGCATTGATGGTAACTTCACCATTGTTACATCCTGTCCCTCCTGCCTTCTTCAGCTTCGCCGCATTTTCGGCCGGAACCGAGTGGTTCACACTGTCTCTTTCATGTCGCGGACCGCACATGGGAAAGAGGAATCGATGCTTAACACAAAGACACAACGCTAAGATAAGGTTGAGGTTAAGTGGAAGGCAAGGTTGAGCGAAGAAAAGACAGGAATGACCAATTCCCTTCTTTCGCGCACTCGCACTTTCACTATTCTTACCCCTACCCCTGCGGCGCGTTACGCCGGATGTTAGATGATAGATGTTGGATGTTAGATGACAAATCAGGGAAAATCAAAAGACAGGAATGACCAATTCCCTTCTTTCGCGCACTCGCACTTTCACTATTCTTACTCCTACCCCTACTTCTTTTTCTGCCGCCCCTTCCCGGGGAGGATTCAGCACAAAGACTGAAACCTTAGACGGGAGTGTCAATGAATGAAGTTACGGGATGATGCGAAATGAGTATCTGTAAGTATGAGAGGCATTTCCGAAGCGAACATTGGAAATCGTAACGTGGTATCGCTTATGAGGTTTTATGCCGGGTGTTTTCCAAATCAGTGCATTGGGCACACCATATGCATGATTATCCCAGTGAACATTTCTTACCGGCATGGGCTTTCCCCGCTGGTCTGTAATGGTGATTTTCGCCGAATCAAAACGCACGAATTCGTTCCCGAACACATCGGCGCTGATGGGAATTGCAGAGAATGACAGGAATTCGTCTTTTTCAAAAAACGAGGCAGGATAGTCATTGAACGGGCAAGCCACAAAAAAATTAGTGGGGTACAAAGGAATGTCCTTGGCAGCCTGGTAAACCAGACTGCTTCCGGTTATCACGTCCCAGCGGCTTCCCGAGTGCCGGATTGCGTCTACTCTGCCGAAGGAAACTTGTGTCAAGAATGGGTTCAATATCCATCTTCGATGCCCCAGAGAGGGGATATTCCGGTCGATTAACCAACTGGCGACAATGTTGGATGTTGGTATCAGGTATTTTTTCATCTGCCTGACAATATCCGCAACCCGGCGGCCGGCGAATGTGGGATCCCAGATGGAATAGATTGAAATGAAAAGATTGCTGTGGGTGCTGGCTTTGGCTCCTTCGTCAGAAAAACACAGGGACTCCGGGGCAGGGTGATGGGTCATACTGCGGTTGGCCACGACGATCAGGGCGGCTTTTGCGGCGGCCTCATCCATGTTGCTTTTGTAAACGACTGGCGAAAGCCGATGCAATGCCCGGATGTGGTTGACTACTTTAAGGGCTTTCTGAATCTCTTTGTCATTGAGTTTGCCGCTGAAGCATCGGGAAACATCCGGCATTTGCTCGTACAACGGACTCAGAAGGGCATTTTCCGGACTCACAGGGGCTCTGTGGTTTTCAGCAGCCGCTGTCAACGTCAACAAGAATGTGAACACGGTCAGCAGTTTTTTCATTTCCTCCTCACTGTTACAAAGTAGAGATGAGGCCGAGGCTGAGGTTGAGGAAGAGGCTTCAATATTTCCCAGTATTGTTCGATTCCCATTTCCTGTCCCTTCATAACTGATTTAGCCCCGTGCTTCCGGGAGCTTGCCTGATTGTTTTATACTGAGCAACAAATCATAAAGTTTCCTGCTATTGAAGCCTTGCAAATGGGTTCAGGTGATTGTTCAGGATTCAGCATCTTTTTGAATTCTATCCATGTTCAAGCTGGCTTTTTCTCTTTACCAGTCACAAACCACAGATCACAAGTCACGGGGCGACGCAGTCGCCCGTGTGATAAACTACCGGCAGTAAGAAAACAAGCGGGAGGAACGGATGAAGATTACGGCATTTAACGGAAGTCCACGGGGAAAACAAGGGAATACAGATAAGATTGTGGAGGCTTTTCTCCGGGGCGCAGCAAAGGCTGGAGCAGAAACGGAAAACATTTCCCTCGTGGATAAGCAGGTGGAACACTGCAGGGGATGCTTCAACTGCTGGGACACTACGCCGGGGAAGTGCATTCACAAGGATGATGTGGAGGATATGCACTCCATTTTTCTGGCATCCGATGTGGTGGTGCTGGCAGCGCCGCTTTATACGGATAACATTACATCCATTTTGAAAAAGTTTCTGGAGCGGATTTTACCGATGGTGAATCCCTACTTCGAATATGTGAACGGGGAGACCCGCCATACCCGCCGCTATGACCATTACCCGGATTTTATCGCCATTTCCAATTGCGGGTACCCGGAGTATTCCCAGTTCCAGGTTATGAGCCATTTTTACAAGCGGCTTGCACGGGAGACGAGTGTCACTTTGAAGCTGGAAATTTATCGGACGATGGGGGAGCTTTTAAAAATCAAGCATATGCTCCTGAATCCCATTGTGAACCGCTACCTGAAAAATGTGGAGAAGGCCGGGGAGCAGTTTGTTAAAAACGGGTCTGTAGATGAGAAGCTGATGGAGAAGCTGAAACAGCCCCTGATCCCGGAGAAAATGTACCGGGAAAAGACCAATGCCCACTGGAAGAAAAAACTCTCCCGTTTATAGAAAACTGTCGGATTTCCTGAAGGAGCGCTTCGGGGAACGGGTGTATCGGGTGACGGTGGACGGGGGATTTACTTGTCCCAATCGGGACGGCCACGATGGCCCGGCTCTGCCCTGCGCATTTTGCGATGAACGGGGGAGTGCCGCTGCCCACGTTGACGGGAATCTGGCGATAAAACTTCAGTATGAAACCGGTTGCCGGAAGATTCGCGAAAAACTGGGTATCCGAAAATTCATTCCATATTTCCAATCGTTTACAAATACATACGCACCGACAAAGGTCTGCATCAACCGCTATCGTGCGGTACTGGACGACAATGCCATGGGGATTGCCATCGGAACGCGGCCGGATTGCATTGCGGATGACCTCCTTGACTGGCTTGGAGAATTATCAGGGGAAAAGCTGGTGATTCTGGATCTCGGTGTACAGTCGCTGACAAACCGGGTGCTGAAGATGGTACATCGCGGGCATGATGCTGCTGCCACTTTTCGCGCACTGGAGCGCCTGCAACACTACCCGAATATTCACACATGCGTTCATCTGATTTTTGGCCTTCCGTCGGAAACTCGGGAAGAGATGATGGAAGGTATTCGTGTGTTCACTGAGTTTGAGGCAAAAGGGGTGAAGTTTCACCAGTTGAATGTATTGAAGGGCACTGAGATTGCCCGATGGTACCGGGAGGGTCGGGTTTCCCCGCTGGATCTAAGTGAGTATGTGAATCTGGTGTCGGATTTTCTGGAGCGGATTCCACCACAGGTGGTGGTCCATCGCCTGTCTGCCCGGGCAGATACCCATTCTGCCCTGATTGCACCGGATTGGGGGAAACTTCATTTGAAACCGGCGCAGAAGATTGAGGATGAACTTGTTCGCAGAAACAGTCGGCAGGGAAAGTTTTTTGGACAGATTGGCGCTAAACCGGGTAGTACAGGTGACCGGTTATGGTGAGAACAGAGCACAGGTGGTTTTGAATGGTGGATACTAAGCGGTTGAGACTGGGCGATGAAGACGCCTTCAGGGAGTTTGTTGGCGAGACGAAGCGCCTGTTGATGTCGGTGAGCTACGGTATCCTGTTAAACACAGAGGATGCCAGTGACGCGGTTCAGGACGCATACCTTAGGTTCTGGCGGTCCCGGGAACGGCTGGATTCAGCCGGATATATCAAGGCTTATCTGGTTCAGATTCTCAAAAATGTCTGTCTCAGCATGTTGAAAAAACGGGCGAATACAGTGGGGATGGATGAAATCCCCGAACAGGGAAGAAGGGAGAACACGTCTTCCCGCCTGGATGACAAGGAATTGGTTTCCAGGGCAATGACGGTTCTCAAGGAGAAAGAACGAATGATTGTAGCGATGATTCATTACGAAAATCTGGATTCCGCTGAAGTGGGTGAAATTCTGGGCCTGTCCCCTTCCACGGTACGTAGCCATTACCAGAGCGCCAGAATCCGCATGAAGAACTACATTATTCGGAATTTTCCGGAGTTTGTGAGGTAAGTACCATGAAATGTAAGGAGATTCAGGATATTTTATCCCTTTACCATCAGGGATTGCTGGATACAGATTTGGCAGAACAGGTTGCAAGGCATCTGTCACACTGTGAATCCTGTAAGGAAGCCCTGATGCAGGAAAAGCGGATCTCTGACGGACTGAACGACCTGTTTGGAAGGGATGAGATGAGCTCGGTACCGGAGGATATTGCTGAACTGGTTCTTGAGAAATCTCAGAGGGAGCTTCCCGTTAAGTTGCACAGGCGTTCACCTGTGAAGCTGATTTTCCGTTTTGGAGCTGTTGCGGCTACAGTATTGCTGACTTTGTGGCTTTCATTTCTATTCCGCCACAGCCCGGCTGTCGAAATTGACATGGTTCAGGATGCCCCTGTAAGGACGGTTTTGTTCTCAGATAGCCCGGTTCGGACCCCTCAAATCAGGGAGGTCCAGCGGAAGGCAACGGTAACCCGGTTGAAAGAAAATGTAATCTGGATTTCATATAAAAATTAGGAGGATATGACATGAAAAAATTAACAGTTATTCTGCTGGTCTTATTGGTTTCCGGCATCGCAATGGCTCAGGATACCATCCCGAAAGAAACAGTTGATGCGCCTGCAAGATTGGAAACAAAGGTGATTCAGTTGAAGGGGCCAAGGTTAGCAAGTGCCTACCTCTCAGCGATTATGCGAATTGTTAAAGAGGATTATTCCTCAGCAGCCAGTGTGGATTACGACAGTAAGAGCAATGTATTGGTCATCACCGCCACGCCTATTACCATTGGAAAAGTGGAACGGCTTCTGAACAAGGTGGATGTACGGCCGGATACACTGACGTTTCTGACCTACATCCTGAAGGTGGACGGTACTAACCAGTTTGATCCGGACCTGAACTCAGCGGTGGTGAAAGAGTTGAAGGAAATTGACATTAAGGGTGCCAAAATCATTTATAAGTCCCGACTGCAGGCCATTACCGGAAAATTCCTGACTGCCAGCATGATTCCGGATGACGGTCCGGGGTATCGTCTGGAATTTCGGCCGGAGGGCCGCCGGGAAAGCCTGGTTCTGAATGAATTTTCCGTCGTGAAACTGGTGCCTGCTAAAGATGCTGCGGGGAAAACGGTATATGACAAATGGACTGTATTGAATACCTCATTCCCGGTGAAGGAAGGAAAACCGGTGGTGGTGGGGATTTCCAGTAAGAAAGAGGACAGTGTAGTTCTTGCGGTTATGCTGTTGAAGAAGAAGTAGGAGTAGGGGTAAGAATAGTGAAAGTGCGAGTGCGAGTGCGCGAAAGAAGGGAATTGGTCATTCCCTGTCTTTTGATTTTCCCTGATTTGTCATCTAACATCCGGCGCAACGTGCCGCGGGGGTAGGGGGAAGAACAGTGCGAGTGCGAGTGCGCGAAAGAAGGGAATTGGCCATTCCCTGCCTTTTCTCTTCCCCTCCGGTCAGAACACTGAACACTGAACACAGAACACATCTTTCCCCATCACTTCCCCTTCTCTGTTCAACCTGCGGCATTCGCGCCGCTTATTTTTTGGAGGTTTCTTTTTTTTCCATGTCCTGAAGGCCTGTTTTCTGCAGGATTTTAAGCCTGAGTCCGTCGTAAGGGCAGAAAAGATAGTCTGTGTCCCGCCATATATGCCCCAGTGGGCATATTTTGTCGCACTTGGCTGTGATAAATTGAAGGGATTTCAAGTCCCGGAGTCGGAAAAAGACGGTGTCCCCATTTTTTGTTTTGCCGCGAAATTCCATGTCTTCAATCTGTTCCACTGGTTCAGTCCCTGTTCGCAGCAGTGTGATAAAGAGTTTCCCTTTTTTTCGATTTATGGAAATAAGGCTGGAGAAGAATACATGGCGGGACAGGCCCCCTTTCTCAGTAAACCAGAAGGCATTTCCTTCTGCGCTGCCAGGAATGGAAATCTCCTTGAGCTTGTAGCTTTCACCATGATTCAGTTTGACAATTGCCTTGACTTCGGAAGGTGTGGCGGCAAGAAGAACGGTTGACGCTGTCAGGCTAAGTAAGAAGAAAAGTGCCTTTGCAGACATATGTAACCTCCCCACTGAGGGTCATGGCCCCGGTTTCGTTGTCCATATGGACAGTAAGCTCTCGATTGGACGGCGGTACAAACACGGTTTCTCCCGGACGGTGCATGCCCGCTGTGAAGGCAGCGCAGGCAGATCCGCAGCAGAGAGTAAAGTCCTCGACTCCGCGTTCGAATGTCATGATTTTCACAGTATGGTCTGTGTGTTCCCAGTAGGAAACATTGGCTCCATTGGGGAAGGTCGAACTGTGCCGGATTTTTTTGGCCTGTTCCCGGGCCTTAAAAATATCTCTGGGATAACCATGCACAAAGAAATGGGGATTCCCTACAAATACGTAACGCCCGGCGTAGCCTTCCACAGTCATTTCCTGAACCTGAATCATTTCAGGACGAAAGATGAGTGAGGATACTCCTTCATCAAAATCAATCGCAACAGGTACGTGGTACAGAGAAAAGCTTCGGGGAATTTCGGGATAATCGGTAATCAGCCGGGCCAGGCACAGGGAGCCATTGATGCAAAAGGACAGTGCTCCGTCCGGATCAAAGTGGCGCACTTTGTCACCTTGAACCCACATTACGCCATCGGCACCGACACCGAAATGAGGGCGGCAGATCCGTCTGGCCAGTGTTGCTTCCTGGCCAGGTGACACGGACGAAATTTTGTCGTTGTCAATGATCACCGCAAAATCGTTTCCTGAGCTGTGAAGCTTATGAAAGATTATTCCTGCCATTTTTCTTTCTTCAGTCCCTTGAGGCTGATGTTAAAAATTCCTTCCGGGAGTTTTCGGTTAATTTTTAAGCGGTGGAAAGTGATGTCTGTAACAGAGCCATTTTTTTCTTCCACTTTAATCCGATGAAACAGGCGGGAATCCGGGTAGAGCCAGATTTCCACAAGTTTGATGCGTTTTTTCACCCGTCTCTTTTTCGGAATGAAGATGATGTACAGGTCTTTCAAATTTGTGTCAATTTCCTTGATATAAAAATACTTGTTTAGAAAGGCAAATGCTTTTGACACATCCATGAAATTCATGATGGTGGACCGGTATTTCTTGATTTTCAGTTTAGAATAGCTACCCCTTTTCCGGTCTATTTTAATCAGATATTTGCCAGTGGAAAGAACTGAAAGGGCATAGGGGTCAGTGAATTTCCAATGAAAATTCCCAGGTTTTTCATAATAAAATTTCCCCTTTGTAACAGCCGGTTTTTTCAAAAGCCGGGTTGTCCGAATCTGGGTAAAGGAAGCTGCCAGCGTTCTGATGGTTTCATAGCGGCTTGTGGTTTCCTGCAGGAGTTTTTCCACCTGATCCGGCGGGAGCGTGTTGTCCCGTGCAGATGCCGGAACTGTTGCCAATAGTACTGCCAGCAGCAGGCTGAAAAGAGTTTTCAATGAAACAGGCGTGTTTCTACCCATATCAACCCTTGCTCAGAGATTCAAGAAAGCCTACGTTTTCTTTGAATTTTCCAAGGCGTTCAGTGAGAAGTTCCATCTTTTCCACAACGGAAAGTGGTGCCAGTACCTTGCGAAGAATCCATACCCGGGTCAATTCGAAATCACTGATGAGGAGCTCTTCCTTTCTTGTCCCGGAGCGGTCGATATCAATGGCCGGGAAGACACGTTTGTCAGCCAGTTTCCGGTCGAGAATCAGTTCCATATTGCCGGTGCCTTTGAATTCTTCAAAAATGACATCATCCATGCGGCTGCCGGTTTCAACCAGTGCAGTTGCGATGATTGTCAGGCTGCCACCCTCTTCAATGTTACGGGCCGCACCGAAGAATCGTTTGGGCCGCTGCAACGCGTTGGAATCCACGCCACCGGACAGAACCTTCCCGCTGGGGGGTACGATGGTGTTGTAGGCCCGGGCAAGGCGGGTGATGCTGTCAAGGAGAATGACGACGTCTTTTTTGTATTCCACAAGGCGCTTCGCTTTTTCAATGACCATTTCAGAAACCTGGACGTGGCGTGTCGCGGGTTCATCAAAGGTGGAGCTGATGACTTCCCCGTTGACGGACCGTTGCATATCGGTAACTTCTTCCGGCCTTTCGTCAATGAGCAGCACGATAAGAAAAACTTCCGGATGGTTTGCCGTGATACTGTTGGCAATGTTCTGGAGCAGAACAGTCTTACCGGTTCTCGGCGGCGCCACGATGAGGCCGCGTTGGCCTTTACCGATAGGGGTCAACATGTCCATGATCCGGGTGGACATCCGCTTTGGGTCCGGTGTTTCCAGTTTAATCCTTTCATCCGGGTAGAGGGGGGTCAGGTTGTCAAAGAGAGCCTGCCGTTTGTATGACGGGGGCTCAAAGTTAATGGCTTCCACCTTGATGAGGGCAAAATAGCGTTCCCCTTCCTTCGGCGGACGTATCTGGCCTGAAACGGTGTCTCCTGTCCGAAGCTCAAATTTCTTAATCTGGGAAGGAGAGACGTAAATGTCGTCCGGCCCGGGCAGGTAGTTATAATCCGGTGCGCGCAGGAAGCCAAAGCCCTCGGGGAGGATTTCCAGAACCCCCTCAGAAAAGATGAGGCCGTTTTTCTCTGTCTGGCCCTGGAGGATGCGGAAAATCAATTCCTGTTTTCGTAAGGACGTGGCCCCCTCCAGTTTCAGTTCCTTTGCAATTGACATGAGTTCGTCAATTGACTTTTCTTTCAGTTCAGCGATATTCATTCTTGTACTCCTTAAATGGATTTTATTTCGTTCAGGATTGTTGTAACCAATGGGTCTACTCCAACACCGGTTCGTGACGATACCGGGAAGAACCGGTTATAATCTGATGCGGTATATGTATTCTTGAGGATTGCGAGGTTTTTTGCAAGCTGATTTTTTGACAATTTGTCAATTTTTGTGGAAGCGACCAGAAAACGGAGTTTCAGGTGGTGGATATAATCAAGAAGCTCCAGGTCTTTCTTCTGGGGTTCATGACGGCTATCAATGAGAAAAATCAGAAGGATACGGTCTGCCGCTTCCATCAGATAGCGGTCAATGGCTTTGTTCCAGTCGGTTTTCATCGTCTTGGAGACTTTCGCATACCCATAGCCCGGAAGATCCACCAGCAGAAAATTGTTATCCACATTGAACAGATTCAGGAGCCTGGTTTTACCCGGTGTCCCTGACACTTTTGCCAATTGTTTTCGACCACACAGCTTATTGATGAGGGAAGATTTCCCCACATTGGAGCGGCCGGCGAAAACAAGGTGAGGTGTCTGTATGTCCTTAAATTCTCCGTAGTTCGGGGCACTTTTAATAAATGTAATTGTTTGGCCAATTTGCATAGGCAATCCTTGTTGAAACAAAGCGTTCAGGTTGTCAGCTCAGTTTCTTTTTTGTTTTGGCAAAGAAGCGGGTTTTCTTTTATGAGCCGGAATTGCGGCCGGCTTTGCTCCTTCAATTCCAAACATGATTTTCAGGACCTCGTCCATCTTCCGAACAAAGTGGAATTCCATGACATTCTTGATTTCTTCCGGGATTTCCTTCAAATCTCTTTCGTTATCTTCCGGCATGATGACTTCAAAAATGCCGGCACGGTGGGCTGCCAGCAGTTTTTCCTTAACGCCTCCGACGGTCAGAACCCGCCCTCTCAATGTAATTTCTCCGGTCATGGCGATTTTATTGCTGATGGGACGGTTGGCAAGTGCGGAAAAGATGGCTGTTGCCACGGTCACGCCGGCGGATGGCCCGTCCTTGGGAATCGCGCCTTCCGGAATGTGGATGTGCAGGTCAATATCTTTGAACTGTTCCACCGGAATCCCCAGTGTTTCATGGTTCGCTTTGATAAAGGAAAACGCCGCGCGGACAGATTCTTTCATTACATCGCCAAGTTGGCCGGTAATCTCAACTTTTTCGTTTCCCGGCATAGTGATGACTTCAATGAAGAGAACATCTCCGCCAACCGGTGTCCATGCGAGGCCGGTGGCAACGCCTACCATGGGGGCTTCTTCCGCAATCTGGTTGCGAAAGCGGGGAATTCCGAGCTTTTCGTAAATTGTACTTGCAGAAACGGGAACGGGGGTTTTCAATTTTCCCGTAGCAGCTTCCACCGCGAATTTACGAAAGAGTTTTTCAATATTCCGTTCGAGATTCCGGACACCGGCTTCTCTCGTATATTTCTCAATAATTGTTTCAATTGCGTCGGCTTTAAAAGCCGGCTTGAATTTTTTCATTCCGGTTTCCCTGATTTTCTTGGGGATCAGGTGCCGTCTGGCAATTTCCAGCTTTTCGTTGAACGTGTACCCGGGAATCCGGATAATTTCAAGCCGGTCCCGCAAAGCCGGTGGAATAGTGTCAATGATATTTGCCGTTACAACGAAAAATACCTGGGACAGGTCATAATCAATATCCAGATAGTGATCCACAAAATGAATATTCTGTTCCGGATCCAGGGCTTCCAGCAGGGCGGAAGAAGGGTCTCCACGAAAATCAGAGGATAATTTGTCAATTTCATCGAGAAGCATCAGGGGGTTGACAGTCCCTGCTTTCTTCATCAGGTGAATGATCCGTCCGGGAATGGCGCCGATGTAAGTGCGCCGATGGCCACGAATTTCCGCTTCATCCCGGACACCACCCAGTGACATTCGAACAAACTTTCTCCCGGTAGCTTCTGCGATGGCCCGGGCGAGGGATGTTTTTCCTACTCCCGGTGGCCCGACGAAACAGAGAATGGGATTCTTGGTCTTTCGAGTCAGTTTCCGTACCGCAAGGAATTCGATAATCCGGTCTTTACAGTCCGACAGCGCGTAATGATCCCGATCCATGATTTCACGGGCACGTGTAAGGTCCAGCCGGTCACGGGTGCGTTTATTCCAGGGGATATCCAGAAGCCACTGAACATAAGTCCGGGAAACCGATGCTTCTGCTGATGAGGCATTCATCATTTTCAGCCTTTTCAGTTCTTCTTTTGCCTTTTCTTCCGCTTCCGGGCTCATTCCGGCGTCTTTGATTTTGTCTTCCATAATTTGCATTTCACTGACACCGTCTTCCCCCAGCTCTTCCTGAATGGCCTTCATCTTTTCACTTAGAAAATAGCGTTTCTGGTTCTCGTCCAGGCTTAGCCGGACCTTTGCATCCAGTTCTTTCTCCATTCGGTACTCGAAGGATTCTTTTTCAAGGATTTCCAGGAGGCGCAACAGGCGGAAATAGGGAGAACGAATTTCCAGTAATCCCTGTTTATCCGTAAGGGGAAGTTTCAGTGCGAACGCAAGCATATCGGCAAAGGCTTCCGGTTTGTCTGCGAGGCGGTTTGCTTTTTCAAGGTATTTGATTTCAGTTTTTTCTTTGGCCAATTTCGGAAATTTTTTAATCAACCGAATCACTTTCGGAATCTGTTGCAGGCTTTCCACATCCACACCCCCCCGGGGTGTCGGGAGGGCCTGCCCCTCCGCCAGGAACATGCTGTCAACGGGGTGAATGTTCTGGACCTCAAAGCGTTTGATTCCACGGACAGTGCAGAGATAATTCAGATTGTCTTTTTCCGTGATAAAAGTCTGAAACTGAATCAGGGTACCCATGGAAAAAAATTGCTCGGGCTTCATGTTTTTCAGGGTTTTATTCCGTGTCGCCAGGGCGACCATTGTTCCGCCGTGGGTGAGTGCGTACTCAAAGGGAACGGAGAGTTGCGGGAAAGAAATGGAGATATCAGTTTCCACTTCCGGGAAAAGCACATTTTCAGTTAAAGGGAGAATGGGCAATCGTTCTGTCATTGTACTCATCCGGTTTTCTTGCGGCTGGCCAGGGCGCGTTTGACATCTTTTGCCGTAACCGTCAATTCCGAGCGCTCTGCCATTGAGGGTGATTCAAACATATATTCCATCATTACTTCCTCCATTATCTGGCGAAGCCCCCTTGCGCCGAGTCCGCTGTGGGTAGCCTGGCTTACAATTGCAGAGATTGCGCCATCTGTGAATCGAAGTTTGATGTTGTCAAGTTCAAAGATATGTTCATACTGTTTTGTCAGGGAGTTTTTTGGTTCCAGCAGGATCTGCTTAAGTGCGCCTTCATCCAGTTCATTCAGTACGGCGATTACCGGAATTCTCCCCACCAGTTCCGGAATAAGTCCATATCTGGTCAGGTCTTCGGACATAATGTGGTGGAGTATGTCATCGGATGAAATTGAAACAATTCCAGTATTCTCATCTTCTCCCGTCTTGAATCCAACCACTTTCCGCCCCAGGCGGTTTGCAATGATTTTTTCAATACCGACAAACGCGCCGCCGCAAATGAACAGAATATTGCTGGTGTCAATCTGTATGAACTCCTGATAGGGATGCTTGCGTCCACCCTGGGGTGGTACATTGGCAGAGGTCCCTTCCAGTATTTTCAACAATGCCTGCTGAACCCCTTCACCGGACACATCCCTTGTGATGGACGGGTTCTCGCTTTTCCGGCCGATTTTATCAATTTCGTCGATATAAATAATGCCCTTTTCAGCCTTTCTTACGTCAAAATCAGCATTCTGGAGAAGCCGAAGGAGAATGTTCTCCACATCTTCTCCCACGTAACCGGCCTCTGTTAAAGTAGTGGCATCGGCAATTGCAAACGGAACTTGAAGGAGATCGGCAAGGGTTTGTGCCAGCAGTGTCTTACCGGTGCCGGTGGGGCCGACGAGGAGCACATTGCTCTTTTCCAGCTTGATTTGTTTGGATCGGCGGTTGTGCTTAATTCGCTTGTAGTGGTTGTATACAGCCACTGAAAGCTTTTTCTTTGCTTCATCCTGTCCAATTACATACTGATCCAGTTTTGCCTTTATTTCCATAGGTTTGGGAAGGTCTTTCAGCTGGGTGCTCATGACATCGCTCAATGTTGTGTCTTCATCCTGTTTCAGAATTTCAGAGCAAAGCTCGATGCATTCATTACAGATGAAAACACCATTCCCCATGACAAGCTTTTCCACTTCATGGTCAGGACGCCCGCAAAAAGAGCATTTATTATTATTGGCGGCCTTTTTTTGCTTACTTGTCATTCCCTGCTTCCTCTTTTTTCGTGATAATTCGGTCCATCAGGCCGTAGGAAATTGCTTCCTCCGGTGACATGATGTTGTCGCGGTCTGTGTCGGTTTCAATCTGAGAAACCGGTTTCCCCGTATGTTTTGCCAGAATATCGTTGAGCAGTGATTTGATCCTGGCAATTTCCTTCGCATGAATCTGAATGTCTGATGCCTGGCCCTGCATGCCGCCCATGGGTTGATGAATCAGAATGCGGGAATTGGGCAGGGAGAAACGCTTTCCCTTTGTGCCGCCTGCGAGGAGTATCGCGCCCATGGAGGCCGCCTGCCCGATGCAGATGGTGCTGACATCCGGCTTGATAAACTGCATAGTGTCATAGATAGCCAGCCCGGCAGAAACGGAACCGCCGGGAGAATTGATGTAAATAGAGATATCCTTATCCGGGTTCTCCGCTTCAAGGAACAGAAGCTGAGCGATGACCACATTGGCAACATTATCATCAATGGGTGTTCCGATAAAGATGATATTGTCTTTCAGCAGGCGCGAATAAATGTCATACGCCCGTTCACCCCGTCCTGTCTGCTCAATTACCATCGGAATTAACATTTATTCCTCCGTCTTTTCTTTTGGTTCGGAAGCTTTTTTCTGAGCGGGCTCAACCTTTTCTTTGCTGTCCGCTTCCTCGTGCCCGTGTGCTTCATGGCCTTCGTGGCTCATGTCTTTTTCTTCAAAGGTCACCTTTGACAACAGAAGGTCAAATACCTTGTCCTGACGGATCCTGGATTCAACATTCTCCATCTCTCCCTTTTCTTCCAGGATTTTCCGGACCTGTTCCACAGTGGCACCCTCGCCGAAGCCTGCGGCGATTTTCTCCAGAATCTCATTGATTTCAGATTCGTCAGCTTTCACCTCATATTTTTCCGCGAAGCGGCCGAGGAGAATCCCTTCTTTCACGCGCTGTTCTGCTTCAATCTTACTCTGCTCATAGACAGCCTTTATTTTCTCCTCGTCTTTTTCCATGGGAATTCCATACTGTGCCATCTGGTTGAAATAGTTTTCCGTCATACTTCTGGCTTCTTCATGTACCAGAGTAGGGGGGACTTCAAAGTCATGTTGGCTGAGGAGATAATCCATCATCGCCCGCTGTTTTGCCGTCTTTTCTGCCTGCTCGTATTTTTCAACGAGATTCTTGCGGATGTCTTCTTCCAGTTCTGCCAGCGTATCAAACTTTCCCATTTCTTTTGCTAAATCATCGTTCAGTTCAGGAATCGTCTTTTCCATAATCTGATTGAGGTTTGCGTTGAAGGAAATTGTTTCACTTTTCAACATGCCAAACCGTTCATCATCCGGATAGTTGACTGTGAATGACTTCTCTTCACCGGCTTTCATGCCGACAATTTCCGGTACAACCGGGGCAAAATAGCCTTCATCTGCCAGTTGTAACTCAAGTGCCTCATTATTTATCAGGGTTTTCCCCTCTTTATTTTTACCTTCAAGCTTTAGTTCCACAAAATCATTCTTTTCTGCCTGTTCCTTATCAATTGGTTTTATTTGTGCCCGTTGCTGCTGAAGGTCGGCCAGTACTTTCTTTGTGGTTTCATCCAGGTTCTTCTCCTGCCTGGGAATCGTCAGGGTGGGGTTATCCAGCTCCTTTAATTCAAATTCCGGCAGCAATTCCACATAAAATCCGGCTGAAACCGAATGGTCGGGGTTCATCTTGAAATCAACAATCTCTTCGCGAATGATGGTTCCAAGTTCATCCTTTGCTTCTTCAATTGCAGTGGGATATTTATCGTTGGCAACGAAACGGATGATCTCCTGTTCAATCTCTTTCCGGTAGCGGGCCTCTACCAGGTGAAGGGGGGCTTTGTTTTTTCGAAAGCCCGGAATTTTAGCCATTTTCTTGAATTCAGTGATGACAGACTTGTATTCCTCGTTAATTTCTTCAGGCTTCAGGTCAATCAGCAGCTTCCGAGTGACAGGACTCAATGTCTCAACTCTGGTTTCCATGTGGAATCTCCTTTATTTATCATTGCAAATTGTTAATGGATTTATGGTGCGAGAGGGGGGACT
Organism: Acidobacteriota bacterium; assembly: GCA_003650445.1. Lineage (GTDB taxonomy): Bacteria > Acidobacteriota > Holophagae > Thermotomaculales > Thermotomaculaceae > UM-FILTER-49-7. The sequence goes on along the minus strand of QMQE01000043.1, from coordinate 479 downwards.
CGAACCCCCACACGCGAAGCATACCAGATCCTAAATCTGGCGCGTCTACCAGTTCCGCCACTCTCGCATTTCTGGCAGAATCCGGTTCGGTTCAGCAAAAGGATTGTAGAATGTTTCGCTGCATTGTCAAGTAAAATCTATCCCCATTGTCAACCCAGACACAAAGCAAAGGTCAGGTTCAGCAGGGAAAGGGGGGAGAAGAGTGATGAAGATGTGTTCAGTGTTCTGACCGGAAAAAGAAGGAAACCGATGCTTGTCAAACCCCCTTCTTTCGCTCACTCGAACTTTCACTTGCACTATTCTGTCCCCTACCCCCGCGGCGCGTTGCGCCGAATGTTGAGTGATAGGTGTTGAGTGAAAAAGATGTGTTCTGTGTTCAGTGTTCTGTGTTCTGACCGAAAGGGAAGAGAAGGGACAGGGAATGGCCAACTCCCTGATTTCTCTTACCCCTACCCCCGCGGTGCGTTGCGCCGAATGTT
>QMQE01000042.1 GCA_003650445.1 Acidobacteriota bacterium | reverse complement strand
CGGCACCGGCATTGAGCATGATGTATTCATCCGCCAGTTGAAAATAGGTAAAGTAGGAGAGTTTTGTTATATCTGTTTCCCGTCTTAGTGCCCAGCGATTCAGTTCCGCGATATCCCCGATTCTAAGCTCGAAGGGGAAAGAAATGGGCACACGCCCTGACACAATGCTGTTAAACATGAAGGTATCATTGGGACAGGAGGAGAATGCCAGCTTCAACGCTATCTATCCCTCTAAGTATGCGTAGGTACATCCCGCAGCAAACTGCATGGCATTTTCAATCTGCCAACCCTCTTTCTCATAAGAACCGACAAAGTTGGAGATGCCCCGGATTTCGGTGAATTTGACCCCGAAGGCGGCACAGGTGTGGGCCACTGCTGCACCTTCCATGGACTCACAGATAGGCTGGAACCTTGCGGTTCGTTCCGTTTCGATTTCCCTTGTAGCCGCACAGGTGGATACCGTGAGAAAGCGCCCCTCGTACACCGACAGTTTCGTTTTCTTTACCAGCATTTCCTGGACAGATTTTCCGTGGGGCACCGGGAAACGATGGTAGAAGTGGGCATCGTCGGTAATGAGCAGGGGAAAACCGATATCTTCCATGGTCAGGAAAGCATCCGTGGTTTGAACCCCTTCGTCGGCGTAGATTTCTTCTGTTGCCACTGCCACATGGCTGATGATGATACCGTTGCCGGGATAGGCACCGGCAATACCGGTGTTGATGACCTCATCCGGTCTACCGTGATTCAGGAAATACTGCGTCAGGACCAAAGCACTGTTTGTTTTTCCCACGCCGGTAACCAGCACAGGAGCCCTGCCCCCATTTTCTGAACGAAATACGACGCCCGTTCCAACCCTTTCCTTTTTGAATCCGCCTCCAAATCCCTGCACCAGAAGTTCCGCTTCTAACGGTGTCGCGCAAACCAGCAGTCTATTCATCGTTTTCTCCCATTTTTTCAATTAATTCCGTAGTGGAATGGTCTTTCGGATCACCCACAATCATGACCAACCCCCCGATTTCCGCCATTACGTGTCGTTCCGGAACAGTCTCCGGTGTGTAGTCTGTTCCCTTGAACTGGATGTCCGGTTTCAGGATTCTTAAGGTTTCCTCCACCGTTGCTTCTCCAAAAAAGGTGACAAAATCCACCGACTGAAAAGCGGCTACCAGCTCCATCCGCTCTGAAAGTGGGGTTATCGGCCGTCCCGACCCCTTGAGTTTTCGCACCGAGGCATCGTCATTCAGCGCCACAACGAGAATGTCGCAGTGTTCTTTTGCATCCTGCAGGTAGCGGATGTGGCCCACATGGAGTACGTCAAAACAGCCGTTGGCAAAGCCCACTGTCAAACCGTCCCTGTGGGACGATTCAATCAAACGAGAAAGTTGTTCCCTTGGGTAAATTTTCTGCATTCAATGCCTCTTGAAGTTCAATTTGTGTTACAGCATAAGTCCCTTTCTGCATGACGGAAATTCCACCGCTTATGGTTGCCAGCAGCGCGGCTTCTTTCGGAGCCAGTCTGTAGGCAAGGGCCAGCGCGAAGGCTGCCATGACACTGTCTCCGGCGCCGGACACATCCACCGGTTCCGGAGAGCCGTAGATGGGAAAGGTCGTGTAGCTCTTGTCCCCTTTCTGGTGAACAACCATCCCCTTGCTGCCACGGGTCAACAGTGTCAAGCGACAATCCGCCCACCGTGTGAGGGTTTCCAGTGCTTCCAGCAGGTCTTCCCCGTTTTCAGGAATCGGTTTGCCCAATGCAGCCGCTGCTTCCTCCTCGTTGGGAGTGATGGCTTCCGCGTGCTTGAACGCGGTGACCCGGTAGCGGGAATCCACAAATACCGGAATACCCCGTTCCATTGCCTCCGGAATCAGCCGTTCGGTATTGAAGGGCGTTACCGTGTTATAGCCGTAGTCACTGATAATCACGGCATCCACTTCGTCCAATACCGTTCTTGCAACTCTGAGAAGTTGAAAGCGATGAATTTCGCTCTCCCTATCCACCCGGAGCATGTGTTGTTTCGCCCGGTGAACACCCCCGGCAAGAATTCGTGTCTTTTTCATCGTATGGACCCGGCGGGACTTCTGCAGACAGCGCAGATCCATACCGCTGTTCCAGAACCGGTCTGCAATATGCGTTCCGTCCTCATCCCGGCCCACAATCCCGGCCGGATAAGGTTTGGCACCGAGGGACAGTACGTTCATAGCGGTATTTCCCGCGCAGCCGGGGAAACGTTCACTATTTTCATAGCGGCAGATAAAAACCGGTGCTTCCCTGGAAATCCGGTCAATTTCGGTGTACATGAATTCATCGAGGACAATATCCCCGGCGACCAGAACCTTCATTTCTGAAAATCTACTGACAGCTGATTTTAGTTTTTCAATATCCATTTCACCGCCTCCAGAAGGTTTTCCGCGATAAAATCCGGCTGAACCGCCCAGTTTTCAGACTGGTATTCCCGTTCCCCCCGGCCATAGCCGGTGAGCACCAGCACCCCGGTCAGCCCGTTGGCCTTTGCCATCTCCACATCGGAAATTTTATCTCCTACCATCACCGATCGGGATAAATCAATATTGTGCTTTTCCACCGCTTTCAAGAGCATACCGGGTTTTGGTTTCCGGCAGTCGCAATCCAGCCTGTAGGGTGGTTTCCCCGCAGCGGGGTGATGGGGACAGTAGAAAATATCATCCAGCTTTGCCCCGCCGGATGCCAGGATTTCCTCCATCCGCCCATGGACCTGTTTCACCAGATCCTCTGTGAAATAGCCCCGGGCAACGCCCGCCTGATTGGTCACCACTATGGCGAGCCAGTCCGACCGGTTGATGAGGTGAATTGCCTCCGCGCTGAACGAGTATGGCCGCATCCGGGATACATGGTTGATGTATCCCACCTCATGGCTGATTGTGCCGTCCCTGTCCATGAATATCGCCCGTTTCTTCTCCATGGCGGTATTGTAGCACGTTCCGCCTTACGGCCGGAATTTTGAGTTTTGAATCTTCCATGTAGAATTGAAATGAGAAGAAAGTAAGCAGGATCTCGTAGGTCCAACCTCCCCCTTCAGGCCGCCTCCCCATCGCGTATCGCAAAAAAAAGCCCGCCAGAAGGCGGACTTTTTCACTCAACTTTAACCGACAATTACCGGAGAAAGGTCGTTTTAATAAACTCAAACAACGGTGTGGGATAGATGCCCACAACCAATGTCCCAAATGCTGTCAGAAAGACAGTAACTTTTTCGCTCAGAGTCAAGGAAACCGTACGTTTCGCCGGCATATCACCGAGATACATGGCTTTAACAACCCGAAAGTAGTAGTAAAGGGAAGCCACAGAGGTCGCCAGTGCCACCGTTACCAGAAGGTAAAGTCCGGAGTTTATCGCGGCTCCAAAGAGATAGAATTTTCCGAAAAAACCAATAGTCGGGGGAATACCAGCCAGAGACAGCATGAACACCAGCATAATGGCTGCCAGCAGGGGGTTTGTATGTGCCAGGCCATTGAAATCGTTAATTTTTTCACCGTATCCGTCTTTCCTGGAAAGGATAATGACGATGGCGAAGGCACCGATATTCATGAAGGAGTACGCTACCAGGTACAGAATCATGCTTTTGATTGCCATGGGGGTCCCGGCAATAATGCCGAGGCTCATGTAGCCGGCATGGGCAATGCTGGAGTAGGCCAGCATCCGCTTGATGTTTTCCTGACGAATGGCGGTAAAGTTGCCCCAGATCATGGTCATAATGGCAATTACACTCAAAATCGGCACCCAGTCATAACGGACATTGCCAAATGCGTAGACAAACACCCTCAGAAAAATGGCAAATGCTGCTGCTTTCGGGGCAACAGACATGAAGGCGGTCACCGGTGTCGGTGCCCCTTCGTAGGCGTCCGGCGCCCACTGGTGAAAGGGAAAGAGTGCGGTTTTGAATCCAAGAGCCACCAGCATAAAGAGTACGCCGATGGTGGCGAAAACACCTATTCCACCACTGAGGAATGGGATTTTGTCCGCCAGCAAATCAATTCGGGTTGTTCCGACCGCACCGTAAATCAGGGATGCACCAAAGATAAAGAACCCGGAAGAAAATGCGCCGAGAATAAAATATTTGAATGAAGCTTCGTTGGACAGTTCATTGTCTTTGAAGTAGCCCACCATGACGTACACGGAAATGGCCATGAGTTCAAGTGAGATGAAAATGGTCAACAGGTCGTTGGCGGATGCCATGAAGAACATCCCCACAATTGAATAGAGAAGCAGCGCAAAGAACTCGGCAGCCTCATAGCCTCGCGCTTCGAGGTAGTCCATGGAGATGAACACCACAAGGATGCCCACCCACAGCACAATAACCTTGAACAGGAGCGAAAAGCCATCGCTTCTGTACAGGCCGAAGAAACCGGTTTTGCCAAGGGGAACACCGAAGAGTGCAATGGCGGCCGCCACGAGGGTTACCAGCGTGAGGGCAGCAATAAGTCTGGTGTTCCGCCGGGCAAAGAATGCCCCGAACAACACCACCGTGGCACCGATGACCAGGATGATCTCCGGCAGTATCAGCGGTGTATCAGCGGCAATCCTTGTCAGGATGTCACTCATGTTCCTCTTCCCCTCCTTCGTGGACAACAGGTTTTACTTTGTTTAAGTCAAATTTAACCTGCTCCCGCTTGAAAAAGTCGGGCTGTACCTGTTCAACCAGATGATTCACCGGCTTTTCAAGGATTTTGAAGAACGGCTTCGGATAGAGGCCGATCCAGAAAGCTGCAATAACAAGGGGCATAAAGTAGGCAATTTCCCGGCCGTTGAGATCGGAAAGAATGCCTTTCTTATTGAGCTCCACGTTTTCATCAGAAACTTTGTTGAACATGACCCGCTGATAGAGCCACAGCATGTAAGCGGCGCCCAGCACCATGCCGGAGGTGGCAATGATGGCCCAGATGGGTTTTGCCTGAAATGCACCAGCCAGGATGGTGAATTCACCGATGAAGCCGTTGAGACCCGGCAAACCAATGGAAGACAGGGTCATGAGCATGAAAATAACTGCGTAAATTGGCATGATTTTGGATAATCCACCATATTCGGAAATCATCCGGGTATGTTTTCGCTCATACACAATTCCCACAATAAGGAAGAGTGCGCCGGTGGAAACACCGTGATTGATCATCTGGATGATTGCACCGTTGATGCCATTGGGGTTCAGGGCGAAGACACCCAGCATGCAAAGCCCAAGATGACTGACTGATGAATAGGCCACCAGTTTTTTCATGTCTTTCTGCACCAGTGCAACCAGCGCCCCGTAGATAATTCCGACGATTGCGAGGAACACAAAGTAGGGCAGGAAAACCTTGGTTGCGTCCGGCAGAATAGGAAGCAGAAAACGGATGAATCCGTATGTTCCCATCTTCAACAGAACACCGGCCAGGATAACTGAACCTGCAGTGGGCGCCTCAACGTGGGCATCCGGTAACCATGTGTGGAAAGGAAACATGGGCACTTTTATAGCGAAACCGATAAAGAAAGCCAGTGTAATCAGGTATTGGAAAGTTTTACCGGCATTGGCCGCAATGTAGGGTGCCAATTGATGGTACGCCTGGATATTAAATGTCCACACACCGGTGACCTGATGGTTGTAAAAGTAAAGGGCCAGAATGGCAACCAGCATCAGCACCGAGCCTGCCAGTGTGTACAGGAAGAACTTGATGGCTGCATACAATTTCCGGGGCCCACCCCAGACACCAATAAGGAAATACATGGGAACCAGCATCACTTCCCAGAAGACATAGAACAGGAAGAAATCTTCTGCAACAAACACGCCCATCATGCCGGTCTGGAGAAGAAGAAGGAGAACGTAGTATTCTTTCTCTCTCTCTTTGATCGCTTTGAAAGACGATAGGATAGCAATAAAGCCCAGCAGTGTGGTCAGCAGGATTAAGAGCAATGAAATGCCGTCAATGCCCACCGCATACTTCACGCCAAGGGACGGAATCCAGTCATGGGCTTCCTGGAACTGCATTTTCCAGGTGCCGGGACTATAGTAAAACCAGAGCGGCACCGACACCAGAAAGTCGATGAACGCCACCGCAAACGCGGAATATTTGATCGCTTTGGACTGTTCCTTCTTGAGGAACAATGCGATCAGGACCGCTCCCAGTGTCGGAAGGAAGGTCACAAGGGTTAGAATTGGAAATCCAAGTACATTGTTCATTTACCTGTCTCCTCTTATCTGAAAATGTAATAACTGATCAGCAGAATAAACCCGGCTACCATCATGAAGGCATAGGTCTGCACATATCCGGTTTGAATCTTCCGGAACATATACCCAATCCCTTCGACGGTTTTCCCCACAATATTTACCAGTCCGTCAACAATCCATTCGTCGTACAGGCGGCTGGCCTCGGAAATGATGATGGTGAAGTTTCTGGCACCGTTGACAATACCATCCAGTACCCATACATCAAAGGCCCACAAAAGGTACCCGAAATTTTTCATACCTGTGATAAACACAGCATCGTAGACTTCATCCACGTAGTATTTGTGGTACACGGTTTCCCAGGCACCGTGGAACATGGCTGTAAACTTTGCCGGAAGTTCCGGCTTTTTCATGTAGAATAGCCATGCCACAAAAATACCGGCCACCGCAATGGCAATAGAGATGAACATGAAGAGGAATTCCACTCCTTCCGATGCGTGCTGAACTGCGTGGGTCAGGTGGGGATGAATCATAGCCGGTTCCAGCCATTTCTCCAGCACATTGGGAATGTGGCCCAGGTATTTCCCCAGCAGGTGTGGGAATCCGAGGTAACCGCCAATGACTGACAGAGTTCCAAGGATAATCAGCGGCCAGGTCATGGTGCCGGGAGATTCATGAAGGGCTTTCTTTTCTTCATCCGTACCCTTAAACTCGCCGAAAAAGGTCAGGAACACCAGACGGAACATGTAGAATGCCGTGATTCCGGCAGCCACCGCGCCCAATGCCCAGTAAAGCCAGTAAATTTTATGGCCGTACACGATGGCCTGTTCCGCAGTTTTCCAGAGGATTTCATCTTTGGAAAAGAAACCGGAGAACAGGGGAATCCCGGAAATTGCCAGCGTTGCGGCCAGAAATGTCCAGTAGGTTTTCGGCATAATTCTTCTCAAGCCACCCATGTTCCGCATGTCCTGCGGGTCTTTGTCATGGTTGTGGGTTTTGTGATAGGCATGGTGCATGGCATGGATAATGGAGCCGGATCCTAAGAACAGGCAGCCCTTGAAAAATGCGTGGGTCATGACATGGAAAATACCGGCCCAGTACGCGGCTGCCGCCATACCCATGAACATGTAGCCCAGCTGGGAAACGGTGGAATATGCCAGCACTTTTTTAATATCATTTTGCGCCATACCGATGGTGGCGGCGAAAAAAGCCGTTGCCGCACCGATCAGGCCCACAACCATCAGGGCCACCGGAGCACCGGAATAGATGCCACTGGTACGGGCGATCATGTAGAGGCCCGAGGTAACCATGGTGGCGGCATGAATCAGTGCGGAAACCGGTGTCGGCCCCGCCATTGCATCCGGCAGCCAGACATAGAGTGGAATCTGTGCCGACTTACCGGTGGCGCCCACAAAGAGCGCTACACCGATAACGTTAAATAAGGTGACGCCGCTCAAATGCCAACCGGCAAAGTTGAACCCGGCCTGGTAGACTTCCGCAATGCGGGATGCTACCTGGTCAAAGTTCAGAGAGCCGAAGGCCACAAAGATAAAGAGAAGCCCGATAACAAAACCAAGGTCACCGATACGGTTGGTGATAAATGCCTTCTTCCCGGCATCGGCGCAGAACTTCTTATCAAAGTAATAGCCGATGAGCAGGTAAGAGCAGAGACCGACCCCTTCCCAGCCGATGAACATCAGCAGGTAGTTACCGCCGAGGACCAGCATCAACATGGAACCCATGAACAGGTTCAGGTAGGAGAAATAACGGGCATAGCCGTATTCATCGTCCCACATGTAGCCAATGGAGTAGATGTGAATGACAAAGCCCACACCGGTAACCACCAGCCCCATCACGGCGGACAGTGGATCCAGTTTGAACTCCCATGCAATATTGAGTACACCGAGAAGCCCATTGGACAGGTGGGCATGGCCCACGTTGATCCAGTCGAACAGCTTGATATTTACGTTTCGCGCTTCAACCGGCAGCCCTGCCAGTTGATACACCGCAAGAATCATCAGAATAAAAGAAATCAGAACCGTTCCGTTGGCAACGGCGGAAACTGTGGATTTGGAGAACTTTTTCCGCCCCACAATTCCGTTGATAAACGAGCCAAGGAACGGCATCAGTGGTATAAGCCAGATTAGTTTCATAAACATAGCGCTATCCCTTCAAGTCGTTCAAATAATCAATCTGAACTGTTTCCTTGTTCTTGAAAAGGGCAGCGATAATGGCAAGGCCAATGGCCACTTCCGAGGCCGCCACGCACATCACAAAGATGGCGAAGACCTGTCCTGCCAGCGAATCCAGCTGCCTGGCGAAAACAATCAGGTTGATATTGGCTGCGTTCATCATCAATTCCAGCGACATGAGCATAATCAGCGCGTTTCGCCGAATCAGCACGCCGGTGACCCCGATGCCGAACAGAATCATAGAAAAAACCAGCATGTGTGTTACCGGAATCATGATTTTACCCTCTCTTTTGTCAATACAATGGCACCTACCATGACTACCAGCAGCAGGATTGAGGCGATTTCAAATGGCAGAATGTAGGTGGAATAGAGCGTTCCCGCCACCGCCTCGGTGCTGCCGCCTTTGACAATATTGGTGACAGTTGCCGGTTCCGGGCCAAATGGCATCCCGAAGAACACCACCGCCAGCACAATAACCAGGAATGCCACCAGTCCCAGTGAAACCACTGTGTAGGTGTTGAATAGCCGCTGCGCCTCGTCTTTGTGCAATGCCACAAGGAGCAGCATGAACACAAACAGGACGATGATGCCGCCGGCGTAAACCAGCAACTGTACCGCTGCGATAAACTCCGCATCCAGCATGAGGTAAATGCCCGCCACAAGAATCATGGTGAGCAGCAACGCCACAACCGAGTGGACTGCATTTTTTGAATACACCACTCCGACTGCCGTCAGTAAGGTGAGCCCCATGAGGATATAGAGCATGTAGTGGGAAAAGAAACTGACCAATGCTTCCATATTTATCTCCTCACTTCTTATAGTCCACTTTCGGGGTGGGCAGGTACATCTTTTCTTTATGAAACTTGAAGTCCTGTCGTGAATACTGCGCCAGTTCATACTCTTCATTGAGCAGAATAGCGTCAAAATTACACGCTTCCACGCACATGCCGCAGAAAATGCAGCGGTCCATGTTGAAATTATACTCTTCAGGGAACCGCATTTTCCGGCCCTCTTTCTTCCCCGCCGTTATAGAAATTACACCGGTGGGGCATGCACGAACGCAAGCCATGCAGCATATGCACTTGTCTTCGCCGGCCTCATCTTTCAGCAATGTAAGGCGTCCACGGAACCGGGGAAACGGCGTCAATTTCGCCTTGGGGTACTGTACCGTCACATTCCGCTTAAAGAAATGGCGGAGTGTTACGGCCGCACCCTTAATCAGATCCCGGTAATCGAATGCTTTTACAAAGTCAATTAATCCTTTCACTGTTTCACCTCGCTCACAACACCAACAGCGCCGTAACAAAGATGTTAATCAATGCAACGGGGATGAAGAATTTCCAGCCAATCTGCATCAGCTGATCGTACCGGTACCTGGGATAAGTTGCCCGGAGCCACAAAAAGATGAACAGGAAGAAGCCGACCTTCAACGCAAACCAGATTATGGCCGGAATGTGCAGGAACGCCAACCCCGGAACCGGCAGCCAGCCTCCGAGGAAAACCACGGTGGCAATGGCACTGACCACAATCATGTTGGCGTATTCCGCCAGATAGAAGAAAGCAAACTTCATTCCCGAATATTCGGTGTGAAATCCCGCCACCAGCTCCTGCTCTGCTTCCGGAAGGTCATAGGGCGCACGGTTGGTTTCCGCCACCGCGCACGCCAGATACACCAGGAAGCCAAAAAACTGGGGGACAATAAACCACATCCCCTTTGCCTGAGCTTCCACAATCCCTTTCATAGACAAGGTATTGGCCAGAAGAATCGGCCCCACCAGTGCCAAGGTCAGAGGAACTTCATAACTGACAATCTGTGCGGCCGAACGAAGGGCGCCGAGGAGCGGATACTTGGAATTGGATGACCAGCCCCCCAGCAGAATGCCGTAGATTCCGACAGATGAAATCGCCAGGATGTACAGAAGCCCGATATTGAAGTCGGAAATCGCCATACTGGTAGGGTGTTTCAGCAAACCGAAGAAGGTGGTCTGATCCCCGAAGGGCACCACGAGAAAAGTCAGAAACGCTGGGACAATGGCCAGGGTCGGTGCCAGAAAATACACCAGCTTATCTGCCATTGTCGGAATAATGTCTTCCTTGGAAAACAGTTTCAACGCGTCGGCAATGGGCTGGAGTAAGCCCCATGGGCCCACCCGCATCGGCCCGAGACGGACCTGCATAAACGCAATAACCTTCCGTTCCGCATAGGTCATCACCAGCACCGACAGCAATATCACCGCGAACACAATCAAAATTTTCACGGTGGGAATCACGATATTTATCATAGTAAAATCCATATTTCCCCCCTACCGGTCCACTTCGCCGAGAACAACATCCAGCGTTCCGATAACGGCCACAACATCCGCCACCATGTGGCCTTTTACCATTGGCTTCAGGCCCTGCAGGTTCACAAAGGACGGGCCGCGCACCTTCAGCCGATACGGGCCGGTGCCCTTGCCGTCACTGATGAGATAATAGCCCAGTTCACCTTTGGGCGCTTCGATAGTATGGTATACCTCGCCTTTCGGAAGTTTAAGAACTTTAGGTACTTTCGCACGGAACTCGCCTTCCGGCATTCCGTCCAGAGCCTGTTCCACAATCCGAAGGCTTTGGCGCATCTCTTCCAGCCGAACGAGGTACCGGGCATAAGTATCACACCCGTCCTGAACAGCCATATCCCAGTCCAGCTCGCCATATGCTTCATACGGTTCCGCCTTGCGCACATCAAATCGCACACCGGAACCCCGAACAACCGGGCCGGACAGGCCTAAGCTAATCGCGTCTTCGGCTGAAATGACACCTACTTGTTTTGTACGTTTCATCCAGATGCGGTTTTTGGTCAGTAAAGCTTCATAATCAGCCATCCGATCCGGGAATATTTTGATAAAATCCCGGACTAATCGTTCAAATCCCTCCGGGATATCTTCCTTCAATCCGCCATAGCGGAATGTTGTAGTCAACAGGCGCCCGCCGGTAACCATCTCGAACATATCCAGAATAAATTCCCTCTCACGGAACGCATAGAGAAAAACAGTCATGGCGCCGATATCCAGCGCGTGGGTCGCCAGCCACAAAAGGTGAGAAGACAAGCGTCCAAGCTCCGTCATGAGGGTACGGAAATACTTTGCTTTCCGGGGAACTTCAACCCCACCCAGTTTTTCCAGTGTTTCAATGTATCCCAGGTTATTGGAAACTGCCGCCACATAATCCAGCCGGTCGGTCAGGTTCAATGCCTGGAGGTAAGTAAAATTTTCCGCCAGCTTTTCAACACCACGGTGCAGGTAGCCGATTTCCGGATCCAGATCCACAATCGTTTCACCATCCAGTTTCAGCTTCAACCGGAGGACACCGTGGGTACTGGGGTGCTGTGGCCCCATGTTCAGTTCAATAATTTCTGACTTAAACATCACGCATCCTCTCTGGCTTTTCGAACCAACTTGGCTGTGTAGGCCTCGTTGCCATCATTTTTTGATAGCTCTTTTCTGAGGGGGTGGCCAATCCAGTCTTCCGGCAGCAGGATTCTCCGCAGCCCTTCCCTGCCGGTGAACACGATTCCCATCAAGTCAAAGGCCTCCCGTTCATGGAAATCAGCCGTTCCCCATATCTGCATCACAGAAGGAAGCTTCTCCCCATCATCAAGGAAAACCTTCACCCGAAGGCGATGATTCTCCGCAATGGAATACAAATGATAAGACAAGGCAAAGCGCTTCGGTACTCCATCATACTTTGAATAATCCACCGCTGAAATGTCGGACATGTAATCAAAGCCGTTTTCATGAATCTGTGCCATGGTAGCGTTGAAATCGCTTCCATTCTCCACAATCACAGTGAATTCACCGGAAGCCACATAACTTTCTTTCACCTTGTCTCCCAGGGCCTCCAACAGCTTCTCCTGCCAGCCTTCCGATGCCGGTGTACGTTCCTGCTCCACGATGGCCGGTTTCGGCGGACCGGCGGGCTTCGGTTTTGCCCCGGCCGGTTTTTGTGCCACATTCGGTACAGCCGCCGCCTTTTTCGGTTCCGTCTTCTTCTTGTCCGCCTTCAGCGCATCCACCTGCCCAGTCGGTGTGCCTGTTTTCTTTTCGTCTGCCATTTTACCGGCCCTCCACGAGATACTTGTCCCGCAGACTGGACTTCTGGATTTTATCCTGAAGCTGCATAAACCCATAGAGCAGGGATTCCGGCCTCGGCGGGCATCCGGGAATATACACATCCACCGGAACGATCTTATCCACTCCCTGCAATGTCGCATAGGAATCGAACAGACCACCTGAATTGGCACAGGCCCCCATAGAAATCACCCATTTGGGTTCCGGCATCTGGTCATAAATTTTACGAAGTACCGGGGCCATCTTCAACGTCACCGTCCCGGCGACAATCATTAAATCTGACTGCCTCGGCGATGCCCGAAAAATACCCGAACCAAACCGGTCAATGTCAAACCTCGCCGCACCAGTTGCCATCATTTCGATAGCACAGCAGGCCAGCCCGAAGGTCACGGGCCAGAGCGAGGACTTCCGCGCCCAATTGAACACATACTCCAATCGGGTAGTAATTAAAAACTTGTCAACTGCTTCCTGTGTTACTCCCACTCCAACGCCCCCTTTTTCCACGCGTACACGTATCCAAAGATCAGGATGATCAGGAAAATTGCCATCTCGACGAACCCGAAAAGACCCAGGGCACGGTACTTCACCGCCCACGGGTACAGAAAAACTGTTTCCACGTCAAAAATCAAAAAGATAACCGCCACTACATAGTAGCGAACGTGAAAGTTCCGTTCAGGTTCTTTGTCCACCTCAATTCCGCACTCATAGGGTGAGAGTTTTGACTTGTTGTACTTTTCCGGACGGAACAGCTTGGCTATTGCCAGCGTCACCAGCGGAAACAAAGTCGCAATCACCAGAAAGATAAGCAGGGGAATATACTGTGCGTGAGACAAGGCATGCCCTCCTTATTAAAATATGCAACCTTCGGTATTTTCGCATAAGAACTGTTCATTATCAAATGCAATCTGGCCGGGAAACCGGAAAGATGAAGACTTCAGCACCAGGCACTGAGGTATTGCTGAGATTCATGAGCCACCAACATAAGAATAGAAAACACACTAAACTCAAATGGTTGTTTCCAAATCCAAGGTTATATCGAGTATCTCTCCCCTTAAAACCACAAACACATGTTTAAGATTTTAAAAAAAGCGTTCCCTGGGAGCATGCTATACTGAAAGTTAGATAAAACAGAAATCCCGGAGGATATTTATGAAGAAAACTGATTGGGCTGTCATAACCGGCGCATCGTCGGGAATCGGGAAAGAATTCAGCTATGAACTGGCAAAAAAGGGCTACAACGTGGCTCTGGTCGCAAGAAGCCAGGACAAACTGGAGGATGTTGCGGCGGACATTGAGAAGCAGTACGAACGGGAAACCCGGATCATTCCCCTTGACCTGACCCATGAGCATTTTGCTCAGGAATTGAGTGACAAAACTGCTGGCCTGACGGTGACAATGGTCATTAACAATGCCGGTTTCGGCACCTCCGGCCCTTTCCTTGAAATTGACGACAACCGGGAAATAGAGATGATTCAACTGAACTGTGTTGCTGTTACAAAAATCGCCCGACTCTTCCTGAAACGAATGACGGAAACCGGCAGAGGAGACATGATCATTATGGCTTCCACCGCTGCCGTCCAGCCCTGTCCGTGGTTTGCCACCTACGCCGCGACCAAGGCCTTTGACCTCCACCTCGCAGAAGCGCTGTGGTACGAAATGAAGGCAAAAGGTATAAACGTACTGGCACTGAATCCCCCTGCAACGGCAACCAACTTCCTCGCAGAAGCCGGCATCCCCACACAACAGAAGGGCCTGGCAACAGCAGAACAGGCCGTCCACACCGCATTTCGTGCCCTTGGAAAAAAACCATCCATTATCGTGGGCGGAAAAAACCGCTTCATGGCCTTTTCCGAGCGCTTCACTCCGAAGAAACTTCTCCTCACAGTCACCTCGCACATTATGAAAAAAATGATCAGTACTTCGTAAAGAAAACTGAATTATCCGCTTAATCCGGCAATTGTTTTACACTCCGAAATTGCCGAACCAATAGGAAAGCGCCCCAGAAAACAGCACAGAGCATAACCAGCGTTCCCACCAGCCACGCGCCTCGAGCCAGTACGTGGTCGTAGTTCAAGAGCCCTGTTTCGGTGAGGATAAACTGCCAGTCGTGGAAACCGTACGGGGCCGTTCGGCCGGTGTTGCCCCCTATAAGCGGCAAAGCAAGGCTCCTTGCATCATTGATGTAGGGTGCCAGATCCAGAAAATTCTCACCGAACCACCAGAAAGTGACAGCGCCGCCAAAAGGGTCCCGTGTTTTGATTAGCAGAACCAGGCAGCAGATCAGTGGCACCAGAAGCTGCCCCAGCGAACCTCCCATGGAAGTGATCAGCCGCCCGAAGGGCCTGAAAACCACGTGCCCCGCTTCGTGGAAAGGGAGGTTGATTAGATGAAGGAATGAATTCCCGGTAACATTGGACTCGATAGGGGCCAGAATGAACCGAAACCCCCAGAAAAACAAAATCAACAGGAGAACCCCTTTGCTGTAGAGATATGCCCTCCCTTCTTCCCTGTTGACATGAAACAGGAGATTTTTAATGTTTTCACGGGAGAAAAACCGGCCTTCCGGCCCGGCTGAAGGCGAGGCATCCCCCCTCGATCGTCCGGGAATGGCCCGATATTTCTCAAAAATAACACCGCAGCGGATGCATTCGGTATTGGCCCCGTCCTGTTCCAAGCCACATTTCGGGCAGGCCCGCCGATTCTGTCTTGAGTTTGGAATATCCAGTTCAATTTTTTTCATCGTCCCGTTATCACCTTACTTCCTTCCGGAACCAGCCTACGACGAGTTCAATTCTTCTGTCAAGGACTTGTACATTCACGGCCATTTTTTACCTGTAGTCTTTCAGGAAAAAGAGAAGCAGGTCCCTTGTGTAGCGGTAGGCATCAGGGCTCTTGCTGGCCCGGGGTCCAGCAACATTCAAAACGGAAATAGCATTTCTCTCTACGAAATCCCGGACCTTTTCTGCCGCCTGTTCCACCGTCAGCACATCGGCATCAATAAGGGCATAAGGCTTTTTCTCCCTGATACAAAAAAGCAATGTCTGCTCCGTCCCACCGGATGGGGTATTAAAATAAATGATCAATGTTCCGTCACTATCCACCACATTCTGCTTTGTCCGTGCCTTGTAGCCAGATCTTTCCAATTCCCGAACCGGATAAATTGACGAAATCATCCCGTCTTCCGCAAACCTGCCTTTCGGGCACCAGCCACCCGCCTTGACACCGGCTTCCAGAGCGGCATCCAATGCCGCCCGGTCTACACCTGTTTGTCCCCCCGATACAATTTTCATCTTCTCCTCCAGAGATGGGCGTGGGCGGCGGAAGAAGAAGTAGGAGTAATAATAGTGAAAGTGCGAGTGCGAGTGCGCGAAAGAAGGGAGTTGGCCATTCCCTGTCTTTTGATTTACTCATCACTCATCACCCATCACCCATCACTCTCTCTCATCACCCTTCACTCCCAAAGTTAATTCTATTCCAACCGGGCAATGGTCAGAGCCGGTTACATCATCCATAATAAAAGCATCTTTCACCCGGCTCTTCATATTTTCAGACACGAAAAAATAATCAATGCGCCAGCCCACGTTCCGTTCCCTGGCCTGGGCCCGATAGCTCCACCAGGAGTATTTCTCCCCCTCATCGGTGAAAAGCCTGAGAGTGTCCAGATAGCCATGGGAAAAAAATTTGTCCATCCACGCCCGCTCCTCCGGGAGAAAACCCGAT